>JBJEDO010000022.1:0-29958 GCA_051872155.1 Candidatus Limisoma sp.
GAAATAAACACTCATAAGCGAACGGATGATTTCACTGTATTGATAACCATACAGTTTGCATCTCATTCCAAGTGTTGAGTCTATTACAGATGAGAGTTTGGAGTCAAATTGCTCCATTATTGAAAATATTCCTCCAAAAGGAGTGAGTTTCTCAGATTTTATTGATACCTTTGCCATGTCTGTTACGATTTTCCTTGTTTTTGGATTCGCAACACTAAGATAAGTGAAAAATCTGACATGACAAAATCCTGAGCAACTTTTTGTTGCTCAGGTACTTAAAAAGTTAAATTTATAATAGTGTTGCGGAATTAAGGTATTCACAATAAAGCCGATGTATTTTATTACTGAAATCATTACAGTATCTAATGCCACATTTATCAAAATCACTTAAGCACTTATGGAATAACTCACAAAATTTCGTAACTTTGCATTATGGAACAGTCTGAATTAGAATTTTTACTCACAAATTTAGTAGCGTTACCAACCGAAACAGAATGGGTTGAGTTCAAACACAACTTTCACTCAAAGGAAGAAATCGGAGAACGAATTTCTGCCATGTCAAATAGTGCAACCTTACTTTCAAAACCTTTTGGATACATCGTTTTTGGAGTTGAGGATAGCACCCACGACATTGTTGGCACAACCTTTCAGGCTAAAAAGCACAAAGTTGGCAATGAAGAATTGGAGAATTGGTTGGTTTCAAGGCTGAATCCAAGAATAGATGTGGAGTGTTACGAATTCGACATACAAGGCAAACATATTTCTATGTATCGCATTCCATGTGCAACCGATAGACCTGTTTCATTTTTGCATACATCTTACATTCGTATTGGCTCGATCACCAGAAAACTGATAGATTTTCCTGAAAAAGAGTCAAAAATATGGAAACTCAACAGTAGCAAGTTATTGCATCAGATACCTGTTAAATCTTGTCGCACCACAAGCGAAGTGATAGGTCTCTTAAGTGCTGAAACATATTTTGACAGATTAAATCTTCCTATACCACAGACTACGGAAGGCATTATCGAAAGATTTGTCTCTGAGCGTTTTGTCGTTGCTTCAGTGAATGGCTATGACATTACCGAGCTTGGCGCATTGTTGCTTGCAAAAGATTTCAGGCAGTTTGATTCACTTTATAGAAAGGCAATACGAGTGATTGTCTATAAGGGAAAGAACAAGGTCGAAACTATCCGCGAGAAGATTTTCGAACAGGGTTATGCACTTTGTTTGCCTCAAATGATAGATTGGATTAATGGGCAATTACCGGCTAATGAAGAAATAGGCAAAGCTCTCCGAACCGATGTCAGAATGTACCCCGAAATTGCAATTAGAGAAATTGCTGCGAATATGATTATCCATCAGAATTTCAATGTGCTCGGATTTCCAATGGTTGAAATATATTCAGACCGTGTAGAAATTTCTTCTCCCGGACAACCGCTTATAAGCACTGACCGATTCATCGATGCATATCAATCACGCAATGAAGAACTCGCCGATGTCATGCGACGTATGGGATTTTGTGAAGAAAAAGGTAGCGGAATGGATAAAGCCGTAGAAGCGATTGAGCAATACCAACTTCCTGCAATAAAATATCGCGTATCTGACATAAGAACCACAATCATTCTTAGTGAATATCGTGAATGGCGAGATACCACTCGTGAAGAACGTGTTCAAGCATGCTACCAACACGCATGTTTGAAATATCTCTCAAACGAAATGATGACTAACAAATCATTCCGTCAGCGAATGGGGGTTGACGACAAGAATTACACCGCTATTTCAGGCGTTATAAAGGAGACTCTTGAACGTGGTCTTATAAAAGTAGGCACACCCGCCGGAACCAATCGTCGCGATATTGCATATATACCGGCATGGGGATAATTTCATGTCATTTCATGTCAAAATCCAACAAGCAAACACTGAAATTCACAGCCCTCACTTAGTCAACGCATCTGATTAGCAACAGATTACACATCATGTAATTCATATTACGTTCATGTCAACACAAATCATTTCGACAAGAAAGTCTTTGCAACAATCCGGCTCGCAGGCAAACGTGCCCCGCCACAAAGGCGCCTGTTTTGTTATGTTTTGTTAATTTGTCGTTTTTGCTTTTCCATATTCAGCTTTTTCGCTACATTTGAAAAATGATGTAATTTTGTTTAACCGTCCATTAATCTAATAGTATTGACATGGAACTAAAAAATAGAATTAACGAAGAGTTTAGCAAACGCTTTAACGAGCCGGGAACTGTCTATGCCTCGGCAGGTCGTATCAACCTTATCGGCGAACATACCGACTATAACGGCGGTTTTGTATTCCCCGGAGCAATAGACAAAGTAATAATGGCAAAAATTCAGCCCAACGGCACCGACACGGTGCGCGTCTATTCCGTCGACCTCGACGACTATGCCGAGTTCGGCCTGAATGAGGCTGACGCGCCCGAGGCTTCGTGGGCACGCTACATCTTCGGCGTATGCCGTGAGGTTGCCAAGCGCGGCGGCATCACTAAAGGCTTCGACGCCGTATTTGCCGGAAACGTTCCTCTCGGCGCCGGGCTCAGTTCGTCGGCGGCGCTCGAAAGTTGTTTCGCGTTCGCCATCAACGACCTTTTCAACGACAACAAAATCGACAAGTTCGAACTTGCAAGAATCGGTCAGTCGACCGAACACAACTACTGCGGCGTGAACTGCGGCATCATGGACCAATTTGCGTCAATCATGGGTCAGGCGGGCAAACTGATGCGCCTCGACTGCCGCTCGATGGAGTTTGAATACTTCCCCTTCGCACCCGAAGATTACGAACTCGTGCTCATCGATTCTCGTGTAAAACACGAACTTGCCGACTCGCCCTACAACAAGCGTCGCGCATCTTGCGAGCGCGTGGCGAAACGCCTCGGACTTGAAACGCTCCGCGACGCAACTATGTCGGCGCTCAAAGCTATCCGCACCGACATTACCGCCGAAGACTACTTCCGTGCAAAATTTGTCATCGAAGAGAAAGAACGCGTACTCGCCGTCTGCGACGCGCTTAACGCAGGCGACTATGAAACGGTTGGTCGTATGATGTACGAAACGCACCACGGTCTGTCGGACGACTACGAGGTGAGCTGCGAAGAACTCGATTACCTCAACGACATCGCCCGCGAATGCGGTGTGACCGGTTCGCGCATCATGGGCGGCGGCTTCGGCGGATGCACTATCAACCTCGTCAAGAAAGACCTTCGCGACAAGTTCGTCAAGACAGCAATAGCACGCTTCAACGAACGCTACGGTCACGAGCCGCAGGTATATCCCGTAGTAATCAGCGACGGTGCACACATTGTTGAACGCGCAAAAGAGTAAGAAATGGCAACAACAGACATAAAGTTCATAACGCTTGTCAACGGCGCCGGTGCATCGGTAGTGCTGACGAGCATCGGCGCCGGCATTGTCGAGGTCAACGTACCCGACAAAACCGGAACAATCGACGACGTGGCTCTCGGCTATTCAAATCTGCAAGACTATATCGGCGACGGACCCGCCTGCGGCAAAATACCCGGACGCTATGCCAACCGCATTGCCCGAGGTCATTTCACGCTCGACGGCGTTGATTATACGTTGCCGATAAACGTCGGTCCGAACTGCAACCACGGCGGCGACCACGGATTCCACAACCGCATCTGGGAAGTCAAAGAGCAAACCGACGACAGCGTGGTCTTCGCATACCTCTCCCGAGACGGCGAAGCAGGATTCCCCGGCAATTTGCATGCGGAAGCGAAATATGTGTGGACCGACGACAACGAACTGCAACTGACGTTGACAGCCACCACGGATGCGCCTACCGTGGTCAACCTGACCAACCACGCCTATTGGAATCTTAAAGGGCACGACAGCGGAAGTATTTTCAGCCAATTGCTCAAGCTGGAGGCAGACAACTATCTGCCAACCGACGAAACGCTGATTCCGTCAGGCGAGATTGCACCCGTCGAAGGCACGCCTATGGATTTCCGCTCGTTCAAAGCCATCGGCAAGGATATCGACGCCGATTTCCCCGCTTTGAAAATAGGCAAAGGCTACGATGCATGCTGGGTGGTGAACGACGCCGAAGACGGACAGTTACGCAAGGTAGCAACTCTTATGGACGAAACCTCCGGAAGAATTCTTGAGGTAAGCAGCGACCAACCGGGTGTGCAGATCTATACCGGCAACTGGCTGTCGGGCTGCCCGAAGAACAAGGCAGGACGTGGTTACAACGACTACGACGGAGTTGCCATAGAGTGTCAGGGATTCCCCAACTCGCCCAACACGCCGTCGTTCCCTTCCACCGTTCTGCGTCCCGGAGAGACTTATAAACGTCATATAAATTTCACATTCAAAACAATCGAATGAAACCGACATTATTCGTTCTTGCCGCCGGAATGGGTAGCCGCTACGGTGGCTTGAAGCAACTCGACGGACTCGGCCCTCATGGCGAAACCATTATGGACTATTCCGTCTACGATGCCATTCAATCCGGATTCGGAAAGGTTGTATTTGTAATCCGCATAGATTTCGAACAAGACTTTCGCGACAAAATTCTTTCCAAGTACGAGGGTCACATCCCGGTCGACGTCGTATTCCAGTCGACCGACAAATTGCCTAACGGATTCGTATGCCCTGCCGAGCGCACAAAGCCGTGGGGTCCGGCGCACGCCGTTCTTATGGCAAAAGGTGCAATCAACGAGCCGTTTGCCGTAATCAACTCCGACGACTTCTACGGACGCAACTCCTACGAAGTTCTTGCCAAAGAATTGATGCGACCGCGCGACCGCAAAGGCGACTATTGCATGGTGGGATTCCGCCTCGGCAATACCACGACGGAAAACGGCGGCGTCAACCGCGGCGTCTGCCAAACGAAAGATGGAATGCTGACAGCGGTCGAAGAATGTAAGGAAATACAATACAACGACGCCCGCGAATTATTCTACACAGACGCCGCCGGCACGCAACACATGCTCGATGCCGACGTGCCCGTTTCGATGAATATGTGGGGCTTCACGCCCGACTACTTCGACTACGCGGAGCATGAATTTACAAAATTCCTCGAGCGAGACTTGACGACTCCGAAAGCGGAACAGGTTATACCTGACGTTGTCGATGCTCTAATCAAGTCGAACGAGGCAACAATCAAGGTTTTAGATACCGATTCACGCTGGTTTGGCGTCACCCACGCAGACGACCGCCCCGCTGTCGTTGCAAAATTTGCCGAACTTCACAAAAACGGCGTTTATCCCGATTCGCTTTTCAAATAGTTAAAAGATACTTGGTACCCCTGCCACGTCGAAGATACGGCAGGGGTTGCTGTGCCGGAATACAGAATAAACTATCTATAATTTCCACCAATCCGTCATCACATTTAGCCAATTTATCTATTATTCTTTTCTATATTTCACATTATCACTATATTTGAAAGCTCAAATCAATTGATTTGTAGTTTTTTTATTATTAAACCGTCTATTCAAATTTATTATGAACCGTTTAACCAAAGCGGTAGGTACGATTGTATCTATCCTATTATTCTTAAATGTGGCATTTGTATCCCGAGCCGTTGATCACGAATGGTTTGCCGGCGACCTTAAAGGATATACCTTTTCGGGTGGAACTTTAGAGAAACCCGTTGAGCACAATGTTTACATAAAAGGAAATATAAACCTCAAAGGTACTATTGTCATAGAGCGACACAACACAGTTAATTTTATTAACGATATAGACGTTACAAAAGGGGACATAACAATTAAAGTTGCGGCGGATCTTGACAATGCTTTTAAAGTTATCGGGGATTTAAAAATGAATGTTATTCATGGAGATGAAAGCCATCGAATAATTCTCGATGGAGGCGCCGACCTCACTCTCAACGGAAATCCGGCGAGTGCTATTCCAAACGTAGGTAGCATTAGTTACAATTCTACCTTCGTTAAAAACGGGACTCCGAAAATTACATACGAATTTATTGGTAGTCAAGGCACTCTGGAACTACATTATGTTACAATCCAGAATTATCAAAATCTCACAAATTCATCGGCAGCCGCAATAAAACTCGGCTGTGATTGGTCGGGAACAAATATTAATGAATCATATATGGGCACGACAACTATCGACCACTGTATATTTCAATATTGTAATACCATACAAGGCAGCGCAATTTATATGGTAGGAGGAATGAAAGCTGAATCTAATCTAAAGCCTTGGCATAGAAATACTGTAAAGATAATGAACAGCGAATTTCGCTATTGTCGGTCAGGAGATGGCAACAGCACCACAAAAGGCGGAGTAATCTACTCCCGTGAGAACTGGCAAGGTCAGGTTATAATACACAGAACTAAAATGCATCACAACTGGACTCCAGGCTCCGGCGCTTGCATTTCTTGGCTGACAGATAAGAATCGACTGACTGCGGCAGATACGACAGCAGTATATCCTTATTTACATATCGGTCACGGTCTCGGTGAAAAAGACGGCGGCGCATGTACTTTCGAGAACAACATCAGCGGCGCTGATGCCGGGGTGCTATATGTCAAAGCGAAGTCGCTGTGTTGGCTCGAAAAATCGTCATTTACCTCGAATTCCAGCCAACGATTTGGCGGCGTTGTCTATGCCAACAATGCCGATATCAAATCCGAAAATTGCACCTACGAGAGCAATAAGTGTCCGTACCGAGGCGCCGGGCTGTATATCACCAACAACAGCACCGCGGAAATTACCGATGGCGAATTTAATACAAACAAGCTAATCGGCACATTCACAAATAGTTCCACCGATAGCAAAGAAGGCTACGGTGCAGGAATCTACTTTGGCAACGGCGGAAGTATGACAATGTCGGGCGTAACATTCAACGATAACGAAATCACAGCGAACGAGGGCTCGGCAACCGGCGGCGGTGGTGCCGCAATCGCTATCGCCAACCAGCAATATGGCGTAAGTTCAAGCGAAACCGACGAAGGAGTGCCCACAACAACGGCTACGCTATCCGGGCTCACGATGTCGGGCAACAAAGCATTGTCAGGCGATGGCGGCGCAATCTTGATTCGCAACGTCGACGAAGCCGACCAATCGACAACAATTTCAAAAGGTAAAAATATCAGCGTTGGGCTCTCATCGTCGACGTTTACCGGTTGCCAAGCCATTCGCGGCGGTGCCATCTTCGTCGACGGCAACGTGCCGGGATTAGGCACTTCCGGGCAATGTTATGCAGATGTCAACTTGACGATGGACAACGTAACAATGACCGGCAACACAGCCACCTACGCCGGCGCAATCGGCATTCACAGAGCGCAAGCATCTTTCTCGTCAGGGAAAATATATAGCAACTACGCAACATCGACCGCCGCAACCGGAGTCACGGCAACCAAAGGAATGTGGAGCGAGGGCGCCAAAGGCTTTGGAGGCGGCATTTTCGTCAGCAACGGAGCAATATTCGACATAACCTCGGGGGCAGGTGTTTTATGCGCCATCTACAACAACACGGCAACCAATGGCGGCAACGACATCGTTGCCGACGGAGCCGAGTCATTCGGAACTAAAACGCAGCTAACCTTGCCCGACTTGGCAACCGTAGACCTCGACACATTCGACGGCACGTACGATTTCCCCGTAAAGCAACGCGCAATGGGCTGGATTGAAGATTACAACGATAGCGACACCGGCTATAGTTCGGGATTCAAAAAGGGTGCGACGGGACGATACCGCACAAAACGCGTGAATCGCGTGCTGAATATCGAAGATTTAATGTTGTCAGACGGCGAACGCACCATGACAGAGAACGAAGGGATATACTTGGCGCTGTCTGCCGGTTTTCCATTATATCTCGCCAAGCTGCAGAAAAACGGACTGGTGGAGTCAAGCGAAAGCGCCATCTTCAAAATCTACGGAGGCTCCTTCACGAGCGATAATCCTTATTTGACGACACTCGTAAGCGGCAATGCGCCAACTTGTAACGTAGTCTTGACGCCCGGCGATTGGTCCTTCGAAGAAAATAATTGGAGTTGGGCGTACAATCCGGACAATAAAACCAAGACCATCGACGTTTCTATTACTAAGGACGATACGGTTTTTGAGTTTACCAACACCGAAAAATCGAACGTCCCACCACGTGCCGAATCGAAACAAATAAATGACTTCGAATAGATAATGCATGAAAATAGTTAAAAATGACAACATTTTGTAGTGGAAAAAGACTAAACAAAGAGGCGCCGACCGTGATGGTTAAACGCCTCTTTTTATTTTTTTTGTTTTTCAGTTAATACTGTGATAAAAAATCAATAGAAACATGACGCTGGAACGTCGGTTGGTATTGCGCTTTTAATAGCCAATAAGAAGTAAATAAATGATGCACTTTAAATTCGTCAGATAGACTATATGCCGTCATCGATTCTCCTCTGCGTTTTCGTTCAAAAACGGTTTTGCGCAATTGATCTCCGTTGAAAAGATACGAGTTTGCAAATTTGTTTGCTTGTCGTTCGATTTCAGACAGTTTTACATTACTTTCGTTCAATTGTCCTTCCAAAATCTCCTCATTGCGATGAAGAATTACATGTCCCAACTCGTGGAATAAAGTAAACCAACATGTGGCTAAATCGCGATTGCGGTCCGAAATCTGTATTAACGGTTTTCCGTCAAACCAACGAACGCAGCCATATACGGTTTTTGGAAGATATGGCACAAGGACTAATGCCACTCCAAAAGATTCCATAACTGAAGGCAGTGAATGGAAATAATCCGGGTTCTCGATTTGGTGTTTCCACTTTCCGGAATCAATCCAATTATTCAACGCCGCTTCATTATACTCCGGTAGATTCATTCGATTGAAATCCAACTCACCTCGCCGCAACCATGCATATAGGTTAACCGGGTCGACTTCCACATTGTTCTGTCGACGAAATAATGCAGCAAAATTATCAGACGCGCTGAACACTTCTTCTTCCGAATCTACATCAAAATAGTCAAGAATATCATCGAGAACATCTTTGCCCTCCGTAAATTCATTGCGAAGCAACGGGAGAATATCCTTTAACTTTGTAAACGCCTTTTTTGATACCTTATACGATGCCGCAGCTTTCTTTTTCTCGCAAGCATAGTCATCTTGATAATTGCGAATAAACGAAGCGAGTTCGTCGCCCATACCAAGGACTTTGCAAAGTCGTGCAATCTCTTTTTCGGAAAACTTGACTTTTACTCGCAGCTTGTCAATGGGCATAAAGTCAGCAACATCTCTGCCTTGCGCTGCAAAAATGTTCTCCACCTCCTGTCCGGGAGTATTCAGCATTTCCAGAGGATTTCGTACACTAACTTTCTGTTCCATATTCTATTAAACTGCGTTATAGTCATGATTGTTCACATCTATAACATATATTGCACTAATTTTATCAAAATTTCCAAGCCAATCTCTAACCAATAAGAAATCACCGGCTTCGGTAGCTATATTATGAAAAAACTTTCTCCAACTTCCTGTAACTCGTGTTTTCAATATTAGTGGTTTTTCTTTCTTATCTCCACGCTTAAGCTCTATACGGTTATTTGTACCTCCATATATTCGGTTGTATGCACCCGCATCAGCAAAGGAGAGAAGTCGCTTGTGAAGCTTAACACTTTCCTCCTCAATCCCACCGAACATTTTGCCAAATGCACGTCGCTTAGCCCTATTCGTTGGATCTTCAACAAATGCTTGATAGCATTTACATGCCTTAGTCGATTTAAACGCAATGTCCATCTTAGCGGTGCTTTCCTCGTCTTTATTTTGCAAAGTTAATAATTTTATTAGCCAAAACAAAATAATTAATGTATTTAAAACTATTTTCCGAAAACCTTCGTCAATAAATTCCTTAAATAATTTCTTATTCCACAAATTTTGCGTATTTTTGTAAATTCAAACAAAGAACAAAAACTAATACTTATGGACATAAAGCAAATCAACAAAGCAGCCGACAATATGCGTATTCTCGAGGCTGCAATGGTAGAAAAAGCGAAATCGGGTCACCCCGGCGGAGCTATGGGTGGTTCTGACTTCACCAATATTTTATATTCGAAATACCTTGTTTTCGACCCAGAAAACCCGCATTGGTTCGCTCGCGACCGCTTCTTCCTCGACCCGGGTCACATGTCGACAATGCTCTATGCTGCGCTATTCCTCTGCGGTAAATACACCGTCGACGACCTCAAAGGCTTCCGCCAATGGGGCTCGGTAACGCCCGGTCACCCGGAAGTCGACGTTGAACGCGGCGTCGAAAACGCTTCCGGCCCGCTCGGTCAAGGTCACGTTATGGCTGTCGGCTCGGCTATTGCCGAACGATTCCTCGTGGCTCGCTTTGGCGACGTTGTGGCTCATAAGACTTACGCTTTCATCTCCGACGGCGGTATCCAAGAGGAAATTTCGCAAGGCGCAGGTCGTATTGCAGGGCTGTTGGGTCTGAGTAACCTCATCATGTTCTACGACAGCAACCGCGTGCAACTTGCCTCGATGGTCGAACAAGCGTCGCACGAAGACACCGCAGCTAAATATCGCGCTTGGAACTGGAACGTAATCGAAGTTGACGGCTCCGACGCCGAGCAAATCATGGCGGCTCTCGACAACGCCAACGCCGAAACCGAACGTCCGACAATCATCATAGGTCACACCACGATGGGTAAAGGCTGCGTAACCGCCGACGGCGAAAACTTCGAGTCGCGCTGCAGCACGCATGGTAACCCGTTGAGCAAATCCGGCGCAAGCTACGAAAAAACTATCGAAAACCTCGGCGGCGACCCCAACGACCCGTGGAAAGTGTTCCCCGAAACGGCAGCGCTCTACAGCGCTCGTCGCGCCGAACTCAAAGACATCGTTGCCGAACGTAAGGCGAAATTCGACAAATGGGCTGCCGAAAATCCCGAAAAAGCTAAAGAACTCGACGACTGCATCGCAGGACGTCTTCCCGAGATAGACTATCGCGCAATCGAGCACAAACCCGGCATCGCCACTCGACAATCGTCGGCTGACGTGCTGGCAGAACTCGGTGCGGTGATGAACAATATGCTCGTTTCGTCGGCTGACTTGGCTAACAGTGACAAAACCGACGGATTCCTCAAAAAACGCGGCAGCCTGATTGCTCCCAATGCCTTCGACGGAACATTCCTCCAAGCCGGCGTTGCCGAACTCACCATGGCTGCCATCATGAACGGTATCGCCCTCCACGGCGGATTGCACTGCGCTTGCGGCACGTTCTTCGTATTCTCCGACTATATGAAACCCGCACTCCGCATGGCTGCACTGATGCAACTGCCCGTCAAATATGTGTGGACGCACGACTCGTTCCGCGTAGGCGAAGACGGCCCGACCCACGAACCCGTAGAGCAAGAAGCTCAACTCCGCTTGATGGAAGAGCTGAAAAACCATGCCGGCAAAAACAGTGTACTCGTGCTTCGTCCCGCCGACAGCGCCGAAACAACTATCGCTTGGAAGATGGCGATGGAAAACCGCGAAACGCCGACAGCGCTCATCCTGTCGCGTCAGAACTGCGCCGACCTTCCTTCGACGTCGGGCGACCGCTTCAACGACGCTATGCAGATGGCTCGCGGCGGATATACCGTGGTCGAATGCCCAAACCCCGACGCCGTGCTCGTGGCTAACGGCTCCGACGTTGCGCTGCTCGTTGGCGCTGCCGAAGCCCTCAAGGCGGAAGGCATTGCTTGCCGCGTTGTGTCGGTGCCCTCAATCGGACTCTGGTTCGACCAACCCGAAGAATATCGCAACAGCATCATTCCGCAAGGCGTTCCCGTATTCGGCAAAACTTCCGGTCTGCCTTCGACATTAGCACGACTCGTCGGTCCGATGGGCAATGTGTCGGGCATGGAAAGCTTCGGATTCTCCGCGCCCGCAGGCGAGCTCGACAAGCGCCTCGGCTTCACCGTCGAACACACCGTTGCCGAAATTAAAGATTTCTTGAAAAAATAATCTCAAAGAGTTCTTAAGAAAGTAATCTTAATGAATTCTTGAGAAAACACTTATCTCAAAAAAAGCTGCGCACTCCCGCGCAGCTTTTTTTGCTTTTTCAGGTAAATGTTGCTAAATTTGTCGGCAACAAAACACCTCAAAACAATGAAACGTATCTTCGTATGGGCTTTGCTCACTGTCGTCGCCGTTGCATCGGCACTCGCTTTCGACTACGACAGCGGACGTGCAAGCCTGTCACCATACCCCGTGCGTAACGCCACGGTGCAATATCCCGACTCGCTCACGCCGGTGTTCGTCAACCACGTCAGCCGCCACGGCTCGCGCTATCCCGCAAGTTCGCACTTCACGATGCTCATCCACCGTGCACTGGAGCGCGCCGAACGCGAGAAGACCATCACGCCGCTCGGGCGTCAGTTCAAGGCTGACGTCGAACGCGTTATCAGCGCTACGGCTAACCGTTGGGGCGAACTCGACTCTATCGGCGAACGCGAGCATCAAGGCATTGCCGAACGTATGTATGCCAACTTTCCGCAACTCTTTGTCGACTCGCACGTCGTGGCTATATCTTCGTCGTCGCCGCGATGCGTCCACAGTATGTATGCCGCAACCGGTGCGCTTGCCCGCCGAGCCAAAGGCATCAGCCTGACGACGTCGTCGGGTCCCGAATTCAGCCCGCTGATGCGCAATTTCGACCTCGACAGCCTGTATAAACAGTATCGCACCGACACTGCCTACACAAGCACTTACAACCGATTTGCCGCTGCCAACATCACCATCGACCCGCTGCTGCGCATCCTCGGCGAACGTTTTCCGCTCGACTACGACAAGGTCTACGACCTCGCTTTGGCGGAATACTATGTCGTTGCCGGAATGGACTGCATGGGGCTGAAAATCGACGCGTCGAAATATTTCACCGTCGAAGAATATCGCCGGATGTGGTCGGTGTTCAACTTCCGTCAATACCTGCTCTACTCGGCTTCGACGCTGTCGCAACGCCCTGCCCGACTCGCCGCACCGCTGCTCCAGGACATCATCTCGACCGCCGACGACGTGCTCCAAGGCAAGTTGACAGCCTCCGCAAAACTGCGCTTCGGCCACGCCGAGACGCTCATGCCGCTGCTGGCGCTGATGCAAGTGCCCGGATGCTACTACCTGACGAACTACTACGACACCGTTGCCGACAACTGGCGCGACTACGAGTCGTTCCCGATGGCGGCAAACCTGCAACTCGTCTACTTCACCGCACCGTCGGGCGCCGTCTACGTCCGTGCGTACCTCAACGAGAAGCCTATCAAGTTGCTACGCGGCTCGAAGTCGGACTTCGTCAGCTGGAAGCAACTCCGACTGCATCTCTACGAACTTCTCCCGCTCGAAGATTAAGAGAAGACGATTAAGACGATTAAGCGCCGCTTTTTGCCCGCGTTTTTGCGCAGTTTTCTTGCACATAAGCGACATATGTACTAACTTTGTGGATATAATCGCTAAAACAATCGTCGCTTTTGCATTGTTTTACAAGAAACTTTCGAGCATATGTCAAAAAAGAAAACTAACAAGACCCGGAAAGCCGATTTCCAAAGCATGGTGGTCGACTTCTTCAACGAGCACCCGACAGGTTCGTACAACTATAAGCAAATTTCCTTGGACCTGGGCATCGCAAGGCGCGTCAACCAATATATGATTGCCGACATCCTCGACGACATGGTGCTCGACGGATTTCTCGCCGAACTCGTCCCCGGACGCTACCAAGCCACGCAGATAACTTCCGCCTCCGAAGGCACTTTCGTGCGCCGTAGCAACGGCAAAAACGGCGTAATCATCGACAACACCGACATGCCTATTTTCGTCGCCGAGCGCAACTCCAAGCACGCCCTCAACGGCGACCGCGTCAGAGTGCACCTCTCGGCGCAACGTCGTGGCGTCGAGCCTGAAGCGCGTGTGCTCGAAATCATCGAAAAGAAAGAGCAAACATTCATCGGAACCGTTAAGGTTCAGAAATCGTTCGCTTACTTGCAAACCGATAGCAAATTCCTCGCCTGCGACATTATCATCCCCGCCGAGAATCTTAAAGACGCAAAGAGCGGCGACAAAGCGATTGCACGAATCGTGCGCTGGGACGACGACGACAAGAATCCTATCGGCGAAATCGTCGACGTGCTCGGCGCAACCGGCGAAAACAATTGCGAGATGAACGCCATCCTCGCCGAATTCGGCTTGCCTTACGTCTATCCAAAGAAAGTGGAAGACGCCGCAAACCGCATCAAAGCCGGCATTACGCCCGACGAAATCGCTCGCCGCGAAGACTTCCGCGCCGTAACGACTTTCACCATCGACCCGCGCGACGCTAAAGACTTCGACGACGCGCTTTCGATTCGCCGCCTCGGCAACGGCAACTGGGAAGTGGGCGTGCACATCGCCGACGTGACCCACTACGTCCACCCGGGAACCGTCATCGACAAAGAAGCTCGCGAGCGCGCAACGTCGATTTACCTTGTCGACCGCACTATCCCGATGCTCCCCGAGCACCTCTGCAACGGCATCTGCTCGCTGCGTCCCGACGAAGAAAAGCTGACTTTCTCCTGCATCTTCGAGCTCGACGACGATGCCAACATCAAAAGCCACCGCATCGGCAGAACCGTCATTAAGAGCGACCGCCGATTCACATACGAAGAGGCACAAGAGCGCATCGAAACCGGCGAAGGCGACTTCGCCGACGAAATCCGAACGCTCGACCGCCTTGCAAAATGCCTCCGCCGCAAACGATTCGAGAACGGAGCTCTCAACTTCGACCGCTTCGAGATTCGTTTCGACATCGACGAAATGGGACACCCCGTCAACGTATACTTCAAAGTGTCGAAAGACGCCAACAAACTCGTCGAAGAGTTTATGCTCCTCGCCAACAAGCAAGTGGCTACCGAAATCGGACACCCCAAAGGCAAAAAGCAACCCAAACCGTTTGTCTACCGTATCCACGACCGTCCTAACGACGACAAGATGGAAAGTTTCGCCGAAATCGCCGGCCGATTCGGCTACCGAATCAAGCTCCGCGGCAAACGCAGCGACATCAACAGCTCGCTCAACAAAATGCTCGACAAAGTCAAAGGACAACCCGAAGAAAACCTGCTCTCGATTTTGGCAATTCGCTCGATGGCTAAAGCCGTCTACTCGACCGTCAACGTCGGTCACTACGGGCTCTCGTTCGACTACTACACCCACTTCACATCGCCAATCCGCCGCTATCCCGACATGATGGTACACCGTCTGCTCGAGCGTTACCTCGCCGGCGGACGCGCCGTCAACAAAGACAAACTCGAAGACGAGTGCAAGCACTCTTCCGACATGGAAGTGCTCGCCGCAAACGCCGAACGCGCTTCCATCAAATACAAAGAGGTCGAATTTATGGCAGACCGCATCGGACAGACCTTCGAAGGCTCCGTATCGGGCGTTACCGAATGGGGATTGTACGTCGAAATCGACGAAAACAAGTGCGAAGGCATGGTGCCTATCCGCGACCTCGACGACGACTACTACGAATTCGACGAAAAGAACTACTGCCTCGTCGGTCGCCGCAAACGCCGCGTCTACCAACTCGGCGACAAGCTCACTATCCGCGTAGCACGCGCCGACCTCGCAAAGAAGCAGCTCGACTTCGCCCTCGCAGGCTCAAGCGCCGACACTATGTCGCGACCTATCGTCAACCGCAACGGCGAAGTGGTCGACGAGCCTAAGCCAAAAAAGAAGAAAAAATCGACTAAAGCAAAGTCGGCTAAGAAAGAATCTTCCAAAAAGAAGTCGAAAAACAAACGCTAATGAGTAAGAAAGAATACGTCGAAGCCAACCGACAATGGCTCCGCGACAAGGCGCTCGATCCCGGCGTCGAGCCATTGCCTAAAGGCATCTACTACAAGCAGTTGCACAAAGGTCGCGGCGGCAAGCATCCCGACATGCGCAGCGTCATCACCGCACACTACACCGGCTGGACAATCAACGGACGCAAGTTCGACTCGAGTCGCGGCGGCGCTCCGCTCGCAATTCGCATGCGCGACCTCATCGTCGGCTGGGCTATCGCCCTCCAACAGATGTCGGTTGGCGACAAATGGGAAATCTACATCCCCGCCGAAATGGCTTACGGCAGCAAGTCGATTCCCGGCATCCCCGGCGGCTCCACGCTGATTTTCGAGTTAGAACTTCTCAGCATTATGTAACTATGATTCAGCAACAGCAATTCACGCTCACGCCCAAGCCGCGCGGATGCCACCTCGTAACCGCCGAAATCTTGCCGCATCTGCCAAAGCCGCTCCCCCGCACAGGTTTGCTCAACCTATTCGTCAAGCACACCTCCTGCGCACTTAGCATCAACGAAAATGCCGACCCCGACGTGCGCTCCGACCTCGCCAAAATCATGGACCGACTCGTTGCCGAAGGCGAGCCTTACTACGACCATACCCTCGAAGGGCTCGACGACATGCCCGCGCACGCAAAAGCCTCGCTCTTCGGCGTGTCGCTGACCATTCCAATCACCGACGGCAGACTCAACCTCGGCACATGGCAAGGCATTTACCTCTGCGAATTTCGCGACTACGGCGGTCCTCGCCGGATTGTTGCAACAATCTACGAATAAACCACACCCCAATGAAACCACTCCCCGAACGTCCTCTGCTCAGCTGCGCCGAACTCATCGACTTCATCAACGAAGTCGGCATTCTTCCGCTACTCAAGATGGGACTTGACTGGTCGGCACAAGAAGCCGTCGACCCCGTTTGCGACTACCAAGAGCCCGTCGACGGCGGCACCGGATGGCCCCTTTGGGACTGGAAAGGCGACATCATCAAGCAAACCGGTTGCGCCTACGGCGGATTTATCAACGGCAAAGCAACCTTCATCACTCAGCAACTTTGGGCGGATTTTTGCAACTACCGTCGCTCCGTGACGCCTAAGCCCGAGCCCGACTCCGTCGAAGCAATGATTCTCGAAGTCCTCGACCGCGAAGGAAGCCTCATAACTCGCGAACTGCGCGCAATTTGCGGTTTCGACACGCCAAAACTCCGAAGCAAATTCGACAAATACATCACCCGTCTCAACATGGGTTGCCGCATCGTGACCGAAGATTTCGTCTATCCCGTCGACAAGAAAGGCAAACGCTACGGCTGGGGTTGGTCGCTCCACACACGTCCCGAACGGCTCTTCGGCGTCGAAGCCTGCACCACTGAGCGAACACCCGCCGAGTCGTACCAACGCCTCCGCGCACACTTGGAGCAACTCTTCCCCGACTCCGACGAAACATTCTTCCGCTACCTGCTCAAATAGCCCCGCCCCACTCGGCGAAAGCCGACCATAATTTTAAGAAATAATAACACCGAAGTACATATTCTTTACCCACCACAACTACTATATTTGCTAAAGAAAAACGCCTAACAACAATATAACGGACAAAGCTATGTGTGGAGACAAAGCAATTGTATTAGCGACAGGAGAAATTGTAACCATCAATTGTGCGAAAGAGGAAGATGGTGATACCGTTTACACAATCCTTGAGGATGTTCATCGTAAATTTATCGCCGACGAACTTCGCCTAATTGACGACAAATGGGCATTTATTATGAAGTGGCATCCCGACTACAATTGCGACGAAGTGGCATATAGCGACGATATAGATTGCTGCTTGGCAGGAGAAGCCGACGAAGAAAGGCTGGAGAGCGTTAAAGCGTTGTTCGGCAAAACGCCGGAGCAATGGCAAACCGCACAAATCGAAATCGACGCCGATCTCTTAGATGAATCTGTTGACAATTACTACCAACGCATCTTCCACCGCCCCAGAAGTTGTAGGGAATAAATGAGCGGGATTTAGCCAGTTGCGAAAGCCGATTTTACGCATCCTCTATATCTTATGCTTTATGGATCTAACAAGCCAAAGCGCATCGCCATTCGAGAATCGTTTTTCAATAAGATTTGACAAAAGTAAGTGTTGCAACGAAACCACACGCAATATTTATGCAAGTGCAAATATCATCTTCAAAAAAACAGACCCTAAAATAACGGCGAAAATTTTTCCATTATTTCCTCGTCGCGGTCTGCATACTGTCTCGATTTCACCTAATCGCGATGAATTTTTGCAATTTTTTTGCTGAAAAATTTTTCTATTCAATAAAAAAGGCTTAGTTTTGCCGAAAATATTAAAACAAATAAACGTATAACTCTAAAAATTATTGCCTATCGAATCTACATTACACTATCATAAATAGTTTTTTAATGGAAGATTTAAAAGTTTTTACAGACGACATTTTGGTACGACTGTATGCTGACGGCAATAATGACGCTTTCGACGTTCTGCTCGAAAGGTATCAAAACCGCATCTATTCTTACATACAAAACATTGTGAAAGACCGCGACTTGGCAAACGACTTGTTTCAAGAAACTTTTGTCAAAGCTATCGTCACAATCAAGGATGGTCGATACACCGAGACCGGCAAATTCAACTGCTGGCTGACGCGCATCGCCCACAACCTTGCAATCGACTATTTCCGCCAAGCCGGCGCTGTCACGCAACTCTCGTGCGACAACGAAGACCTCAACATTCTCAACCGCAAAGACCTTAGCGAGGCTACTATCGAAGACAACATCGTCCGCGAGCAGATTCTTTGCGACGTCAAGCAACTCGTTATGTCGCTGCCCGACGTGCAGAAGCAAGTGCTCGAGATGAGATACTACCTCAACATGAGCTTCAAAGAAATCGCCGAAGCTACCGGTGTGAGCATCAATACTGCTCTCGGCAGAATGCGCTACGCGCTCATGAATCTTCGCAAAATCGCCGAAGAAAACCACATCGTGCTCACGATGTAATTTTAGCCTGCATTATTCATACTGTTCCTACTGCAAGGACTAACTGCCAACACCATAGCTCAATGCTCGCTCTTCCTCTTTAAAGGTAGGATTTACTACATTCTGCATCGTCATCGCTGTGCTCACGCTAATGCATTACCATTTAGCCCTTTCGTAACGGAACAGTGTGAATAATGCAGGTTAGGAGAAAATTTTATCCCGGGCATATACAATAAACTTCCCGTTTGTGCGTTTTAATAACAAACGAACAAACAAAAGAAGTTGCCTATGGATAAAACCAATACTCCGATTATGAAGGCGGAGGAAACGACCGTCAAAAGCAGTCCCCGCCGAGCTACAATTGAATTTATCAAACAATTTGCAAGAGTCTATAGCAGCAACAACGCGTTGCAACTCAATTTAGGCGGATTCATCGCAAATTAGAAAAGAGCGAAAGGGCGTTCCGAATCAGGGACGCCCTTTATTATATCTAAAATAGTCTCTATGACATCGCAAAAAATCATAAACTATCTAAAGAATAAGCCTTTCGTGTCGATTCCTCTTGTATAAACGGGAAAAATTGCGCACCTTTGTAGAACTTTTTCAACATCAGCGAAGAAACAACAAAATCGAATGAAATCGAAATATTTAACATTAGTGGCACTCGCCTGCGCAGGCATCTACTGCATCGCCCAAAACAACATCGCCGAAGAAGTGGCTTGGGTGGTCGGCGACGAACCTATCTACAAGTCGCAAATCGAAGAACAATATTCTCAAGCTCAATACGAAGGCACTAACATCGAAGGCAATCCGTATTGCGTAATCCCCGAACGTTTGGCTATCGAGAAACTCTACCTTCACCAAGCCGTTATCGACACCGTCGAAGTCGAAGAGTCGCAAGTGTTGCCCGACGTAAATGCCCGCATCAACTTGTTTATCGAAAACCTCGGCTCGAAAGAAAAAGTTGAAGAGTATTTCCGCAAATCGATTCCCGAAATGCGCGAGCAGCTCACCGAGCTGATGAAAAATCAGTACACCATCCAACGCGTACAGCAAGAGCTCACCAAAGACGTCAAAGCCACACCCGCCGACGTGCGCAAATATTTCGACAGCCTGTCGAAAGATAGCGTGCCCTTCATTCCCATGCAAGTCGAAGTGCAGGTCATCAGCATCAAGCCGACCATCCCGCAGCAGGAAATCGACGAGGTGAAGTCGCGTCTGCGCGACTATGCGCGCCGCGTCAACACCGGCGAAACCGAGTTTTCGACGCTTGCCATCCTCTACTCGCAAGACGGCTCGGCAGCGCGTGGCGGCGAAATCGGCTTTAAAGGCCGCACCGAACTTCTCCAAGAATACGCCTCGGTGGCGTTCAACCTCACCGACCCGAAAAAGGCTTCTAAAATCGTCGAAACCGAAGCCGGATATCACATCATCCAGCTCATTGAGAAACGCGGCGACAAAATCAACACGCGCCACATCCTGCTCAAACCGCGAATCAGCGACAAAGAGTTGACCGACGGAATTATGCGTCTCGACTCGCTCCGCGCCGACATCCTCGACAAGAAATTCACCTTCGAAGACGCCGCGCCCTACGTTTCGCAAGACAAGGACACCCGCAACAACCAAGGTCTGATGATTAACCCGCAATCGCTTACGCCAAAGTTCGAAATGTCGCAACTGCCGCAAGAGATTGCCAAAGAAGTCGACAAACTCCAACCCGGCGAAATCTCGAACGCATTTATGATGATCGACCCGTCGACCAACCGCGAAATCGTCGCTATCGTAAAGCTCCGCAACCGCATCGAAGGTCATAAGGCTAACCTCCGCGACGACTACGAAGTGATTAAGAAAATGTATGAAGCGTCGGCGAAAGACAAAATCTTGCGCGACTGGCTCGCCAAGAAAATCAACGACACCTACACCTACATCGAAGAAGGCTGGCGTAACTGCGAATTCGAACACAAAGGCTGGATAAAATAACGATTATGAGCAAACGCAATCCTAAAAATACAGGAGGGCATAAGGTTCTTAACGGAGCTTTATGCCTTTTGGCAATTTTTATGATTAACATCATCGTCGGCGACGCCATGTGGGCTCAAGCAAAGGTCGAGCACAAGCAGAAGACCTTGACCGAGCAGAAAAAATCGGCTGCCGCCGACAAAAAAGCCAACGCAAAAGCCGACGCAAAAGCCGACGCAAAAGCCGACGCGAAGTCGAACAAGCCCGGCAACAAGTCCGACAAAAACTCCAAGCCCAAGCAGAGCAAGATAAAGCCGACCATCCCGACAGCCGACCGCTACAAGAAAGGTCGCGTCTTCCTCGAATACTGCGACCGACTCTACATGGATCCGAACATAAGCACAGAATATCAGACGCTTAGCGGCAACGTCAAATTCCGCAAAGGCGGCATGTTTATGTACTGCGACAGCGCATACTACTTCGACCAACGCAACTCGCTCTGGGCTTTCGGCAACGTCAAGATGGAGCAAGGCGACACGCTGTTTGTCTACGCCGACCGGCTCTACTACGACGGCGAGCAAGACCTGGCACGCTTGCGCGACAACGTCAGAATGGAAAATCGCAACGTGACGCTCTTCACCGACAGCCTCGACTACGACATGCTCGCCAACATCGGCTACTACTTCGAAGGCGGCAAAATCGTCGACGACAAGAACGAACTCACGTCGGTCTACGGGCAATATGCACCCGACACGAAGGACACCGAGTTTCTCTTCGACGTGGAGATGACCAACGAGAAATTTGTAATGCGCACCGACACGCTCTTCTACAATACCAACACCCACGTTGCCGACATCGTTGGCTATACCACAATCGTGTCGGATAGCAGCGTGGTCTACACCGATAAAGGCTGGTACGACACCCAAGCCGACCGCGCCGTGCTCTACAACCGCTCAATCGTCGTCAGCAAAGACAATCAGAAACTCACCGGCGACACCATCTTCTACAACCGCGCAACCGGCTTCGGCGAAGTGTTTGGCAACATGGTGCTCGTCGACTCCGCGAAATGCAGCACCATCAGCGGCGGCTACGGCTACTACAACGAAGTGACCGGCAGCACGTTCGCCACAAAACGCGCCCTGGCGATGGAATATTCCAAGAAAGATACGCTCTTCCTCCACGGCGACACGATTCGCTCATACCTGCTCGAAGACTCGTCGCGCGTCATGTGCGCCCACCCGAAAGTGCGATTCTATCGCGTCGACGTGCAAGGACTCTGCGACTCGATGACCTTCGTCGAGCGCGACTCGATGCTCTGGATGCACCGCCACCCGATTCTTTGGAACGAAGAAAAGCAAGTGTCGGGCAACGTCATCCAAGTGCACTTCAACGACAGCACCGTCGACGTGGCTTATCTGCCTGAATACGGAATGCTCGCCGAGCACGTCGCCGACGAATTCTACGACCAACTCTACGGCAAAGAGATGACAGCCTACTTCGAAAACCAAGAGATGCGCCGTCTGGAGGTCAGCGGCAACGTGCAAGCCATTCTCTTGCCGATGGAAAACGACTCGACCTACAACAAACTCGTCAACGCCGAAGGCAGTTTCCTGACCGTCGACCTCAAAGAGCAAAAGATGGACCGACTGCGGCTTTGGCCCGACGTCACCGGAAAAGTTACGCCAATCTATCTGTCGAAAAAGTCACAATACTACCTCAAAGGATTCCAATGGCACGACGACATTCGGCCGAAAGACAAATACGACATCTTCGACACGCCAACGGCTATGGACGAATACATAAATTCGCCGGAAACGATAGCCCCGGCACGTCGTATCCGCGAAGAAGGAGACAACTAACTATGCCAGACATCATCAGACTACTGCCCGACTCCGTGGCAAACCAGATAGCAGCCGGCGAGGTTATCCAACGCCCCGCTTCGGTAATCAAAGAACTCGTCGAGAACGCAATCGACGCGGGTGCAACTTCCATACAAATAATCTTGAAAGACGGCGGCCGCGCCCTTATCCAGGTTATCGACAACGGCTCGGGAATGTCCGACACCGACGCCCGGCTCGCATTCGAGCGCCATTCTACCTCGAAAATCCAGTCGGCAGACGACCTCTTTGCGCTCCACACCATGGGCTTCCGCGGCGAAGCACTTGCCTCGATTGCCGCAATCGCTCAAGTGGAACTGCGCACACGCCGTCGCGGCGCCGAAATAGGCACACGCCTCTGCATCAGCGCTTCTCGCTGCGAAACCCAAGAGGCTGACCTCTGCGCCGAAGGCAGTAACTTCATGATTAAAAACATCTTCTTCAACGTGCCGGCTCGCCGTAAGTTCCTCAAAAGCAAACAAGTGGAGCTGAGCAACATCGTCCGCGAATTCGAGCGCCTCGCCCTGGTTAACCACACCACCGAATTCTCGCTCACCAACGACGACAACGTGATGTACAAGCTTATGCCGGGCGACTCGCTGAAGAAACGCATTGCCGCGCTCTTCTCGCGCTCTATCGAGCAACAACTCATCACAATCGAGACGAGCACGTCAATCGTTACGATTTCGGGATTCGTCGGACGTCCGGAGAACGCTCGCCGTCGCGGCGCTTTGCAGTATTTCTTCGTCAACGGCCGCCATATGAAGCATCCCTACTTCCACAAGGCGATTCTAAACTGCTACGACCAACTCATCCCCGCCGACTCGCAGCCTAACTATTTCGTCAACTTTTCGGTCGACCCGTCGACTATCGACATCAACATACATCCGACAAAAAACGAGATAAAGTTCGAAAACGAGCAAGCGATTTGGCAAATACTTTTCGCCGCCGTCAAAGAGGCATTGGGCAAATTCAGCGCCGTGCCGTCGATCGACTTCGACACCGAAGGAATGTTCCAAATCGACGATGCCGACGCAATTAGCAACCACACCGGCAACGTACCGCCGCCAATCGACATCAACCCCGACTTCAACCCGTTCAACTCCGACAGCCAC
The DNA here is from genome assembly GCA_051872155.1 of Candidatus Limisoma sp. Taxonomy (GTDB): domain Bacteria; phylum Bacteroidota; class Bacteroidia; order Bacteroidales; family Muribaculaceae; genus Limisoma. The sequence continues at coordinate 23,711 of JBJEDO010000022.1, forward strand.
ACCGGCGCAACGCAACAGCCACGCAGCTCTTTCCGACAGGAATCGGCAGGCTACACAAAGTCACGCTTCGGCGCCGACGACGCTTCGCTGCAAAATTGGGACGAACTCTACTCGAGTTTCGAAAGCAAACGCACCGAAGCCGCAGTACAGACCATCGAAGGACGTCCGTTGCCGACCGAAACGATTACAAGCAGCCTCTTCAACGACGAAGCCGACCAACCGGCAATGCCCTGCTTCCAATTTGCCGACAAATATATCGTCACACCGCATCAGTTAGGCTTGCTCGTCATCGACCAGCACCGTGCTCACATCCGCATACTCTTCGACCGCCTGATGGCTGAACAGACCGGCAACAGCGAGTCGCAGCGAGTGCTCTTCCCCGACATCGTCGAACTCACCCCGGCGCAAACGGTAATCTTCAACGAACTTCAGCCGCAACTGGAAGAATGCGGCTTCGACGTGTCGTTCCTCGGCTCCGGCTCGTGGACCGTCAACAGCATTCCGGCGGCACTGAAAGGAATGAACATCAAAGAATTTATCCACAGCGTGGTCGACAGCGTCGAGACCGGCGGCAAAGACGTCGGCACACGCATTCGCGAAATTATCTGCCTCTCGTCGGCACGAGCAGCCGCCGTGTCGTCGGGACAACGCCTCTCGCAGGCTGAAATGACCGACATCACGGGCAAACTATTTGCTTGCGCCGAGCAACGCTATACGCCCGACGGCAAAACGATTATTCACAGTATTTCGAAAGACGACTTAGCCAAACTGTTCGGCTAAGCTCTTACTTTTGCGGTTCTTTGGGCTTGCGGTCGAAGAACGGATTTTTCGACGCGCCGGCAATAGCAATCGCCAGCGTCTGGTTGCAGTCGGGCAACAATCCCAACGCTTGCGCCGCATGTCCCGCCGAGAACATAACGCGCGTATCCACTCTCATATCAGCCGCCATAGCGCATGCCGAGCCGACAGCGATACCTACGTCGATGCTGTTGAATGCGCAAGGCGCGGGCGCAGGATTTTGCGCACAAGTCGGCTTGCCGCAGTAGCCGCAGTTCAAGCCTTGCGGTTGGCGACGCGTGCCGATGAGCAGCAGTGCCTCGCCTTGGAGAATGTTGTCGGCGTCGCGCAGCAGAAATTGCATACCGTTCAACTCGTGTTCGCGATGCAGTTGGTCGGCAATGGCTTGAAGGTCGTCGCGACTGTCGACGAGCGCAATCTCGAGGATGTCGCAGCCCTTGGCTTTCGGCGCAGTGCGTGCGGCGGTCATCATGCGATGCGCCGCTTCTATGACAAGTTGATGACGGATGTCTCGTTCGTTGGTAACCATAATAGTTTATTTTTTGAGGATGTGTCTGAAATCAATGCTGTTAACCTTATCGGCAATGATGTCGATGCGGTCGTTGACGCGCAGCAAGCCGAACAAGCGCTCGCGGCAGTAGTCGATGAGCGTACACACGGCGTAGATTGCCAATACGACGCCAAGCAGATAGGGCACGAACTCCCACCCGGTGACGTGCGCCTTAGCGTCGAATATCTCGTGCCAAATAATCCGACGGATGTACTCGTTGTCGTGAATCAGATAGACGCCGAACGTCAAGGGCGCAATGCGCATAATAAACCGCGTAAAGACGTTCTCGCCCACCTTTAGTTTGGCTGCCCAAAGGAAGAGGAAGAGCGCACTGAGGAAGGCGATGCCGTTGTTGTTGTGATAGTGTACGGAAATCGGCGCAAACCACACGCTGTAGTGCGCAAATGTTGTCGCCACCGTCGTGACGGCGATTATTGCCGCCATGGCGAAATAGAGTTTGCCGTAATGGTTGCGTCCGGAGAAATTGCCGTGCAAGCGTATGTAACCGCCCATAAAGAAGAGGAAGATGAACCACAGCAGCGAATTGTTCGAGCTGAAACTCTTGCCGAGCAGGAAGTCGAGGTTAATCACCAGCAGTATGCCCAACAAGCAGAGATAGCGGCTGCGGCTGATGCCTTTTGCCACAATGCTCAAGAAGGGCGCCAACGCAAACAGGGCAACATATTTGGTAGCAAACCAATAGCGGTCGAACCATAACGGCAGCGCCGAATGCCACAACTTTTCCCATCCGGTGATTTTTCCGCACGCGAGGAGGATTAGGCAGATAAAAAACGAATAGAAAAACACGGGCAACCACACTTTTGCGAGTTTGCGCCAACGATGCACCGAATTTATCATAAAATAGCCGGTGATGAGTATGTAGCAGTTGGTCGACACCTTTGCCAAGCAACCGATATACTCCATCGCACAAAAGTTGAACAGCCCCGCAGGCGTCTCGGTCAAGCCGACTTGCTTATGCCCGATGCCGTGTATCATAAAGTGCCACACCACGATGAGAAACATGGCGAGCACTCGCAAGATTTCGAAACTCGGATTTCGTTTTTTTGCCATTTTCGTTAGAAAAGAAGTGGGAACACGCTTGCTCCCACTTCTATTGATTAGTTATTTTATTTAACAATCACTTTTCGGTTGTCGTCGCCGCAAACCACGACGTAGACGCCGCGCGGCATTGCGATTTCCTTACCGCTCGTCAATGTTTTCTCAAACACCTTGCGTGCGTCAAGCGTATAGATGGTAACCGTCGCCGGACGTTGAAGTTCGACAACGATTTTGCCGTTGCGAGCAAATGCATCCCATTGTTCGCTGAGCGTTTGGTCGACTGCGCCCGACGGTGCGGCATAGTCGGAAATCGTCACGTCGTCGATGTTGCAACGCTTGCCCGATGTATGTTCGAACTTGATGCGGGCATTGCCTTTAATGCTTACCGAAGCGACATACTCAGCCAAATAGGTACCGGAGATGGTGAAATCTTTCGCCTTGGTCCAAGTAGCGCCACCGTCGGTCGACGTATAGAGCGTAAGTTCCGAAGCGCCGTCGCCGCCGTAAAGTCCTGCCTTAAAGGTTACGGAGCCGATGCCGCCGACTTTGTCTTCGCGCATTTCCAACAACGAAGGATTGCCCGATGCCACTTTGCCGAAGTAAGAGCGGATTGATTGCTCGCCGTTTTTGCGGTCGTTGTTGTCACCCGGGAAGATGCTCGCACCTTGTACCCACCACTTGCATGCCGTGCCTTGATATTCGTTGCCCGAAGCGTTGTAGCTCGACAATCCGGTGTTCGGTTGCTCGAAGTCTTCGAAGAACGATGCAATGTCGCACACCGATGCCGTAACGTCGGCGTCGAAGCCCGCAACGGTCGGCGTCGAGCCGCTGAGTGTGCCGGTGTATTCGCCTAACGGACTTGCCGGGATGCGCACGTAGATGCGTTCGCCGGTCTTGTCGACTGTCAACGACGTCTGCCAGTTTGCCTTGTCGGTACTGATTTGGAACGGCGACGTAATGGTAACGGTTACGTCTTCGTCGATATATTCGGTAACGATGTCGACTGCGATAGGCTCTGAATCGGTGTTGGGGCGCACCTTGAAGAAGAGTTCGCCGTCGAACGAAGCGCTGATTGTACGCGGATAGTCGGCTGTCGTCACTTCGATGGTGTTCGACGTGCTCGAGCCTTTCTTCAGGTTGTAGAAGTATTTGGTGTTTGCGTTCAAGTCGGTTACCTTATATGTTTGCAACGAACCGGCAACGTTTACCGGATAGCCGGCGAGGGTCTGCATTGCGGAGTCGTAGACATAGAGTTGGTAGGTCGAACCGTCAGCCAAAACGTCTTGCCAGTTGGCGTTAAACGACTCGAACGTAACGTTGGTAGCAGCCAAAGCGGGAACCGACGCGACGGCTTGAGCCTTAAGCGAAGCCGTTGCCGACACTTCGCTGCTCGACACCTTAATCGTTCCGGTTGCCGATGTTTCTGCTGCCGACGTAAATGTCACAACCACGCTCGCACCGTCGGCAGAATTTGCGGCGGCAGCGGTAACCGTAGTCGTTGTGGTCGACATGCCCGTGCCCGAGAGTGTAACGGTGAGGTCTTCGGTAAGGTTTGTACCTTTTACGGTCACCGTATAGTTGAGCGGAGTGCCTGTGAGCGTAACACCCATATCCAACGTAGCGCCGTCGGCGGGATAAATCAATTTCGGCGAAACGACGCCGCCGGGAGTCCATCCTATCGACGTTTTGTCGCCCCAGATGTAGTCGGCGAGTTCGGGATGGTCGATAAACGGATTACGGTTTTTCTGCAAAGAGTAGACGGCATCGTTGCGCTTTGTCTCTTTTTCGCTCACCGGGTCTTGCGCATTCCACTTCAGAAGCAAGTTGATTGCCCATGTAGTGAAAGCCGGATAAGAGTTGCCGGCAAGCATGTCGCAGCTCCACGATGCAATTTTGTTATTGTAGCACGCAGCCATATATAAATAAGTACGCGCAAAGTCGCCCTTATATTCGTCGTCGGGTTCCCAAACTGTTCCGGTGTAGCCCGAGAAAGTCGACGTGCCGAGTTTACCCAACGCATTTACGCCGTTCTTCGACGGAACTCTCTCTCCGTTGGCACATTCGCCGAACGGATAGTTGCTGCGTTGATTGTTGACATAGCCGTCGGTCGGATAGAGGTGGAACAGGTCGGTATACATCGGAGATGCATCGTTGAACCAGCTCTTCGGGAACGAGTGTTCGCGGTTGTAGCAATCGCCGATTGCGCTATAGTTACCACATTGGTCGGTAGAGTAAGTAAATTCTTTTGTCGAATACATATCCCAAATCTTACCGTTATCCTTCAGGTCGGTTGTCTTGAAAGCCGTCCAAAGATCGCCGTAAGAAAGGGCTGTATGCGAACTTATAATCGTACACAATTGCTCAAGAAGAGCCTTGCCGGATTTACCTTCAGCCGATGTGTAATAGCCTGAAGGAGCGGCTGCGCGGACACCAAAAGCCAAGGTCAAAGCGAGTAGCGCCGCAAAGATGTTCTTAAATTTTTTCATAGTTGTATGATTTTATGTTAGTTTTTCAGATTCTTGCCGGCGAGCATACCGCAAGCGGCAAATATGTCTTCGCCGCGCGAGCGACGTATCGTGCAGACTACGCCGTGACGGTTCAGATAGTCGCGAAAATCGACCATACTCTGCTCGTCGGACGTCTTTAAGTCGGCGCCGGGGATGGCGTGGAAGCGGATAAGGTTGACGCGAGCACCGGTGTCGGCAAGCAAACGTCGCAAGGCTTCGGCATGCTGCAAATCGTCGTTAAGCCCGCTCCACATAATATATTCCACCGACAAGCGTCGCTGATGCGCGAAGTCGTATTCGCCAAGCATCGCCATAACCTTTGCTATCGGCGACGCCTTTTCGATGGGCATCAGCCGCAGCCGCTCGGCGCTGTAGGGCGAATGGACGCTGATGGCGATGTGCACCTCCGTTTGGTCGAGAAGCGTGCGCAACTGCGCCACCCTGCCGATGCTCGACACGGTGATGCGCCGCGGACTCCATGCCAAGCCCCACTTCTCCGTGAGGATGCGGATTGCTTTCATCACCTCCGAAAGGTTGTCGGTAGGCTCGCCCATGCCCATAAACACGAGGTTGGTAAGCCGTTCCGACTCGGGAATACTCATTATTTGGTTGATAATCTCCCGACACGTCAGATTACCGTGAAAGCCCTGACGACCGGTCATGCAGAACAGGCAATTCATCTTACAGCCTGCTTGCGACGACACACAAAGCGTGGCGCGCTCCGTCCCGCGGCCGTTGTCGGGAATGTAGACGCTTTCAATCATCTTGTCGCCGCACGCGCGGAACAAATACTTCGCCGTGCCGTCGACGCTGCGCGCCACGTCGCTCGGGTCGTATCTGCCGACGGTGTACGACTTCTTCAAGCGGTCGCGACTCGTCTTCGACAGATTCGTCATAGAGTCGATGTCGGCGACTCGCTTTTCGTAGAGCCACTGTGCCATCTGTCCCGCAGCATATCGCGGCATCGACAGTTCCGCCGCAACCTCTGCAAGTTCTTCGATTGTCATACCCAACAAGGGCGTTAATTCTTCCGTTGCCATTTCTTTCAATCGTGAATTGCAAATATTTATATTCGCGAGTTAGCTTATAGCGTACGTCGGACGAAGTCCGGTGCGCGGTGCTTTAGCAATAAGACTGACCGCAAAAATAGTAAAAATCTGCGATATACCACAAAGAATTCATTTTTATTTAGAATACCAATGGAAAAAGGTCTGAGCACTGAGGAATTTTAGGATTATAGGATTACTGAATTAATAGTCAGCACTCTTACCTCTTACCTCTTACCTCTTACCTCTTACCTCTTACCTCTTACCTCTTACCCCTTACCTCTTACC
>JBJEDO010000023.1:0-29517 GCA_051872155.1 Candidatus Limisoma sp.
TGATTTGCTCCTCGATAGGCGCTATCACCGAGTTGAGCACCGTCTTGGCGTCGGCTCCCGTGTAGGTCGTCGACACGCTGATGGTCGGCGGCGCTATGTCCGGATATTGCGTTACAGGCAGCCACAGCAACCCCACAATACCCAATATCACAATGAATATTGAGATTACCGTCGAAAGCACCGGACGGTTTATAAAATTATCAAGTTTCATAGTCGTTTGTGATTGTTTGAATCGAGATTACTTTTGTTGCTGTTGAGCCTTTTGAGCGTCGCGCTTTGCTGCGTCGACCGGGTTGATTACAGAGCCCGCACGTACGGTCACGCCTACGCCCTCTACGGCGATGCGTTCGCCCGCTTTAAGTCCGTCGGTCACTACGAAGTTTTTGCCGTCGTTGTTCGACAGCACCTGAATGGCGCGCGCTTCTATCTTGTTCGAGTCGCCTACTACGTATGCATAGCGAATGTCTTGAATTTCGGTAGTGGCGTTTTGCGGTATTTGTATTACGTTTGCTTGATGTACCGGGAATACGATTGAACCCGTCGAACCGCTTCGAAGCATGCCGTTTTGGTTCTTAAACAGTACGCGTACCGATGCCGAACCGGTCATGTTGTCGATGTTGCCCGTAACTGTCGACACTTTGCCGGGGAGGGGATACTCGCTGCCGTCGCTCAGGCGAAGTTTTACTGCCGGAAGCGCTGCTACTGCTGCTGCAAGCGATTTCTGTCCGCCTTCGGTCATCTCCAACACTTGGTGCTCGTTGAACGAGATGTAAGCATAAACCTCGTCGATGTCCGACACCGTGGTCAACGGAGTTACCGACGACGGCGATGCCAACGAACCTTCGCGGTTGGGGATTGCGCCTACAAAACCTGCGCTCGGTGCCTTAACGACCGTATACGACAAGTTCTTCTTTGCCGACGTAAGTCCTGCTTGCGCTTGTGCAAGTTGCGACTTCGCCATTGCCAAGTCGTTTTGCGCCAACTGGTTTTCGTATTCGCTGATGATGTTCTTTTGGAAAAGCTTTTGCTTGTTTTGTGCCGTAATCAACGAGCTGTTGTAGCCTTCTTGAGCTACAGCTACCGCTGCTTCCGCTTGGCGTACGGCTGCCTCAAATTGCACCTGGTCGATGATGAAAAGCGTCTGACCTGCGCTTACGTGTTGACCCTCGTCAACGCATACTTTTGTGATGAATCCCGACACTTGCGGACGGATGTCTACATCTTTCTTACCTTTAATAATACACGGATACGACGTCTCAAGTTCGGCGTCGCTCGTCTGTACCGTTACTACTGCAATGTCCGGCGCAGCTTGTTGCATCTGCTGTCCTTCCTTTTTGCCACACGATACGATTGCCATACTCATGGCGATGCCTATCAAAGCCATTGACTTTAGCGGCATCTCGATTAGTCTTTTCTTCATAGATGTTGCTTCTTTATTGTTGTTTCTTATTGACTCTTATGACTTTATTACCAAAAATTGTTCGCAAAGTTACTCAGTTTTTAATTATAGGCGATATGATATAAGTCATAAATTTCGCTAAATGCGTTATAAAATATGCTAAAAAACATAATCTATAAACACATTTACCAAAAAACAATACCTTTAGAACAATTTGCTTATGCCGGCACAGATAGAACACCTACGCCCCGCCAAAAGTTCGAAGCAATTATATTAGAGGTAAGAGGTAAGAGGTAAGAGGTAAGAGGTAAGAGGTAAGAGGTAAGAGGTAAGAGGCGGCGCTGTCGCGCGGTTATTCGGAGCCTTCGGCGCGGTTATCAGGCATCTGCGATGCGGTTATTCGGAGCCTTCGGCGCGGTTATCAGGCATCTGAGATGCGGTTAGAAGGTTAAGGCGGCATCATCCGGCAATTCCACGCAGCGCAAGCTGCCGATTAACCTTATAACCTCTTAACCTCCTAACCGCGGAGCAACGCTCCGCTATCCTGCGCCTCGGTGCGACCTACCAGGCGATAGAACGTTTATCGTTTATCGTTTATCGTCGGCTTATCTCCACTCTTACCTCTTACCTCTTACCTTTGTTCCGCACGCCTTCACGGTCGCAGCAAGCCGCGACCCTACGGCGTTGATAATCAGCATAATACATCGCAAAAGATACCACCCCGGGGTAGGGTCGCGCCTTGGTGCGACCTACCTGGCGATAAAACGTTTATCGTTTATCGTTTATCGCAGACCTCTCGTCCCTCTCCGCTCTCCGCTCTCCACTCTCCACTCTTACCTCTTACCTTTGTTCCGCACGCCTGCCCGGTCGCAGCAAGCCGCGACCCTACTCTGTTGATATTCAGACGAATAACTGCATCGAAGATGCCTAAATCAAATTAAGTATTTGCTGCAGTTTTTTGAGGTAGTTGCGGGAGATTGTGAGTTCTGTTTCTTTGTCGAAAGGCGGGGCGAAGATGCACTGCTTGCCGCAGATTTCGACGAGGTAGTTGATGTTGATAATCGTTGACTGGCTGATTTGCACGAACGCGGGCGAATAGCTGAGGATGTTTTCTGCCGACGTGCCTCGTCGCAGGCAGAGCGATTCGTTGCCTACCAGGTGAGCATACCATTGCTTGCGTTCGCCTTTATGGGTGAAAAATCCGATTTCGTCGTGACGAATGATGCGGAATCCTTTGATGGTCGCAGCAATGAAACTATCTTTTATCAAGTCGGTTCCGGCAATGTTAAGTGTTGGTTGCAGTTTGGCAAACTCTTGCTTGAATCGCTCGAGGATGCCGCTAAGTTCGGTGGGTTCAAATGGTTTGAGCAGGAAGTCGAAAGCCGACTCGCGCATAGCGCTGAGAATGTATTGAGAATGAGCGGAATAGAATACGACACGCATATTCCAATCGACGGTCGACTTGATGGCGTTGAGCAGCGAGATGCCGGAATCGTCGGGCAACTCTACGTCGAGAAAAAGCAAGTCGGGGCGATGTTCAAAGATTTTCTGACGCCCTACGACGGTGTTGTGCGCCGATGCCACAACGCTGAAGTCGGGATGTGCTTTAAGTGCGGTCACAAGTTGTGCAATAGCGACATCGTCGTCATCGATAATAATGGTATTGTATGGTTGTTCCCTCATGTATGCTTTCCTTTAGTTTTAATGCAAATATAATAATTGAAATCTTTGCTTGCAACGGTCAATTTTCGGCTTATGCCACCAAAACGCCGTTTTGGCAATCCAAAGCGGCTAAAAAAGCGACTATTGCGCCTAAAAACCTGCGAAAGAAAAGTTGTCGGGGATGAAAATTGTGACCCTCGTGCCCTGATTTCCGCTGTTTTCGGGGTATGCTTCGCCGATTTCGAAGGTGATTTTGTGGCTGTTGCGCTTGTTCAGAAGAAGTATTGTTTGGTAGATTGCCTTCATGCCGGTGCCGGTTCCCGAGGAGAACATTTGCGGCTTGTAGCCGAGTCCGTTGTTGACTACGACGATTTGCAGCCCGTCGTTGCGATGTTGGCAAGAGATGTCGAGTCGGCGCTCGCCGTCGATGCCGCGAAGTCCGTGCTTGATGGCATTTTCGACGGGAATCTGTATGAACATCGAGGGGATGATGACTTTGTCGGGCTCGATGTCGGGGTCGACGTTGACGTTGCCGACGAAGGCGTCGCCCCACGAATCGCATTCGAGGTGAACGAACGCGTTGACGAATTCGAGCTCTTCGCGCAGCGTGACGGTCATCTTCGACGAAGCCTCGACGCATTGTCGCAGGAGTTTCGACAGCGACATAAGGTTGGTCGAGTGCGGGTCGTCGGCGTCGTAGCTTGCCAGCTCGTGGTTGATGACGTTGAACGTGAAGTGCGGCGCGAGGCAGTTGCGGATGTTTTCCATACGCATACGGGCGATGTTGTCGACATGGCGGGCTATGATGCGCTCGCGCTGACGGCGCATGAGTAGGAACGTGCCCACAGCAAGCAAGAACACAATCACGACTATGCTAATCCACAAAGCACGCGAGCGATGGTATTGCTCGTCTTTGATTATCAGTTCGTTATGCTTCGCAATGAGCGTCGTGTCTTGCTTGTAGCGCAGGTAGATGTCGCTTACGCGGGTGCGTACTTGTTGCTCGCTGATAGAGTCGGATGTTCGGCTGTTGTGCACCGACATTAGGTAAGCCCGTTCGAACTGTCCGGTTTTCTCGTAGTAGCGCTGCATGTATTTGTCGCGGAGGATGTGCAGGTCGAGCGGCAGCACGCAGTCGGTCATGCGGTTGACCATCTTGCCGGCATGGGCATAATCGCCGGTCTCGGTGTAGTACGCCATGCGAAGGGTGTAGAAATGCTCGTCGAACACGGGCGAATTGGCGGCGGGGAGTTCCGCCTCGATTTGGCGAAGGTAGACGTCGGCGGAATCGAGTTGATGCAACAAGATGTTGACTTCGGCGACGTTGAACATCGGCACGATGCAGTCGACGGTTTTGACGGCGACGCTTCGGCTGTAGTCGAGCGATTTGCGGAAATGCGCAAGCGCTTGTTTGTAATCGGCTTTGCGGTAGCTGAGGTTGCCTAAGTTGTTGTAGTACAAGAATTTGTCGTAGTCGTTCATCTTGTCGAGGTATTCGCCCGACATCTTGAAATAGCGTTCGGCTTCGCCGTATTCGCCGATTTGCAGATACGACATCGCCAAGCCGCTGTAGATAAGGTCGGGGCTGACCACTTTGCCGAGCGAGTCGTTGAGTACCAGCGCTTTACGGTAGCTTTCGGCACCTTCGACGAATCGGCCGTGCTGAACGTAACTGTCGGCGAGGTTCATCCACGCGATGGGCAGCCGTTTGGGCAATTCGTAGTCGATGGTACGCTTTAGGTAAATAATAGCGGAATCGCCCATTTTGGTGTATGAATATGCAATGCCTTTAGCGTTGCAGATGTTGCGCATGGCGCGGAGGGTGATTGGCGTCTCTTTCGGGTCACGACCGTAGAGATAGCGGCTGACGCGGTTGTAGACGTTCGCGAGCGAGTCCGATTCGTTGAGCGCGAGGTGTGCAATTGAGCGGAGCGACAATTCGTAGTAGTACATATCGCTGTCGGGTGCGATTGCCATCAACGAGTCGCAGAAGCGTTTGGATGCCTGCGGGTCGCTATTGACAGCAAGGTTGAACAGTGAATCAATCGTTGCGGCGTCTTCGCCTGTATTTTTGTCGCTCCCGGTGCCGCAATTGGCGACACTAAGTGCAAGAAGTATGCTGATGAAAATGAGAATTACTATGTGTTTCATAGTGCGAAGATAACGATAATTTTATTAAATTCAAGAAAAATAAGTAACAGAATTTAACCTATAACTATATTTTTATAGATTGCGGTTTAAAAATATACCAAAATTATCCAATAATTGGACTATTTTACGCTTTTGTGTGGTTAAGAATTTATGAAAGTGTGAAGTTAAAACGCTTTATGAAGTCGAGTCCTTGCGGGTTGCGTTGGAGGATGTCGACGAGCACCTCCTTCTGCGACCAGACCTTTTCGTCGGGATTGATTTCGCGAACGACGGCTTTGACGGAGATGTCGTCGTTGCTCAGCATGTTGCGGATGTATGTTTGGATTTGCTGCTTGGCGCGCTCGAAGGCTTCGACTTGCGACTGATTGTCGACAGTGACCACGTAGGCTGCGCCCCCTGACGATGTCGGGCGGTGCGAGCGCATGGCGTTGGCAAGGATTACGTCCGATTTTATCTTTTCGATGGCGACGTCCCAGGCGTGCTGAAATTCTTCATCGTTGAAAAACTCCGTGCGATGCTGAACCGCCTGTTGCTTGGGTGCGGCGTCGGCGTTGCGCGAAGCCGTAAGGTCGGCGATACTTGGAATCGACACGGCGGCTTTGGGCTTGTTGTTAGCCTGAGGCTTCGGCAGGTCGATTTTGACCTGAGGTGCGCGAGTAGCATCACGCAGTGCGGCTTCGATTGATGCGTTAGTCTGCTGCGCGGCAGGCTGAGCCGGTGCCGGTTGCGTCGCGGCATACTGCGCCGACGGTTGCGGTGTGGCGGTCGCTGCTCCGGGTGTCGGCGTCGGCTGATGGGACGGCTCTATTTTTTTTAAGCCATTTCCTTGTTGAGGAGATGGCGTCGGGTCGGGAGCGTTAAGTTGGCAGATTTTTATGAGCGTCAGTTCGACGAGCAACTGCTTGTTGGTGGCGTCTCGGTAGGTGATGTCGCAGGTGTTGCATAGGTCGAGCGCGAGGTAGATGAATCGCAGCGCGCAACGCCGCGACTGCTCGCGGAAGCGGTCGGCGATGTCGCCCGTAGCGTCCATAAGTGCGGCAAGTCGGTCGCTATGCGCCATGAGGAGTTCGCGCAGGTGGTTCGCCAACCCGTTGATGAACGTTTTCCCCTCGAAGCCGTGGTTGCGCACGTCGCGGTAGACAAGCAACGCGTCTTCGACGTTGGCGGCAAGGAAGGCGTCGACGAGGCGGAAATAGTAGTCGTAGTCGAGGATGTTAAGGTTGTCGATAACGGCTTGGTAAGTGATGTTGCCGTTCGACGAAGCGGCTACTTGGTCGAAAATAGAGAGCGCGTCGCGCATCGCGCCGTCCGATTTTTGCGCGATGACGTTAAGTCCTGCCGGCTCGGTCGTATAGCCTTCGCTGTCGGCAACGTATTGCAGTTGCTCGGCGATGTCGGCAACGGTAATGCTCTGGAAATCATACTTTTGGCAACGCGACAAGATGGTCGGAAGAATCTTGTTTTTCTCGGTCGTTGCAAGGATGAAGATAACGTATTCGGGTGGTTCCTCGAGGGTTTTGAGGAATGCGTTGAAAGCGGCTGCCGAGAGCATGTGCACCTCGTCGATGATAAATACGCGATATTTTCCGGTGATAGGCGGCACGAGCACTTGGTTGGTAATCTCGCGGATGTCGTCGACGGAGTTGTTCGACGCGGCGTCCATTTCGATGATGTTCAGCGAACGTTGTTCGTTGAAAGCGCGGCACGATTCGCACTCGTTGCAAGGCTCGCCGTCGGGCGTAAGGTGCTCACAGTTAATGGCTTTGGCGAAGATACGCGCTGTTGTGGTTTTGCCGACACCGCGTTGCCCGCAAAAGAGGTAAGAATGAGCGAGACGCCCTGTCTTGACGGCGTTTTTAAGAGTTTCGCTCAATGCATGTTGCCCGACGATTGTTTTAAACGTCGACGGGCGGTATTTTCGGGCTGATACGATGTATTTCTCCATAGTCGTTAACGAGGTTTATTGAGTAACAAAGGTAAGCAAAAATAGTCAATAGAAGGAAACAAAACGTGTAAAAACGGAAAAATTTAGAATTTTTTTTGCAGAAAAGGTCGCAAGTTTTTGGAAAACCGAAAAAATGTATTACCTTTGCGTCGCAAAAGGAAAGGGCGAATACCAGAGTGGCCAAATGGGGCAGACTGTAAATCTGCTGGCTTATGCCTTCGGTGGTTCGAATCCATCTTCGCCCACCATTTCCTCCTTAAATTACGCGGAAGTAGCTCAGTTGATAGAGCATCAGCCTTCCAAGCTGAGGGTCGCGGGTTTGAGCCCCGTCTTCCGCTCAAGATTAGTGTTGATAGAATCCTATCAGCACTTTTCTTTTTTTAGACTTTCAGGAATGGGACATACTTGCCGCTTGACGATTTCCTTCCTCGCGAACTAATAAGAATTTCTTATAAGTTCGATTTTCGAGCTAGCAACTTGGCGATTTTATAGCACCTCGGTGCGACCGTGCAGGCGATTGTATTTTCGCCGCGTCATCTTGGTCGCAGCAAGCCGCGACCCTACTATGTTGATACTCAGGTGTATACATAAAAACCGCTCCAGTCCAACCATTTCACGCAGCGTAGCTGCCGTTTAACCTTATAACCTCTTAACCGCGCGATAGCGCCGAATAACCGCGCCGAAGGCGCCTCTCCTCAATACTTAAACGCGCTGCCGCCGAGGAATTCCCGCAGCAGGCTGTTCGCCGGTACTTGCTCCGCGCGTATCGGCTTGAAGTAGCTCAAGAATTTCAACAGACGGTATGCCTCGGCATATTCCGGCACGTTGTGCGGCACCTGACGCAGCACCGGCTCCGCATATTCTTTCATCACAGCCAGTTCGAACAGCAGCGACGAGTTGAACATCGCGTCGGCATTCTCCTGGTAGGGGAAAATCCACTTCTCCTCGCCGCGGCGAACACTTGCCCAGCGTCGCATCGTGTCGAGCGCCGACGTGCCGCGATATTTCGCGTCGCGAACAATCCGTCGCAGCAGGCGGTTGTCGGTCGTCGGTATCCAGTTGTGGTCGTCGATGGTTATTGTCGTCAGCGCCGATACGTAGACCTTAAACTTTTGATAGTCCGGTATTTGCGCTGTCAATTCCGGGTTAAGCCCGTGGATGCCTTCCATGAGCAGTATCGACCCTTCCGTGAGTTTCATCGTGTTACCTTTGTAGACGCGGCGACCCGTGGCAAAGTCGTAGGTCGGCAGCGCAACCTCCTTGCCGGCAATCAGTTCCTGCACGTCGTGGTTGAACAGTTCCAGGTCGAGCGCATACAGCGACTCATAGTCGTAGTCGCCGTTTTCGTCCTTCGGCGTGTGCTCGCGGTCGACGAAATAGTTGTCGAGCGATATCATCTGCGGACGTATCAGATTGGCGAGAAGTTCCACCGACAGACGCTTTGTCGTTGTCGTTTTGCCCGACGACGACGGTCCGGCGAGCAGCACAACGCGTGCGCCGCCTTCGTGGTAGCGCTCCGCGATTTGGTCGGCTATGCGCCCGATGGCTTTCTCGTGAAGCGTCTCGGCGAGCGTGATGAGCATCCCCACGTTGCGCGGCTTGTCGGTTGCGGCGCGGTTGAGCGACGGCACGTCGTCGACGCCCAGAATGCGGTTAAACTTGATATAGTCCGTAAACGCGCAAAACATCTTTTTCTGCTCAATCGGCTCGCACGCCTTCGTGGCGTCGCCCGAGAAGTCGGGCGGCAGAAGTAGCATTCCGTCTTGGAACGCTATCAGGTTGTATATGGAGATATAACTCGTGTCGGGCGCCAATTCGCCGTAGGTCACGTCGACGATGTCGTCGAGTTGGTGATAGTCAGTGTAGACTTCCTCGCTCGAGCGAAGCAGTTCCGCGCCGTGAAGGTTGCCTTTCGCTTCAAATTCGGCAATCACGTCGGCGGTCAACTTGCTGTGGCGGCGGAACGGCATCGCCGCCGCTACGATTTCGTCCATGCGCTGCTTTACGCGTGCAACTTCTTCGGCGCTAACGGTTTCGCCGTCTTTAAACTTGCAGTAGTAGCCGCGCGACACCGCATGCTTGATGCTCAGCGTGCGCGTAGGCCACAGGTCGTGGATTGCCTTGACGAGTATCAGGCTCAGCGAGCGCACGTACAGCCGACGACCCGACGGGTGCTTATAGTCGACAAATTCGATTTTCTTGGGCATAAACACCGGGTAGGTCATACCCTCGGTCTTGTTGTTGACGTGTGCGCAGATGGGCGTAAAGTCGATTTCGTCGCACACCTGCTCGTAGATTTCTTGTAGCGTTGCGCCGCCCTCGACATCGAGGTAGCGACCCAAATTGTCGCAGTAGATTTCTATCGTTTTCATGATTTTTTATAGTTTAGAGGTCTTTTGTGTAACAACGGCGGCGCTTGTGTTGGCGCGGCTCGAAGTATTGCCATTGCGCTTGCACCTTGGCGTTCAGTTCGAGTTCGGGATTGCTCTCGGCATATTTGAAGCCATGCTTGTTGAAGAGCGGTATCAAGTCGGCAAAGAGTAGGGCGTTGACGCCTTTGCTCTGATATTCCGGCTTGACGGCTACAAGCAGCAGGTCGACCGTGTCGGTGCAGTTCAGGTAGAGCGCGCGTGCAAGGTGATACCATCCGAACGGCAGCATCTTGCCGCCCGACTTCTGCAGCGCACGCGACATCGACGGAAGTGCAACGCCGATGGCTACCAGTTCGTCGTCGCTGTTGCGCACCGTCGTCAGCAGGTCGAGTCGCAGCATCCGGATGTAGTATTTCACGTAGTGGTCTATCTGGCGGTCGCTCAACTTCACAAACTCATACAAGTCGGCATACGTCTCGTTGATGAGTTCGAACAGCGGGCGACCGATTTCGGCTACTGCCTTCGACGCACTCGTATATTTCACAATGCGTAGTCCGTATTTCTTCTTGACAATTTCAGTGATGCGCATATGCTTTTCGGGCACTTCCGCCGGCACTTTCAGGCTATATTCCACCCAGTCGGCGGTTTTCGTGAAGCCCAGACGTTCGAGGTGCTCGGGGTAGTACGGATAGTTGTAGATGGTAGCCATCGTCGACAGTTCGTCGAAGCCCTCGACGAGTAAACCTTCGTAGTCCATATCCGAAAAGCCCAACGGTCCGACCATCGTCGTCATTCCGCGACTGCGACCCCATTCGGCAGCTGCGTCGAAGAGCGCACGGCTCACCTCTTCGTCGTCGATGAAGTCAACAAATCCGAAACGCAGCGCCTTCGTGCCGTGCATCTCGTTGCCGCGGTGGTGGATAATTGCCGCAATGCGACCAACAGGCTTGCCGTCGCGGTATGCCATAAAGTATTCCGCTTCGCAGAAGTCGAATGCCGGGTTGAAACTCGTCGTTAGCGTGTTGACGTCGTCGCTTATCAACGGCGGCACAAAGTACGGATTGCCCTTATACAAGTCGATGCCAAACTCCACAAACTTGCGCAATTCCTTCTTTGTTTTCTCTATAATTTTGATTTCAAGCATTTCTAATCGGTTTAGACTTCAAAATTACACATTTTTCTCTAATTTCAAAAGCGAAACCGACAAAAGGTAAGAGGTTATTCGGCGCTCTTGCGCGGTTATACGGCATCTACGCTGCGGTTATATCCATGATAATGAGGCGACTGTAGGGTCGCGCCTTGGTGCGACCTACCAGGCGTGCGGAGCATAGTGGAGTGTATAAGTAGTTGACAATCAGTAGGGTAGGGTCGCGCCTCGGTGCGACCTACCAGCCGTGCGGAGCGTCTATCGGATTTCGTTTGTCGTTGGCTTCTCTCCACTCTTACCTCTTACCTTTATTCCGCGCGCCTGCCCGGCCGCAGCAAGCTGCGACCATACTATGTTGTTATTCAGGATATTATTTGACCCATCCGTCCCATTGGTCTCATTGGACCCAAGATCCCATCTGCCCCATCCGCGGGGAAAACCGGCGCTTATAAAATAAGGTCCGAACATTCGCAAATGCGAACGTCCGGACCTTATTGTTTGTTCAGAGGCGACCTCTTTGATTATGAAATCGTCAAGATGCTAGCTCGAAGAGCTTGCTGTATTTGGGTAACCCCACCTTGCCGCTTGCGGCTAGGTGGGGAGAGCCTGATAATCAACCCAATGAGCTAAATTGCATAGATTTTGCTCATTGGCAATGCTAAGTCGGAGACTTTGCAAGCGGAAAACCAACGCCTACGCGGTCGCAGCAAGCCGAGACCCTACTATGATGATATACAGATGTTTAGGTGTTCCCGCCATCCGCATCAGAGGCAAGCTTTCTCCACTCTTACCTCTTACCTATCTCACTATCTTTATCGTCTGCGGTTTGCCGTCGATGGTGCATGTCACCATATAAATGCCCGGCTGAAGCGGCTCGAGCGACAGTGTGCCGTCGGCGCCCGTACTGCCTGCAAGCGCGAGTTTGCCGTCGGCTGCATAAACTTTAACTTCGGCGTCTGCCTTGCCGGTCGAGATACGTCCGTCGGTGTAGCGAATTGCGCCGATGCCTACGATGCTGATACCGCCGTTGGCGCTGTAGACGAATTCTACGATGTCGCTATATTCCGTATCTTTCGTGCTCAGCGACTCGTTGTAGTACGAGAATTTCGCGCGTGCGTAGTAGGTCGTGCCGTCGACGAGTGACGACGAGCCGAGTTTCGCATTTTGCAGTTCAGCAGTCTTAAATTCAAAGTTGCTGCTTAAGAAGATATACGACGAACGTGCCGGGAAGGTGTTCTTTGCCGACACTTCGATGCGCGTCTGAGTGATGCCCCGTGCCGGGTTGACCTCGATGCATTGGTTGTTGTAGACCGTTGCGCCCGACGTTGCCGGTACGACGAATGTCGGCTTCGACGGCACGATGTTTTTAACCGTAAACGATACAACCTTGCTTGCCACGTCGCCTGCCGTCACTTGCGCGTAGTAGGTCACGTTGCCCGAAAGCGTATACGCCGGAACTTGGTGTTGCGATGCGTTGACCGTTGCTTCGTAGACCACGTTTTCCATCGTTGCCTCTTTGCAAATCACCAAGTGCGACGATACGCCGTTGGTTGCCGACCAAGTGATGGTAAGGTCGTCGGCGCAGTCGGTAGCGCCGCTTGTCGGGCTGATGATGTGGAAGGCGTCGACGCTGAACGCTACTACGTCGGAAATGGCTTCGCTTGCGTTATTTTCGCGTGTGGCTACTTGACAGTAGTAGGTCTTGTCGGCTTCGAAGTCGTAGACGTCGCCGCTGGCTATCGAGTTGCCGGTCACTTCGCGTTTTACCAACGTGTTTTTCATCTGTGCGTCGGTGGCGATGGCTATTTCGTAGACCAACGACGTGCCGGTCCATGTGAAGTTGAACGCCGCTCCGGCTTTGCCGCCGTTCGTCGGGTAGGTGATTACCGGCTTTTGCGACTGTTTCACGGTCGCCCCTTCAAACACTGCGCTATATTCGTTGCCGTAGCGGTCGAGAACGGCTACTGCGTAGTTGTAACTGTCGAGGTCGGCATCGGCGATTCCGAATTCCGGATAGTTGGCGTCGTTTGCCGGAATTTCGCACGTTTTTGCGTAGGTCACCAACTTAAGGCATTGCTCGTTTTTGTCGAATGCCGCTTGCGACAGCGACTTGGGCACTGCGTAGACCGTAAATTTAACGTTGTCCGGTCCGTTCCACGTCAGCGTGCGTCCCGAGCGACTTACGTTCGTCACTTGTCCCGGGCAGCTCGTGTTGACCCACGTTACTATCGGCGGAAGTGCCACGTTTTGGAATGTGTTGTAGCGCAGATAGTTAAGCAGGGTTTGGTTCTTCGAGTTGACGCGTTGTGTCAGGCTTTTAAGGCTCTTCCACGGGAAGTAGACCGTACCCGATGCCGCTTTGGTGTCGGCATTGCGCGTTACGTTGATTTCCTTCGAAAATTCCGTGAATGCGGCTGCTTGGCTTGACGAGTTCGACAGGTCTTGGCTTATGTAGGCGTGACGGTTGAACTTGTCTGCCATCTTGTACCACCATTCGCTGATGGCTTGATAGTCGGTTGCCGTACCGGGGCTGATGGGCCAGTAAACCTGCGGCGACATAAAGTCGATTGTGCCTTCGTTGTACCATGCTATCGGGTCGGAGTAGATGCTGTTATACTGCCAGTCGCTGCCCGGGCAGGGCTCGATGCCGTAGTTCTTGGCTACCGACGACAGGTTGGTGCCGCACGCTACGCCTGCAGGACCGATGCCGAAGCGTACCCACGGCTTGGTCGACTTGATATAGGCATTGACGCGGCGAACCATGTCGTTGACGTTCTCGCGACGCCAGTCGGCTTGCGACAGCGTGCCGCCCGCCGATTTGTACGCATTATACTGCGTTGCGTCGTAGCTCGTCGGAAGTCCGCTCTGATAGAAATAGTCGTCGAACACCACGCCGTCGATGTCGTATTTGCTCATTATGTCGGCTACGATGTCGACGATGCGTTGCTTCACTTCGTCGAGCGCCGGGTTGAGGATGGTCCACGTGCGCGTGCTGCCGCCATCGCTGTATTGCCACTTTATAAGCCAATCCGGGTGACTGTTTTCGTAGTTTTTGTCGCCGCCGGCATCGCCGTAGCCCTCGGCATAGGTGGAGTTGATGTAGCGATAGGGGTTAAGCCATGCATATACCTCGATGCCGCGTGCATGCGCGTTCTCGATGAGGTAAGCAAACGGGTCGAACGGCGGTTCTACGCCGCGCGTTCCCGACACATAGTTCGACCATGGCTCGTATGCCGAGTTGTACATCGCGTCGCACATCGTACGTACATGGTAGTAGATGGCGTTCATGTGGTTGCGTTGCAACGAGTCGAGGTTGTTGATACAGATATTCTTATGGGCGTTAGGGTTCGCAGCCAGGATGGGGCTCGTCGGCCAGTCGCCAACGAATGCCGACATCCACACCGCACGGTGCTCGTGCTTCTGTCCGCTTGCCGTTAGTGCGCTGCATGCGACGATTATCGCCGCGCAAATTATCAGACTGAGTCGTTTCATATTCGGTTGTTTTGTTTTTATTCGGATTTTACAAATTTGATTGTCTCGTTTTTAGCGCCTGCGATTTTTGCAATGTAGACGCCTGTCGGAAGCGCTGCCACGTCGAATCGTCCGGCTGCGTCGGCGCGTCCGTTAGCTGCTTCGCGTCCGTCTGCCGTGTAGACTGTCACTGCCTCGCCTGCGGCACAGACGATTGTGCCTGCGCTGTAGTGTGCGCCCTCGGCTTTAATGCTTGCCACTGCGCCTTGCTCTGCGCTGTAGACGAACGAGAGCGGTTCTGTCCAGTCGGTAGTTACGGTCGAGCCTTCCGGTCCGATGTACGACACGTTGGCGCGGATGTAGTACGTTTTGCCATCGGCGAGCGCTGCCGAGCCGAGTTTGATTTCGCTGAGCGCCGGTGTTTTTGTCTCGAAATTGTTGAATGTGCCGTTGTACGACGAGCGTGCCGAGAATGCCGTCGTCGAGGCTATCATTATCTTCAGTTGAGTGATGCCGCGTTGAGGTTCTACCTCTACCATTTCGTCGCTGTGGATGGTCTGTCCGTCAGCAGTCGGGTTGACGAACACGGGAACGTGTCCTTCCATCAATGCCGTTTTGAACGAACTTACGTTGGTCGCATATTCGCGGTCGTTGACGGTTGCGGTCACTGTTGCGTAGTAGGTCTTGTTGCCGCTGAGGGTATATGCCGGAACGTCGGCTTTCAACGATTTGGTGGTTGTTGTGTATGCCACCTTGCTCATCGCGTTGTCGGTAGCAATGGTGAGCGTATAGTCGACGTTGTTGCCCAACTCGTTCCACGTGATTGTTACGTCGTCGGCGCAGTCGCTTGCCTCGTCGCTCGGGCTGAGGATGCGGAAGGTGTCGACGGTAAACTCTGCAACGTCGCTCTTAAGGTCTGCCACGCCGTTGCTGCGGGCAACCACTGCCCAGTAGTAGGTCGTGCCCGGCTCGAATGTGGCTACGTCGGCTGCTGCGATGCTGCGTTCGGCGTGTTCGCGGCGGTAGACGATGTCGGTAAGGTCGGCATTGCGTGCCACGACGATTTCATACATCTGGCTGTTGCCGTTCCATTCGAAGTTGAATGCCGGAGGAGCCACGGCGCCGTTTGCAGGCGAGGTCAGCGTCGGGCGGGTTGCGCTCGAGGCGGCGATGCCTGCGAAATATGCCGAATATTCGTTGCCGTAGCGGTCGTAGATACACACGGCGTAGTTGTAGTTGTCGAGGTCGGCGTCGGCGATGCCGTAGCCGGGATATTTGGCGTCGGTTTCAGGAATGGTGTACGATGCGCTGTAGGATATGCCTTTCAGGTAGCATTCTTCCTTGTGGAAGTTCACCGGGTCGAGGCTCTTGGGCACTGCGTAGATGGTGTAGCGCATGCCTTCAACGCCTGTCCATGTCAGGGTGCGTCCCGAGCGGCTCAGATTGGTTATGCTGCCCGGGCACGTTGCGGGCATCCACGAGCAAACCGGTTGCAACGCTTTGTTGCTGAACACGTTGTAGCGCAGGTAAGTCGGCAAGTTGACGTTCTTGCCGTTGTATGATTTTGTCTTGTTTTTCAGATTTTTCCAGCAGAAGTAGACCATGCCGCTTGCGTCTTGTTCGTCGTTGGTGCGGCAGATTTGTATTTGATTGTAGAATTCTTCAATCGACGAGGCGTTGTCGAGGTTCGACGTCAGACTTTGGCTGACGAAGCAGTGGCGGTTGAATTTCTTCACCACGCGATGCCACCACGGTGCGATGGCTGCGAAGTTGCTCGATGCGCCGATGTTCCAGTAGATTTGCGGCGAGATGAAGTCGATTGTGCCTTCTTCAAGCCATTGCACGGGGTCGGAGAAGATACCGTTATACTGCCAGTCGCTGCCCGGACATGGCTCTACGCCGTGAGCGGCTGCCACGTCGGGGAGGTTGTTGCCGCTGGCTACGCCTGCCGGTCCGATGCCGAAGCGTACCCATGGCTTGGTCGATTTGATGTATGCGTTTACGCGACGTACCATGTCGTTGACGTTCTCGCGACGCCAGTCGGCTTGCGACAGTGTGCCGCCTGCCGCCGTGTAGGCGCTATATTGTGTCGCGTCGTACGACATTGGAAGTCCGTTTTGGTAGAAAAAGTCGTCGAACACGATGCCGTCGACGTCATATTTGCTCAAAATGTCGGCAATCACGTCGACGATGCGTTGCTTCACTTCGTCGAGTGCCGGATTGAGGATGGTCCACGTGGTGGAGCCGTTTTCCCATTTGATTAACCAGTCGGGATGGCTGTTTTCGTAGTTTAACGGGTTGTCGCCCCATGAGGTGCCCATCGATGTCGATTGGTTCATGTAGCGATAGGGGTTGAGCCATGCATAGACCTCGATGCCGCGCGCGTGGGCGTTCTCAACAAGGAAGCCCAGCGGGTCTATCGGGCATTCCACGCCGCGTCCCGATGCATAACTCGACCATGGCTCGTATGCCGAATTGTAGAGCGCATCGCACATAATTCGCGAGTGGAAGTAGATGGTGTTGAAGTTCGACTTTTGAATAGTGTCGAGGTTTTCAAGGCAGAGCGATTTGTGACGCTCAACGTTCGCTGATACTATTTGTGCGTTGGGCCAGTCGCCCGAAAGCGCCGACATCCAGGTGCCTCGTTGCTCGCGCTTGGTCGCTGAGGCGCTTAATGTTGCCGCTATTGCCATAACCGCGGCGATTATTCGTAAGTTCATTTTTTGGTTGTTAGGTTTTTGGGTAGGTTGTTGTTTAATGCAGCAATTTTAATGTAACAAAAGCCGCTCCTTTCCGTAACGGGCTTGGAACGGCTTTTGTTAGGGTTTCGAGTTTTAGAACAAGTTTGTTGCCTCGTTGTTGAGAGCAACGCCTAATACTTTGTCGGTAACAATCGTCTTCTTCAGAGCCTTTGCTGCCGGGTCGTAGTAGAGAAGACCTGTTGCAAATGCCGATGTGTCGGTTTTGCCCTTGTTGAAGCCGAAGTAGACGTAGCCTGTTGCCGGGTCGAGTGCCATTTGAGTACAGTAGATACCTTCGTCGGCTGTCGAGTTGACTGCGTCGGCTTCCATCAAACTCTTGAATGCCGGGGTGCCTACGTCTTCGCCGTCGGCGGGAAGTGCATATTCGTAGAAGCCGCTGTCGGCGTCTTTCGTGCGGAATACGTAGAGATTATTCAACTTTTCGTCGATCATAAAGCACTTCAAATTACGCGCGTCGAGGATTGCCTTGTTCGGCGTAGTTTGAGTGTCTTTGTAGTAGATGATGTCGGATGCTTTGAAGCGGAAGATACCGTTACCGTTGTAGCATTTGCCCCACCAGTATGTGCCCTTGCTGTCTTTCAAAATCGTACAGCTGATTGCACCGTAGGCAAGCGACGTACGACCGTAGTAGCCGAGGTAGTCGTTCGTCAAGAAGTAGTCGTTCTTCTCAACTTCGCCGCGGCTCTTAAGGTCGAGCTTGCGAAGACCGGTGTTACGGTCGGAGTAGAGCAGGTTGGTGCCGTCTTGACAGCCGAAGTACGGGTCGAAGAATGCGCCTTGGCCTACGTTGGTTACAAACACGTTTACGCCTGTACCGTCGGGGTTCATCACGTTGATTTTACCATCGCCGTAGACGCCTGCCTCGTCGTTGATGTAGGTATATTGCTTACCTGCGTCGAGGATGTAGAGGTAAGATGCCTTGCCACTTTCGGTGGTTTCGTCGTCAACGGTTGCAAACACGAGGTTCATAGGCGTTGTGCCGCTCTTCACGCCCATATCGAACGGCAAGTTCTTCGTGCCTGCCGGAAGTTGTGACTCGTCGAGAAGCTTGATTGCCTTAATGTTGCCGCCATACACTGCATAGTAGAGTGTCTTTGCCGGAACGGGTGAACCTACTTGTACGTTTACGTATGAGTCTTGAAGCGTACGGTTTTCGCCGTCGAGGTCGAAGGTCGTTTTAAGGACAATCTTTTGCGAACCGATGTTGCGGAAACGAAGTTTGCCCGGATAGTCGATATTGCCTTCTGCGTCGGCATAGCCGGTGAACGAGGTGATTTCGTTGCCGTTTTCGTCAATTGTGCCTTCCGGGAACGTCCAATCGTAGCGTACTTTCAGTTTTTCCGGGTTCGGCAAGAAGATGTCGAAGTCGACGGTTACGTCGTTTGCCAAGATTATGTCGGCGCTCTTTTCCTTGATTGAAAGCACCGGAGCGATGTCGTAAATCATAATCGGGTAAGTACGTTTGCCAACGCCGTCGATGGTCAACGTCACTTGATATGTGCCGGCTTGGTCGTACTTCTTCTGCGGATTTTGCTCGTTCGATGTCGTACCGTCGCCAAAGTCCCATGTCACGTTGCCGGTTTTTGCCGACGTGTTCGTGAATTGGATGGTCGATACAACGTAGTAGTCGAGTGCATATTCTATTTCGCCGTCTTCGTTAGGCGCTACGCTGTATTGGAAATCTACGTCCTTGCTCGGAAACGTCGTATATTCCGGGTCGTTTTCCGTGCAGGCGCTCACAGCAAGTACCATAGCAGCGAGTAAACAAATATTTTTTATTAACTTCTTCATTTGTTCGTAGTTTTTTAGTTAAGAGAAACTTCCATTACATCTGTAGTGTAGCCTACATTGCCTACGGTGTCGACAACTTTGAACGTTACGCCCATCTTGTATTCGCGGTTGAACGATACGGCGTATTGCTTCTCAGCTGAGTTGTATACCCAATCTTGGAACGGTATCAACGATATCAAATCCTTGAAGTAGGGCATATATGCCGGACGTACCGATGTAAGCACCTTTCCTTGGTCGTCGTCGTAGCGGCAGAACACCCAAGGCGACGATTCGTACACGTCGTAGAGGTTTACGTCGGGGTTCTCGTAGTCGAGTCCTACCTCGTTGTAGACGGTGTTACCCTCGCCGTCGAGCGTCTTGTAGTAGCGTGCAACTACCTTTTCGGTGTCGGTATACCATACATCCGACTTGTCGCCGCTTTCTTCCTTTATCATCGATTCAAGCACTGCTGCGTCGAGTTCGCTATGCTTTGCTGCTACGCTTTGGAATTGCTCCGGTGTAAACGCGTAGTTGACATAGACGTAGCGAAGGTCGGTGTAGTAGGCATCGGTGGTCAAGTAGCCGATGACGGTCTCTACAAATTCTTCTTTGAAGTTTGCGGGGAAGTATGAGTTGAACTTGTCGGCTTCCCAGTCTGTCGTATTGCCCCAAGAGAGGGTCTTCAGGGTCTGTGAAGTCGGGAATGTTGCGTTCAACACATATTCGTAGCCGTCCCATTCTGCCATCGAATGGGGGTAGGTCGCTATGCATTGGTTGGCGCGGATAGTGTCCGAACCGCCGAACGATTTTGTGTATGCCAGCACGGTCGACAACTTAAGTGTTGCTTCGCCCGATTCTGTTTGCGACACGAGTGCCCACACTTCCGAGTGGTCTACCAAGTGATCCGGGTCGGTGTAGTACTTTCCGAGGAAAGCCACGTTATCGCCCGCGTTTGCTACCGTTCCCGACAATTCCCACGACACCGTCGGAAGAGGTTGTCCTACCTCCATGATGTCTTCGAACGGGTCATGCATGTCGCACGATGTCATTGCAAGTAGTGCAACTGCTATTGTTCCTATTTTATATTGTAATTTCATAACTTTATCATTTTAAAATTATTCTGCAGTCAACGATGTTCTTACACCTGCTTGCTCTGCCCAAATCATCGGCTTACGCAGCCACAAGTGGTTCTTGTATGCGCCAAGGCGTTCCAATTCTGCCTTGTTGTACTTGTCTTCGGTTTCGGGGTCGTAGTTGTAACGTTGAATCCAAGTGTTCTCCTTTTGCTCTTCGGTCAAGCCGTCTACCCAGTACGGTGCGTAGAGGTTGTACGGACGACGAAGTCCCGGATATACGATTTCTTGGTTCGGGCCGATACCGTATTTGTTACGCTCGTTGCTGTAGTGGTAGCGACGAAGGTCGGTCCACTGCTCCGGTTGCATATACATTGCCACGTATTTTTGCATCATCAAGTCGCTCAGCGTATACTCCGACTCGTTGAAGAACCAATGGTGGTTACCCGGTGTCGATGCGTTGGTCACGCCCTTAACCGGTGTCACTTTTTCGCCTTCTTGGTCTTTGTCTTCGATAAATGCATCAACTGTTGCTTCCCAACGTGCTTTCGAAAGCGTAAATTCGTCTTTCTTAGCTGCCGTGTTTTCGCGTGCGTCAAGCTTTTGATAGCCGGTTGCAATTACGTTGCCCGGGTAGAGCACTTCCGGATATTTCTTCTGGAATGCTTCGAGGTGACGTTCGATGTTTGCACGTGTTGCGTCTTTTGCCAATTGGCATGCTGTGGTCTTGTCGCCCATCCAGTATTTTGCCTCTGCTTGGATGAAGTAGAGCTCTTCCATTGTGAACAAGGGTACGTAGCTCGACACGCTGCCTGCATATGCGCCCATGTAGAGGTCAGGATAGTTCGATGCTTTGAACGATGTTCCGCAACCGATGTTGTTTTCCAACCAGCGAAGTTTAATCTTTGCTGTTGTGTTGGTTGCCGATGTCGGACCTGTACGCGGTGTAAAGAGAAGGCTCGCACGCGGGTCGTCGGCATAACCGCGGTTGGTTACGAATGCGCCGGCATTGTTCTCGTTAGCTTGGTTGAACACGCCTAAGCAGTTCTCCATTAAGAATTTCGACGGAACAGCTTCGGTGAGCAGGTTCTTACGCGATTCCCACGAGTTGATAATCGGTTGTGCGTCGCTCCACGGGCAGTTCTGTTGTTGGCTGCCGCCGTCGAAGTTGTAGCGCGGTTCGCAGCCGAAGAATGTGCCGTAGGTTGCATCGCTGCGCCAGATGTCGATTGCCTTTTGAGCCGCATCGTAGATGGCTTGGCAAGTCTTTGCCGACGTGTCGACGTTCGGAATGTTGCGCAGCAACAGACGTGCTTTCACTGCATAGACCAAACCTTTCCACTTGTTGAGGTCGCCGGCATAGACGCGGTCTTGCTTAACTGTAATCTTTTGGTTGCTTGCTGCCTCGGTAAGCGCCGGGTTTTCGAAGTCGGCAATCAAGGCGTCTGCCTCTTCAAGCATCCATTTGTAGATGCTTGCCTGTGTGTCGTAAGTCGGCGAATTTACCTTGTAGGCATTCGTCAACGGCATGTCGCCGAAGGCGTCGGTGGTCAATTGAGTCGACATCAAGCGAATAGCGCGGGCTATCAAAGTGTAGTTAGGCGAATTGCTTGCGTCGGCGTTCTTGATAAGTTCGTTGATGTTCACGCCCAAGTCGTAGTAGTGACGACGCCATTGCGGGTGACGGTTCATTGTCAAAAATTCCCAGCCGCTCTTGTAGGCATACGCGCCTGTTTGCGACTTGCCGGTCGTTGTCAAGCATTGCGACAGGTAGATGTTGTATTCCGCGTGGTCGAAGTTCGTTTGAGCCGCATAGAAGACAACAACGGGTAGCCCAACCTCTGCCGATACGCCGGATGCTTTGTCGGGGTTGACGTTATCGTCGAGTATGTCTTCGCAACTTGTTGTGCCTATCGTGCCAAACGCACCAAGTAGCAACGACATTGCTATAAATTTCAGTTTATCCATATTGTCTATTATGTTTAGAAGGTAGCACTAAGTGAGAAATTGAAACTGCGAGTGGTCGGCACGCTGTAGTTGTCGATACCGGCAGAACCTGTACCACCACCTGTGCCTGCAAGAATTTGCGGGTCGGAGCCGGTGTACTTGGTGAGAAGGAACAAGTTACGTCCTGTTGCCGAAACCTTCAGTCCCTTGATCGGGCAGTTCTTCGACAAGTGACGGGTCAAATCGTAGCCTAAGGTTACGTGGCTCAAACGTATGTATGAACCATCTTCGATGAAGTTCGACGATACTGAGTTGTAGTAGTTGTTGATGAAGTTGCTGTCGAGAACTACCGGTGTGGTGTTCTTCGCATATGTGCCGTCGGCTTGCGGTACTACACCTTTTATTACTACTTCATGGTTGCGATATTTCGTCAACAGATTTTCCATACCGTTCGAGTTCAATCCGCGACGTGTTACGTTTACTACATCGCCGCCGCATCGTCCGTCGATAAGGAAGCTTACCGACAACGCTTTCCATGTGAACGTCGAGCCAAGACCGAGCAAGAAGTCGGGTTCGCGGTTACCAATCAGCGTGTTCTTTACTGAGCTGATTACCGGATAACCGTTCTCGTTACAGATGATTTGTCCGTCAGGTGTGCGTTCGTAGTCCTTACCGGTTACACCCGTTGTCGAACCGCCGAGGTATGCCGACGGGAAGATGTCGCCATATTGTGTGCCGGTCAACTCTGATACGTCTTCCGGAAGCGATTTAACTTTACCGCGGTTGAACGAGAAGTTGGCTGTTGCTGTCCACGAGAAGTCTTTGCCGCGAAGAATGTCTTGCGACAACGTCAATTCAAGACCCTTGTTCTCGATGCTACCCTCGTTACGCGTTTGAAGAATGTTACCCGATGTCGGCGATACGCGAACGGTTACGATTTGGTTGTCGACTGTTGTCGAATACCATGCTACGTCCAAACGTGTGCGCGAGTCGAAGAAACGCAAGTCGGCACCGACCTCCCATGAGTTGGTCATCTCAGGTACGAGCTCGGTTGCTACTGCTGTCGTTGCGTCGATACCCCAGCCACCGTCGGGGAACACTTCCCAGTTCTTATACGATTGCGTGAAGCGATATGCCGGAGCGTCTTTACCTACCTTCGCCCAGTTACCGCGAATCTTACCGTACGAGAACCAGTCGTTCTGTATCTTAAACAATTCCGAGAAGATGATACCACCGGTTACCGACGGATAGAAGTATGTGCAATCTACTTGCTTCAACGTCGAACTACCATCGTAACGGCCTGTCACTGACAATTGTGCCATGCCTTTGTAGTCGAAGCGAAGTTCGCCGAAGTAGCCGAACTTGTTGCGCTCGGTGCGATACATCGACATGTAGTAGCCCGATGATGTCGCTGTCGTAAACGTGTCGGGATTGGTGTTCATAAACGAGTAGAAGTCGCCGTCGAGCATAAACTCTTGTCCGCCCAACGATGCTTCTTTGCTGCGATTTTCTTTATAGTCAAGACCGGCGAGAATGTTGATGTTCAAATCGTCGCACACTTGCCAGTTGTATGTACCCATAATTTGTGCCGTAAATTGAGT
The DNA here is from genome assembly GCA_051872155.1 of Candidatus Limisoma sp. Lineage (GTDB taxonomy): Bacteria > Bacteroidota > Bacteroidia > Bacteroidales > Muribaculaceae > Limisoma. Next base: position 23,301 of record JBJEDO010000023.1, read on the forward strand.
GCTGTTCGACGGTTGATATGAGAACGCACCGAATTTGTAGCGATAGTCGCTGAATGCACTGTTGTTCGGGTCTTCGAAGTCGCTGTCGACAAAGCGCGAAACAGAGTACGATTCGTAGTCGCTGAAGCCTTTATCGTAGCCTAATTTACCTGTAAACACGAGGTTCTTAACAGGTTCGTAGCTGATTTGACCGTTCAAAATCATACGAGTCGATTCGGTCTCCGATTGGTCCATATAGCGACCGAAGTAGGGCGACGTTGCTGCGCCAATCTTTTGCGCATCGGTCAACGCATCCCAGTTGTCGTAACGGCATGCCCAGTTAGGACGGCCCTCGGTGGTCACGTAGTCTGCCATATCCTTGTTGATTGCCCAACCGTAGATGGTCGACATCGAGTTGCCAAAGCCGCGGCTCTTGCTGTTGATGAAGTTCGACGAAAGTTGGATGGTCACCTTGTCCGACGGCTTGTATTCGCCTTTGAGGAAGATGTTCAAACGATTCTTGTAGTCCTTGGGTACTACACCTTCGTTGTTCATGTAACTTGCTGATGCATAGGCGTTAAATTTGTCGCTACCGCCGCTCACCGACAAGTCGTATTTCTGCATGAAGCCCGTGCCGAGGAAGTTGCCTACGTTGTCGTAGATGGTGTCGTCGCAGTTTGCGTACGGACCCCAACCGCCTGCCGTGTTCTCCTTATAGAAACCTTGCGAACCGCCGACAAACTTGTCTTGGATGTTCGGCACACGTATACAGTTGTTAAATTCCCAACTGCCTTGAGCCGTTACCTTGATTTGTCCGGCTGAACCTTTCTTCGTTGTAATCATGATTACGCCGTTGGCTGCTTCCTGTCCGTAGAGGGCTGATGCTGCTGCGCCTTTGAGCACGCTCATGTTTTCAATGTCGTTAGGGTTAAGGTCTCCCAGGCTCGAACCGCTTCCGCGTACCGGCATTCCGTCGATAATCACCAGCGGCTCATTGCTTTGCGACGGGTTGATCGACGATATCGCACGAATAATCACCTGCGTAGATGAGTTCGGCGAGCTACCTCCGGTCGACACCTGCAAACCTGATACCTTACCCTGTAGGCTGTTGGCAAAGTTTGCCGAGTTGCCGGCGGTCACGTCTTCTGAGTCGAGCGACTGCACCGCAAAGTTAAGTTTTTTCTTCTCCTGTGTTTGGCCCATGGCTGTTACCACTACCTCTTGAAGAACTTGTGAGTTGTCTTTCAACTCAATGTTGACAACATCGCGTCCGCCCACGTTTACTTTCTCCGTGGTCATACCGATGTAAGAAACTTCCAGGACGTCATTGTCCTTGGCTTCGATTGTAAATTTTCCGTCGAAGTCGGTTGCTGTCGCACGCGATGTGCCCACTACCTTGACTGTGGCGCCAATTAATGGCTCCTTGTCGGAGGCTTGGGTTACTACGCCTTGGACAGTGCGAGCATAACCCACAACCGCAAAAAGGGAAAATAACAGAAGCAATACCTGTTTTCTCATAATTACTTTTTGTTTGTTTATGTTCAAGGTTTGAATTAAGTTACTATTAATGTTTATTGTATTAAATTTAACGTTTTCAAACTGGTTTCCTTTCGGTTTTCCCCCGGTTTCGGCGCGGTTTTGTTAATCCACAACTCGCTTACCCGGCTTTTTCCCCGCCCGGAAACCGCTTTCAACACGAAATTTCTACAAATCTACAATTAATTTTTTTATTTCATACCGATTTTCTTTACTTTTTTTAGTGTTTTTCGTGCATTTTATATATTGTAAACATAACTTTAAATACATTAACAGAGTGGAGAGGTAAGAGGTAAGAGTGGAGAGTGGAGAGTGGAGAGTGGAGAGGGGCGAGGGTCGAGATTTCCTCCGATATACGATAAACGCTCCACGATAAACGCTTCGCGCGGTTAATGGGTTGACAATCAGCAGGGTAGGGTCGCGCCTCGGTGCGACCGGGCTGGCGTGAGAAGCGCAATAGGTATCTAATTGGCTGACAATCAGTAGAGTAGGGTCGCGCCTTGGTGCGACCGGGCTGGCGTGAGAAGCGCAATAGGTGTCTAATTGGCTGACAATCAACAGGGTAGGGTCGCGCCTTGGTGCGACCGGGCAGCCGTGCGAAGTGCAATCGGGCATCTAATTGGCTGACAATCAGCAGAGTAGGGTCGCGGCTTGCTGCGACCTGGCAAGCAATGGCATTTTCTCTCTAACCTCTAACCAATAACCTCTAACCACCGCCAAAGGCGGTTTGTTATCGCCAAGATGCTTGCTCGAAGAGCTTGCGGCAATCGGGTAACCCCACCTTGCCGCCTGCGGCTAAGTGGGGAAGCAGCTGATAATCAATCCAATGAGCTAAATTGTATAGATTTTGCTCATTGGCTATGCTAAGTAGTATATTACTTTGCAAGAGCAATCCTACAAAAAAAGAGACCACACCCGGCGGGTGCAGCCTCTTTATTATTGTTAATCGGTTGATTAAGCGTTAACTTTTGCCATGTGAGCGATGAGTTCGAGCACTTTGTTAGAGTAACCGATTTCGTTGTCGTACCAAGATACAACTTTTACGAATGTGTCGGTCAAAGCGATACCTGCTTTTGCGTCGAAGATAGATGTGCGAGTGTCGCCGAGGAAGTCAGACGATACTACTGCATCTTCTGTGTAGCCGAGCACGCCTTTGAGTTCGCCTTCAGAAGCCTCTTTCATTGCTGCGCAGATTTCTGCATAAGTAGCCGGCTTAGCCAAGTTTACGGTAAGGTCTACTACTGATACGTCCAAAGTCGGAACGCGCATCGACATACCTGTAAGTTTGCCGTTGAGTTCGGGGATTACTTTACCTACTGCCTTTGCTGCACCTGTCGACGACGGGATGATGTTGCCCGATGCTGCACGACCACCGCGCCAGTCTTTCATTGAAGGACCGTCAACTGTCTTTTGGGTTGCAGTTGTTGAGTGTACGGTTGTCATAAGACCGTCTGTGATACCGAATTTGTCGTTCAACACTTTTGCAATCGGTGCCAAGCAGTTTGTTGTGCACGATGCGTTCGATACGAATTGTGTACCCTTTTCGTATTTGTCAAAGTTTACACCACATACGAACATAGGAGTGTCGTCTTTCGACGGTGCCGACATTACAACGTATTTTGCACCTGCTTCGATGTGTGCTTGTGCTTTCTCTTTTGTGAGGAACAAACCGGTTGACTCTACTACATATTCTGCGCCAACTTCGTTCCATTTCAAATCTGCCGGGTTACGTTCTGCTGTTACGCGGATTTCTTGACCGTTTACGATGAGCTTGCTGTTCTCTGTATCAGCCTCGATTGTGCCTTCGAATGCGCCGTGCATTGTGTCGTATTTGAGCATGTATGCCAAATAGTCTACCGGGCAAAGGTCGTTGATACCTACGATTTGAATGTCATCTCTGTTTTGTGCTGCGCGGAATACGAAGCGTCCGATACGGCCAAAGCCGTTAATACCTACTTTAATCATTGTTATAATTTTATTTAGGGTTATTGTTTTTTCCTTTGTTTACAATCTCTTATTTTACCCTGCCGAAATACGCTCTCGGCTTTCCGCTGCAAATGTACATATTATTTTTTTATTTCTACAATAATAAAAGAAAAATTTCATTAAATATTTATTTTTACCGAGCGTTTAGCCTCCTCCCATCACTCCCATTAGCCCCATTTCCCTCTCCGCTCTCCGCTCTCCACTCTCCGCTTATAACCTCTTAACCTCTTAACCGCGCCGATGGCGCTTCTCCCCCTCCCCAATTCTTAAAAAATGGTAAAAATACCACATTCGATTTGTAAAATACCAATTCCTGCATTATCTTTGCCTTCGAAAAACAACGAAATAACTAACTACCATGAAACACAACAGGCGAATTTGGCTCTTCGAGTTATGCAAGGAGTATAAGCGTCAACGCCGCGAGGCAGCGCTTAGCGGACAGTGTTTGGGCGAATACGAACTCGCTCGGCGCGTCCTCGCTAAGGGCTGCCCCTTTTATGACGTCAGCTACGCTTATGCCCGTCGCGTTGTCTCGCTGATGTCACGCGGTTGTGAGTGTCCGGTTAAGGGACCTCGCCGCGAAATGTGGATTGAGATTTTTGATAAGGTAAGCGACCTCCGCCAACGCTACGGGTTGGACCTGAGTGATGCGCTTTGCCGAGTATTAACCGCGAGTCGTGCTTCCCGCTACTTCCTTTCTCAAAGCCGACTCTACAGACTCTATCTAAATGAAGAATATCATAGCACTGACCCTTGTCGCAGCTCTCGTTAGCCCGCTGCTGACGGCTTGCCGAAGTCGACAGAAGTCGGTGTCTGTGGCTGCATCGACCGACACGGTAGCGGTGTCGACCGGTAGCCTATCGACCGCCGTCGACGTCGCCGATTCGTCGTCGCAAGAGATGGTCGTTACGCGCATCGAATTTTATCCGCCCGACAGCGCCGGACGCTCTGCCGTTAAGGCGGTCAGCCGCACTTCGCTCTCGTCGCATCGGCGCTACTCGGGCTCGGCTCTGGCGGAAGTCGTCGTCGTCGACTCGCTCCGGGCTTCGACTCAGTCGACTCGCTCCGAGCAGGTAGTCGTCGAGCCGCAGCGCCCTTTGAGGCTTAAAATCGGTTTGATTTTAGTTTTAATTCTTATAATTTTAATATCATGGAAAATATTCAAAACCCTGAAAAACAAGACTTTGTAGTTGTGACGATGTCTATCGGAATGGATTCGATTGTCGACCAAATGTGCGCCGAGTGTTCCTATCTGGAGCGTCTCAGCGAGGAGCGTCAGCCGCGTGCTCTCTCCTCCGACGACCGCCCTTTGCTCGCGCTCTACGTCGACGATGCTATTTTCGAAATCGCCATGAAGTTGGCTGCCTACGTCGACCCGTCGTTCGTCTCGCCCACACGCGACAAAAAGTGCCTGCCGCTGCGCATTCCGCTCGACTGCGAATGCAACGAAATGCTCATCCACGCAAACCTCGAAAGTGCCGTCGTGGCGCACGCCTTCTCGCGCCTCTACAAGCCCTCGGGAAAAGTTGCTGACTTCTACGAACAGCGTTTCCGTTCGCTCATCTGTCGCATCCGTCGCTATCTCTGCCCGCCGACGCTGTAAGAGCCGACGTTGTGAAGCGCTACAACTTGTCGTAGGTCTTTTTTCGTCGCAGATAGTATGCCGTGATGATGTTTTTGCGGAAGCACGCAAAGTCGCATTCTATCGACCGGAATGGCTGCGTGCCGTCGTAGCGGTGCCGTTGGCGGCTGAAGTCGCGATGTGCATCTATGACGGCGCGTGCGTTGGCAAAGTCCATCTTCACAACAAACATTGCCCATGCCAGTGTGTCGTAGAGTCGGCGGGTCAGCAGCACCCATCGCCCGCGGCGCACCGGCAAATTTTTATACAACAAAAACAGGTTGTTGCGGAAGTTCAGGTAGGTCTTGCGCGGATTCGATGCCGGAAGGCTGCCGCCGCCGAGGTGGTAGACGGTCGATTGTGGAACTACACGGATGCTGTAGCCCTTGCGGTGGATGCGCCAGCATAGGTCGATTTCTTCCATATGCGCGAAAAAGTCTTTGTCAAGTCCGCCCACATTCAGGTAAATCTCGGTGCGTACAAACAGCGCGGCTCCGGTTGCCCAAAACACTTCTATCGGCTTATCGTACTGGTGGTTGTCGGTCTCGACGGTGTCGAAGATTCGTCCGCGGCAGTACGGGTAGCCGTGCTTGTCGAGAAAGCCTCCGCAGGCGCCTGCATATTCGAATTTCGTCCGGTCGGTGTCGGAGAGTATCTTCGGCTGGCACGCCGCAACCTCGCTATTCGCTTCCATATAGTCGTAGAGCGGTTGCAGCCAACCTTCGCCGACTGCCACGTCGGAATTCAGCAGCACGCTATACTGATAGTCGAGTTGCTCGAGCGCACGGTTGTAGCCTTCGGCATAGCCGTAGTTTTCGCTGAATTGCAGCAACTTAACGCTCGGAAATTCGTTGCGCACGATTTCGACCGATGCGTCGGTACTTCCGTTGTCGACCACGACAACGTCTGCCAGCCGGTCGTCGTTGTTGGATACTACCGACGGTAGATAGCGACGCAGCAACTCCGCGCCGTTCCAGTTGAGTATGATGACTCCTATGGGTTTCATTGTCTTAGAGCCTGTTTCATAAGAAAAGTTATACAATGAGGTCGCAGATTTTTGATTGATTTTTGTCCTGAACTGAAGGAGCTTAGCGA
>JBJEDO010000024.1:0-89955 GCA_051872155.1 Candidatus Limisoma sp.
CCTCTTACCTCTTACCTCTTACCTCTTACCTCTTACCTCTTACCTCTTACCTCTTCAAATGCACCTCGAAATAATCGAGCAATTTGGCGTAGAGAGTTGCTCTGACGCTGCATTTCTTGATGAAATGATCCTCGTTGGTGTAGACCATCATGTCGAAAAGTTTCCCCTCAGAGGTTGCGCGAGCGGCAAATTCGTAGGTATTTGCCGGATGCACGTTGTCGTCGGTAGTTCCGGTGACGATGAGCAAACGGCCCTTAAGATTAGCCGCACGATTGATGGCAGAACTTGCTTCGTAGCCCGTCTCGTTTTGTTGCGGCGTAAGCATAAAGCGTTCGGTGTAGATGCTGTCGTATAGGCGCCAGTCGGTCACCGGAGCGACCGCCACGCCTGCGCGATACGGTGCGTCTGGTTGAGTCATTGCCATAATGGTTTCGTAGCCGCCGTAGCTCCAGCCGAAGATGCCGATGCGGTCGGCGTCGACATAGGGCAGGCGTGCCATATGGCGCGCTGCGGCTACCTGGTCGATGCTTTCAAGTTTGCCGAGTTGTTTGTAGACCAGCGAAGCAAATTCGTGGCCGCGACCGCCCGTACCTCTGCCGTCGACACACGCCACGATGTAGCCTTGCTCGGCAACATAATCAAGCCAATCGACGTCCCATTCGTTCTTCACCAATTGCGAACACGGTCCGCTATAGTGGTACATTATCACGGGAAAGCGCTTCGACGCGTCGAAATTGCTCGGCTTTATCATATATCCGTTGAGCGTATAGCCTGCGCTTTCGACGGTGAAAAATTCCTTCTTGGGCAAACGTCCGCTATAGCGTTCGGCATAAGCGCGATTTGTCTCGATATCGCGGAGTTTTTTGCCGGTAGCGGTATTGCATAACGTATAGACGTTTGGCGTATCTTTGTCGCTGTGGTTCAGCACATAATATGCCAAATTTGCGCTGAATTGCGCTTTGTTGCTGCCTTCGACGGTCGAAAGTCGGCGCACAACGCCGTTTACGTCAATCGACGCAACTTCCGACGTCAGCGGACCGTCTTGGTTTGAGCGGAAGTAGAAGCGGCGGGTTTTTGCGTCGTAGCCGTAGAAGTCGAGCACTTCCCACTTGCCTTTGGTTATCTGACGCATCAGCGAACCTGCATTGGAATACTGATAAAGATGACAGAATCCGTCGCGCTCGCTTGCTACGACGAAGAATCCGTCGAAATATCGAGTCATCTCTGTCAAATCGGGATTAATCCACGTCTTCGACTTGTCGGTATAGACGAGTTTGGCAACCGCCGAACGCGGATTGATTGCGTAGAGGCGCATCTCGTTCTGATTGCGGTTCAGGGTGTTGACCATCAAGCGGTCGGTTGTCGGCGAAAACTCGATGCGGTTGACGTAAGTCTCGCTGTCGACGGGAAGGTTCATCGTCTTGACGGCACGCGTTTCGACGTCGTAACTCAGCACCGATACTCGCGAATTGCGCTCGCCCGCTACCGGATATTTATAACTGATTTCGCCGGGATATTTGGCATATTCTTCTTTCGGATTGCATGCGCCGCGATAGACGGGCAAACGGTAGAGCGGCACTTCCGACTCGTCCCAGCGAATAAATGCCAGCATCGTGTTGTCAGCCGACCAAGTCAGCGACCCCAACATACCGAATTCTTCTTGATAGACCCAGTCGGGCACGCCGTTGGTTACGCAGTTCGTCTTGCCGTCGGTAGTCACTGCCACCTCCGTGCCGTAGTCGATTTTTGCCACGTAGACGTTACAGTCTCTAACGAAGGCGACCATACGGCCGTCGGACGACCACACCGGCACTTCTTGCTTACCTGCCGTCGATAGCGGCTTGGCATTTTTACGTCCTATATCGTAAACCCAATAGTTTGCCTTGAACGAATGGCGATAGATGTTCTCCCTATCGGTGTAGAGCAGCAACATTTTTTCGTTGGGCGAAAGCACAAAGCCGTCCCAGCACTTAATGTTGCAGCCGTTGACGTCGTTGCTGTCGAAAACCACGCCGAGGCGCTTGCCCGTCGCATAGTCGAATCGCTCCACGCGACTGCCGTCGGAACTGAGTTGTAAATATGTCGTGCCACTTGCTTCCGACACCATCTCGCTCGGTACGGCAGGACGGCTGTCGAGGCAACAATCTTCGAGCGTCAATTGTCCGGCTTGCGCGCCCAATGACGCTATCGCAAGCGATAGAATAGCTATAAATTTCGTTTTCATAACAATAAATACTTTTGTCAGGGCAAAATTACAAAAAATTTGCGAAAGCACAATCGCGCAGACTTTATATCTACGAAATAGCAAGATTATGGTATTTTTCGCGAAATATTACTTTTTTGTTGACAAAATAGATAAAATTATCAAAATTTGTAAGAAATTTTACATACCTTTGCAAAAAGTATCAGCCGAGAACAAAAAACCTATATACTAAATTCATCATTATGAAACGAAAATTACTACTTCTAATTGGTATCGCACTGCCGACATTGATGTGGGCAGGAAAATCGACGCCCTATTCTACAATTTTTTATGGCGACGATGAATGGACTATCATTGACGCCAACGGCGACGGCAAAACCTGGACAAAAGAATCCGGCTCGTCGTACAGTACAGCCGACGGCGCGGCGGGCGGCATTAAGTACCCTTACCACTCAAAAAATTCCGGCGACGACTGGTGCATTTCGCCGGCAATAACTCTCGAAGTCGGCAAAGAGTATAAACTCAAGATTTGGGAAAAGACAGGAAATTATGAGGAAAGTTATAAAGTGTTTCTTGCGCAAGAAAACACCATCGAAGCACTGACTGCCGGAACTACAATTTTAAATCGTGAAAGTATAAAAAGCACATCTTGGGCAAAACAAGTAACTACTTTTACAGTCGAAACCACCGGCGACTATTATTTCGGCATCTATGAGTGCTCAGCAGCTGATAAATATAACCTATACCTGACAAGCTTCTTCGTGGGCGAAAACGTGCTGACAGCGGGAAGTCCGACAGGATTGACGGCGACAGAAGACCTCGCAGGTGCGCTGAAAGTCGACCTGTCGTGGGTATTACCTACAGTTGACGCCGACGGTGCTGCATTGGCTGAAGATGCGATTACGGGAGTAAAAGTATATCGCGACGACGAACTCATCGGCACTTTCGACAGTCCTGTAACATCGATGACCGACACCGAAGCATTAGGTCTTACCGGAGGTTTCCACAACTATTCGGTTTCTGCTCTTATCGGCACTGCTGAAGGTGTAAAAGCGACCATTCGCTCGCGCTACGTCGGTCCAATTGCCGCGCAAGCATTGCCTTGGACTTCCGACTTCTCAAGTGCTGACATTCTCGAAGCTATGTGGAAAATTGTCAAAGGCGCAAACAGTACGGCTACCGAAAACTGGAAATACTATACAAGCTCATACTACGGCAACGCAGCACAATTCTCTCCCGGAAGCGGCAAAGTGCTCGACGACTGGTTGATTACACCGCCGTTGAAGTTCGAACACGCAGGTGCTTACAAGGTGGTATTCAACAGCAAATACAACAGCTATGCGTCAGGTATTAATTTCGGCGTCGCATTAGGCAAAGGAGCAGACATCAGCACTTACACGACCATTGCCACATACGACAAGATCGAATCTTCGGCTGCCGACTATGAATGCTTATTCGAAATCACCGAGCCCGACGAATACAACATCGGCTTCCACGCCGGCATGGCAAATTCAAACTCCTCGACATATTATATCTACTCGGTAAATGTCAGCGAAATAACCATCTTGCCTGCGCAAGTTGCCGACCTGCAAGCCGAAATTGTCGACGAAACTATCAAACTAACGTGGACAAACCCGGCGCTCAACAACATCGGCTCAGCGCTTACTTCTCTTACCAAAGCTGAAGTTTACCGCAACGGCACGTTGGCTGAAACCATCGAAAATCCGGCTGTAGGCGCTGAACAAACGTGGACTGACAACACTCCCGAAAACGGTATCAACAAATACTATATAAAGGTTTACAACGAAAACGGCGAAGCGGAAGGCACACCGACCGAAGTGGCAAGCCTGTGGTTCGGCGACCCGACACAACACGTGCCCTACTCTTACGACTTCGCAAACCAAGACTTGTTCGGACTCTACACGGCTGTCGACGCCAACAACGACGAATATACTTGGAAGTATAACAGCACTTACAAATACGCATACCTCGACAAAACATCGAGCGACTACTCGTCGGCAAACGACTACCTCGTAACTCCGCCGTTCGCCCTCGAAGCAGGCTATTACAAAGTGACTTATAAGACAAGCGGCGTCAACAAAACGACCATCAAAAACGGCGTCGTTACCGACATCAACGACGTTGCCGGAACATTCGCCGATGCTCGCACGTTCACCGAAATCGGCTACGCTACAACTGCCGAAAACGTATTCCACATCGCCGAAGCCGGCACTTACTACTTCGCTTGGCTCTGCACCGAATCGTTTGCCGGAAGCGACAAAAATACAACAGTCGAAAACGTACAAATCGAACTCATTCCCGTTGTGCCCGGCGTGGCAACCGACCTGGCTGTCGTTGCCGACCCCAACTTCGATTTGAGCGCAACTTTGACTTGGACGAACCCGACAACGACCAACGTTGAAGGCGTTGCCGCAACCGATTTGACTAAAGCCGTAGTCTATCGCAACGGCGAACAAATTGCGGAAATCACCGAAGGTCTCGTGCCCGGCGAAACTTCGACCTACGTCGACACCGAAGTACCGAGCGCAGGCAAATACACCTACGCCGTTGAAATCTACAACGCAGAAGGCAAAGCCGACGGCGATGCGCCGACAGTGGTTTGCGATTGGATTGGCGGCGGCTTGGCATTGCCCTACACTGCCGACTACAACGATTGGCAGATTTGGAACGTCAACGCCGACAAGAACTCTTGGGATGAAGAAATCACTTGGAACAAGAACTCCGACGGCAGCAAAATCTATATCGTTTCGAACAACAATACGCCCGACGACTGGGCAATCAGCCCGCGCTTGACGCTCGTCAAAGGTATGTACTACGACATCACCGTTAAGTCGTGGACAGGTATGGACGGCGAACCGCCCTACACTTGGGAACTCGCATACGGCACAAGCACCGACCCAGAATCGATGGTTGCCATTACAACCGTAACTACCAACGTCAAGAACCTGTCGGACGCTCAACAAGACGTAATCACAATTTGTGTCGACGAGCCCGATGCAGTTTGCTCTCTTCCGGTTGTTCCTTACGGCGTACGCACCATCGGCATTCACGCCATCAACAAGGGCGCCGTTCAAATTGGTGAACTGACAATCGGCGAAAGCACGGCATCGGTTGGCACAATCAATCGTGACGGCGGCATCCGTGTGGTTGGCGGCAACATCATGTTCGGCGGCTTGGCTCGTAAGATGACAATCGTCGACCTCAGCGGAAAAATCGTGGCTTCGGCTAACGCATGCAGCACTTACAACATCAGTGCTCTCGCAAGCGGTTCTTACATCGTTTCGGCATACGTCGACGGACGTCACACGGTTTGCAAAATCATTAAGTAACATAACGTAACATCAAAAAGGGGTAGCGACAACAATCGAACGGCGCTTCCCCTTTTTCTTTTTTATTACTATGAAAAGACTTCTAATCTTGCCGGTGACGGCACTTTTGCTCGCAAGCACTGCATTCGGCGCAAATCCCGTAAAAGCACTGAAAAGCGCGTCACCCTCAGCACAACGGCACCGCACTGCATCGGTACTCAAACAACGACAAACGCTGCCCGCAATAACGGCGCCGCAAGTGCTGCTAACCGTGCCCGGTACCAACACACGGATGTGCGCCACGATGGTCTACAACGACGATTGGGGCACGACCGACTCCAACGGCAACTACCTTAATCCTATAACCGCCGGAGTTTACACTATTCCCGCCAAACCCGACGGAACAATCTCCTCGCTCTATCAAAACACCGACTTCACGAAAATGCGCTGCGGCGTCAAGGTCAACAGCACATACTACGTTGTCAGCGCGTCTGCCGACGGCACTTCGGCATCTATCAGCGAATATTCCACAACGTCGTGGAATCGCAGTCGCAACGAAGATACCGATATCGTCAACGTAGCGACCGACCTGACCTACGACCCGACTACCGGGAAGGTCTACGGCGCTTTCTACAACTCGGAAACCGACGAATACGACCGCTTCTGCTCGTTCAGCCTAACCATGGCTGAAGCCACCGACATCGGCGACCTCGAGCGCCGCGTGTCGGCAATGGCATGCAACGATGCGGGCGAAATCTATGCCATCTGGGGCTACACCGGATGGCTCGTAAAATTAGACAAAAAGACGGGACGATATACCCAAATAGGCAAAACAGGCGTCGACCCCGAATATAACAACACCATGGCTTTCGGCTCCGACGGCGTGCTCTATTGGGCTGCAACCGACGATCAAGGCAACGCAGCACTCTATAGTGTCGACACAACCACCGGCGCCGCAACGAAAATCTACGACATGCCCGGCAATGCGGAATTCGCCGGAATGTATGCCCTACCCTTATCGATTCCCGACTCGGCGCCCGAGGCTGTTACCGACATCGCCGTGGCTTTCGATTCCGACTTCGCCACAACCGGACGAATCACGTTCACCGCACCTACTCGCACCGCAAACGGGACGACGCTAACAGAGCCGATTACGGCAATTGTGGCGGTCAACGGCGTGGAAGTTGAGATTGTCGAGGGCATCCAACCCGGCACTAACGCACAAACGCCGACGATAACCTTTGCGGAAGGTCTGCAGAGCATCGAAATAACCACAGCCAACAGCACCGACCGCGGCAAAACCGCTTCGACGACAGTTTGGGCGGGCGAAGACTTGCCTACGGCGGTCGCCGACTTGAGTGTTTCGCTCGTCGACGGCATTCCCGAAGTGAGATGGACGGCACCTACCGAGGGCGCTCACGGCGGCAAAATCAACGCTGCGGCGCTGCGCTACACAGTGACTCGCTATCCCGGCGGCACAGTCGTTGCCGACCGCCAAAGCACAACGTCGGTTAAAGACACCGGCATTGGTTCGTCGGCGGCAGCGGTCTACTACGAAGTGGTTGCATTAACCGACAAAGGCGCCGGCGAGAGCGCTCGGACCGAAAAGATTGTGGTCGGCAACGGCTACACAGTGCCTTTTGTCGAACCGTTCGACACTCAAGACGCCTTCGACCTGTGGACAGTCATCGACCGCAACGGCGGCTCGACGTGGATGTACGACAACGGCCGAATCCACTATAAATACAATAACAATAGCATCGGCGGCGACGATTGGCTGATTTCGCCTCGCATCGCTCTCCGCAGCGGAATAACCTACCTGCTGACATTCGATGCACAGACGTTCAATTCGACGAACTATTACGAAAACTTCACGGCAGTACTTGCTTCCGACCCGGAAGCCGCCTCGCACGTCGTGCTTAAAGAATTTACCAACTACTGCTGCACAGCGGGCGAAACGCACAAGATTTCGTTCAGCGTCGACGCCGACGGCTACTATTATTTGGGCTTCCACGACACAAGCGACGGCAAAAAAGGTTGGTCGCTCTTCTTGGACAACATCGGCGTAAAGACACTTCAAGGCGCACTGCCGGCAGCCCCGACCGAAGCACGAGTAACAGCTGCTGCGGAAGGTGGTCTGCGCGCGGAAATTGCGTTCAACGCACCTACAACCGACATCGACGGAGCCGTTTTGGGCGACGATTTGACCGTGTCGGTCGTTCGCGGCAACGACACAACGCCATGCTACAGCCGCTCGGCAACGCCGGGAGAAGCGGTCAGCTGGACCGACGACGCAATAACAGCAAGCGGCACATACACCTACCGAATCTACGCATCTAACGAAGTCGGCGACGGCATCGAAGCAAAGGTGTCGACATTCGTCGGACTCGACGCTCCGGCGGCTGTGACGTTTACAAGATCAAAAGCAACCGACACGTCCGCAACCATCCAATGGACGGCGCCGAAGACGGGCATCAACGGCGGTTATTTCAATCCCGCCGACCTGCACTATCGCATTCTGCGCAGCGACGGCACGGTTGTTGCCGAGCAAACTACCGAGACATCGTTGACCGACGTCGACATACCGACTACAAATCAACAAGAATACATCTACTACGTCGTTACGCCGTATGCCGCCGACCGCAAAGGCGCTTACGCCGTGTCGCCCTATCTGATTGTCGGCACGCCTTACGATGCACCGTTTGCCGAACGATTCAAGAACAGCGATATGGATAACTATCCTTGGATAAGCGAACCGCTCGACGACGGCGCTACCTGGTCGCTGCAAGACAATGGCATCAATCCCGCCACTGCCGACCAAAGCGGCGACGGCGGTCTTGCCACGTTCAACAGCGCAGACGCACCGCAAGGCACTCGTGCCGAACTATCGTCGCCGAAAGTGTCGCTCGCAGGACTGACCGCTCCCGAACTGAGTTTTATGCTCTATCATACCGCAACGGCGGGCAATGGTAGCATCACGCTGAAAGTGTATGCCGACGACACGGCGCACGAAGTTGCCAACGGCACGTTTACACGACAAAGTGATACAACCGGCTGGCAGCGCCACACAGTTGACTTGTCAGCGTTTGTCGACGCCGAATCGATTCGCGTGGCGTTCGTCGGCGAAAGCGACGGCTGCGAAAACATCCACATCGACAACGTTACTATCGACGAGTCACGACTCGCCGACTTGCAGTTGACCTCCCTCAGCGGACCGCGACGAATTGCTACCGGCATCGATGCAACCTACAATGCCGTTATCACCAACATCGGACATACCGCAATCGAAGGCGCGGTAGTTACGCTCAGCGAAGCCGACAACGCCATCGCTTGCGCAACCGTCGACGCTCTTGCACCTAACCAATCGGCAAACATTCCGCTAACTTGCCGTTTTGCCGAGTCGGCAACGCACCGGTTGACGGCATCCGTCGCTTGCGACGCTGACGCAAACGTCGAAAACAACGCGGCGGAAATCACAACCGTAACGGTCGACCCGGTAATTCCGGCGCCATACGACGCCACATCGTTGGCGCTCGCCGACGGCATCGAAATCACGTGGAAAGCGCCTTTCACACGCGGCGCCGCGACCGACGACATTGAAAGTTATCAGGATTGGGCAATCGCCGACATCGGCGACTGGACAACCGTCGACCTCGACCACGACTCGACCTACGGCATTCAAAAAGACCTCGACGAATACCCTAACGAATATGCGCCCAAGGCATTCCAGGTGTGCAACGCACATACGCTGGGTATCGACATTTGGGACGAAGGCAAGCCTCATTCGGGCAACAAGATGCTGATGGCGATTGCGTCTGTCAACTACGTCAACAACGACTGGCTGATTTCGCCGCAACTCAACGGCAGCGAGCAGACCGTTTCGTTCTACGCCAAGAGTTTCACCACCGACGACATCGCGCCCGAACGTATGCGCGTGCTATACAGCATGGGCGGCACCGACCCGACGGAATTCGTCCAGATTCACACCGACGACTACATCGAACTGCCCGACGCGTGGATGCGCTACACTTGGACGCTTCCCGAAGGAGCACGTCATTTCGCCATTAACTGCGTGAGCAACGATTCGTTTGCGCTCTTCGTCGACGACCTGTCGTTCAACGACCTGACAGTGCCGCCGCTCACTCTCCGCGGCTACGAAATCTATCGCAACGACGAACTTGTGGCAACTACTGACGAAACGCGATGGGTCGACACAACGCCCGTCGACAAAGCAACCTACAAAGTGCGCGCACTTTACGACCGTTGGACAAGCGAATTTGCGACCGTAACAGCAGGGCAAGGCGCAGTCGACGAATTGGCATCGACTGATACGAATGTCTACGGCAGCCGTCAAAGCATCATCATCGTCGGCGCACGGGGCAGCGTCGTTAAAGTCTTCGGCATCGACGGACGTCTGCTCTCGCAAGTCGTCCCCGACCGAATGCATTACACTCTCGACATCGCTCCCGGCATCTACCTTGTAGAACTCGCCGAAAAGGCTCTAAAAATCGTAGTGCGTTAAGCGCTACGATTTTTTTGTAAAATTCATTAAATTGCATTAACTTCGCAAACAAAACTAAAGCAACAGGCTATGAAAAAAATCATTAAAGAATTCAAAGAATTCGCCGTAAAAGGCAACGTGGTAGACATGGCAGTCGGTGTAATCATCGGCGGCGCGTTCGGCAAAATCGTGACATCGCTCGTTGGCGACGTTGTTATGCCGGCAATTTCCGCACTTAGTGGCGATGCCGACTTCACCGGCTTCAAATGGGTTATCCGTCATGCGGTTATGGACGGCGCCAACGTCGTTACGCCCGAAATTTCCATCAACTATGGCTCGTTTATCCAAACAATTGTCGACTTCCTGATTATTGCCTTCGTTATCTTTATGGCAATCAAAGGCATCAACAAACTCAAACGTAAAGAGGAGGAAAAGCCTGCAGAACCTGCTGCCGACATCAAATTGCTTACCGAAATTCGCGACTTGCTGAAAAAGTAAGAAAAGAAGAAATCCGATTCGCAAAATTTTGCGTAACTTTGCACAATGAAAACCGGGCAAGCCGCCGAAAGCGGTTTGCCTCAACGTGCGAACATAAAATAGATAAAATAGTTATGGCTTTATTCGACAGGCTGATTCGTTCAGCACAAGAAAACAAACAGCGCATCGTTCTCGCTGAAGGCACAGAACCACGTACACTCAAAGCTGCAGAAATGATTATTCGCGACGGCGTTGCCAATATCATTCTCATTGGCAATCCCGACGAAATTCGAGCAAAAGCGGCAGAGTTAGGACTAACACACATCGACTCGGCGACGCTTGTCGACCCCCAAGATGCGGAATTTACAGAAAAATATGCACAACTCTTTTACGAACTTCGCAAAGCCAAAGGCGTAACCATCGACGATGCACGCCGTAAGGTGCTCGACCCGCTCTACCTGGGTTGCTTGATGATTAAAAACGGCGACGCCGACGGTCAAGTGTCGGGTGCTCTCCACACCACCGGCGACGTGCTTCGCGCAGCGTTCCAAGTGATTAAGCCTAAGAAAGGCATCAGCGTTGTTTCGGGTGCATTCGTTATGCTTCTTCCCGAAGGTTGCCCCTACGGCACCGACGGAATTCTCGTATTCGCCGACTGTGCGGTAGTGCCCTCGCCGACCGCTGAAGAATTGGCTCAAATTGCCGTTTCGGCATCAGAAACCGCCAAAAACATTGCCTGCATCGACCCGCGTGTGGCTATCTTAAGCTTCTCCACCAAAGGTAGCGCAAAGAATCCCGCTGTCGACAAAGTTATCGAAGCAACCCGCATCGCCAAAGAGATGGCGCCCGACCTTCCCCTCGACGGCGAATTGCAAGCCGACGCAGCAATCGTTCCCTCTGTAGCCGCTCAAAAAGCTCCGCAAAGCGACATCGCAGGCAAGGCGAACGTGCTCGTTTTCCCATCGCTCAACGTGGGCAACATCGCATACAAACTCGTGCAACGTCTCAGCGGCGCACAAGCCGTAGGCCCGATTCTCCAAGGCTTGGCTAAGCCCGTCAACGACCTCTCGCGCGGTTGCAGCCCCGAAGATATCTATAAAACAATCGTTATCACTTGCAATCAAAGCATCAACGCTAAATAAACGAAATGAAAATTCTTGTATTAAATTGCGGCAGCTCGTCTGTCAAATATAAACTAATCGACCTCGACGGCGCTAACCAAAACGTAATGGCTGAAGGCGGCGTCGAGAAGCTCGGCTTGCCCGACTCTTTCCTAAAATTCAAATTCAACGGCGAAAAAGTAACAATCACAACCTCAATGCCCAACCACGAAGTGGCTGTCCGCGTGATTCTCGACAACCTCACAAGCGAGAAATACGGCTGCATCAAAGATTTCGGCGAAATCGACGCCGTGGGACATCGCATCGTGCACGGCGGCGAGAAATTCAACACCAGCGTGATTATCACCGACGAAGTGATTGCCAAAGTTAAGGAATGCTACGACCTGGCACCACTTCACAACCCGGCAAACATCACCGGCATCGAAGCCATCAGCGCAATTATGCCCGACGTACCGCAAGTCGGCGTATTCGACACGGCATTCCACCAAACAATGCCCGCCTACGCCTATATGTACGCCCTGCCCTACGAGGCTTACGAGAAATACGGCATCCGTCGTTACGGCTTCCACGGCACAAGCCATCGCTATGTGTCGCGCCGCGCTTGCGACTTCCTCGGACTCGACTATGAGTCGCAACGCATCATCACTTGCCACATCGGTAACGGCGGCTCGATTACCGCTGTCAAAGACGGAAAATCGGTCGACACTTCGATGGGTCTTACCCCGGTTGAAGGCTTGATGATGGGCACTCGCTGCGGCGACGTCGACCCTGCCGCTTTGCTCTACATCCAGCAAAAAGAAGGCTTCAGCACAGCGGATATGCAGAAACTCATCAACAAGAAGAGCGGCGTGCTCGGCATCTCGGGCGTTTCGTCGGATATGCGCGACATCGAAAACGCAGTTGCCGCCGGCGACCCGCGTGCACAACTCGCCCTCGACATGTATGAATATCGCATCACTAAATACATAGGCGCCTACACTGCCGCTCTCGGTGGCGTCGACGTAATCGTGTTTACCGGCGGTGTCGGCGAAAATCAAACCGGCACAAGAGAGAAAATCTGCCGCCAACTCGAATTCCTCGGCATCGACTTCGACGCAGAGAAAAACAAGACTCGCGGCGAAGAAATCGAACTCACCCGCGAAGGCTCTAAAGTGCGCGTCGTGGTGATTCCCACCGACGAAGAATACATGATTGCCTGCGACACTGCAGCATTGGTTAAGTAGCAAATAATCAACCAGTGCACCGAGTGGACCATCCTCCGCTCGGTGCTTTTTATATTACACGAAGCCACACTAATTAGTATTATTTAACTTTATATTTTTCAGCTCTTTATTACAATTCAAGTAAATTTGCACAGCAAAAATAAGGGACCTAACTAAGTGATATTCACATTGCAACGAAAAAGCGGAAAAGGTTTTCAATGATGGAATTATGTTGGTTAGGAGATTAGTTTAAATTAAATAATAGTGATTGTACAGAAATGCGACTTTACAAATATCTGCAAAATCCAATAATGGCGCTTTGCCTTGCAGGGCTGTTAAGCTGTAGCGACGACAAAGACATTATTAACAACGACAATCAAGAGGCTACAACCTACATTAGCCTTATCATTAACGCACCGTCGCAAACGCGGTCGAACGCATACATCGACGGCGAAGAAGAGGGTATCCGACACGAGAACGAGATAAAAAATCTCTCGCTATTCTTCTACCACGCCGGCGATAAAGGCTTGGATATGCCCGACGACACCGAACTGGTCGGTTCGCTCTATATCGACGACCTGAATCTTGAACTCGTTGACGGCGCAGCCGCCACTAAGGCTTATCCGCTCAACGGATTCATCCCGACCGTAGGCGACAAGATTATTGCCATTGCCAATATGGGCGACATCACCGCGCTGAACCGCCTCGCCGACGTGCGCGACTACCTCGTCGAAAACACTTACAAATACGCATCTTCGATTCCGCTTTACAGCGAATTTACGATGGCGAATGCACTCAACACCGACGACGACGGCAAAGTGGAAGTAATTTCCGAAACAGGCACGAAACTCGGTAGCAAAGAAAATCCCTACACAGCAACCGTAACACTCGAACGCACGGCAGCTCGCATCGACTTCGCCTTCGTCGACACTTACTACAACGAATCGAAAAGCGAGGTCGTTTTTCCCGTTCGCAACTCGGTGAATGCAACGATTGCACGGACGCATATAACACACGTGCTGCCCGTCAACGCAATGCAAAAGCCCGCATACTTGATTCGCCGCGTGTCGTCGAGTGCAACGTCGCTCCAAGACGTCAAATATTGCGGCGACGAGACCGGTAGCAACTACGTAATCGAGCCGACAACCCTGCTAAAAGCCACTTCCGCCGGCATCGACATTAACAACTGGTACGGCACGACTCGCGCAAGCTATTTCCGCGACTCATACACAGGCATTTTCACCACATCCAACAGCCTCGCATCGCTCCTCAGCGCAGAGGCTCCTCAAAGTTTCTCGTCAGCCAACACCAACGACAACCGATACGTAACAATCGACTACGTCAACGAGAATACACAGTCGGAAACGCTTAACGACTCGCGTTTCCTCACCGGACTCGCCATTCGCGCAATCTATGAGCCCGAGACCGTCTACACCGACGGCGATGCCACAATCGTCGACGCCGACGACTACTCCACAGGGCGCACATTCTGGCGCTACAGCCCGTCGCGTCAAGACTTTGCCGAAGAGCAATGCTTCTACTTCAACAATCAGGCAGCTGCCGAAACCTACCGAGCAAACCACCCCGAAGACGTAGCGGAAATCACCTGCTACGAAGGCGGTATTTGCTACTACAACATGTGGATTCACCATACTCCGACAGTGGCATCCGACCCGCAGGAAACATACCCGATGGACTACGCAATCGTTCGCAACAACATCTACCGCGTCAGCGTGTCGTTCACCGGTTCCGGCGACCCGAAGCCCGACATGAGAGAGCCGAACAACATCCAGTCGCGTGTTTTCGTCCGCGCTTGGAACTTCCGTCAACAGCCTACTATAATAATGTAATACAGTCATTATGAACAAATCATATATATTTGCAGCTCTTGCTGCAGCTGCACTATTACCGCTGACTGCGTGCCACGACGACGCACCCGGCGAACCGACATCCGGCGAATCGCAGGAATTTACCATCTCGACCAAGCCCATCACAGCAAACGAGGTGGTTGGTAACGACTACGAAAACATCAATAATTGGAAACTGATTTTCGTCGACAAAACAGGCAAAATAGCCGCTATCGTCGACCGCGACCCAAGCAAAACGGATGCCGTAACCGAAGAAACATTCCGCACCGAACTCCCGGCAGGAACATACACCGTTTACGCTTTCGCAAATACGGGAGATTGGTTCAATGACCTTTACGGAATCAGTAGCCTCGCTATCGGCGGAACTCTTCCGACAGGCTTCGACAGTATGGAATACGGTGCCGGAGCAGGCTGGGAAACAGGGCTAAAACTACCGATGACAGGCAAAAAGAACGTGACAATTACAAATCGCGTCAACGAGCCTTTCAACATCGAAGTGGTGCGACTTTACGCAAAGTTGCAATTCGAGGTGACCAACAAATCGACAAAAACGGTCACGCTCAACAACATAGAGATTTCGCCAATGGCGAAGGGACCAATTCCGATGTTCCCCGACTATAGCAATCTCGGCGATGCTCCCTCAACATCGCTCGACGGAACTACCTACACAACAGTAAAAATTGACCACAACCAGGCTATTACAGCAGAAGCTACCAAACTATACGGATACGTTCGCGAAGGCTTTGCCTCGTCGCACCCCACCGGCCGCTACGTCATCAAAGTGTCGATTACGCGCGATGGAAAAGCCGAAGAACTCCTCTACGCGCTAACCCACGAACTTACTTACATCAATCGCAACGACTGGATTAACATCCCCATCGTAATCACCGACTATAACCTCTCTATCGACGTCAACTTCTATCCGCCGATTGGTGGATATCCCGCTGTGGTTAAAGAAGTTAAGAACGAAGAATACTACATAAAATTCGGCACCGAAGGTCGATTTGCCATCACTCCGCATATGTATGATGCCGCCAACGACGGTGAAGTGCACACCAACAAGCAAATTTCGGCAAAAATCAAATCAATCAGCGACCCCAACGGCATTTTTGCCACCAATCCGGCATTCGACGCCACGACAAACGAAATTATCGGCGACCTTAACAGCAACACAGGAACCGCCGTGGTTACGCTATCTTTCACCATCAAGCAAACCGACATGGTTGAATTTACCTACGAACGTATGCTTTTCATTATCCGCGAAAACTAAACGACTATGAAGAATAGGACTAATATATTTGGGAGAATGCTGTTAGTCGTAGCAACCGCTACGGCTTCAACACTATACGCATCAGCCTCCGACGAAGTATCGGTTACACCACTCATCACCTCCGCCGGACAATTCAGCAGTAATGCTTCCGACTCGAGTGAAGGCACAAACTTCAACAACCTCATCGACAACGATGTCACAACGTTCTGGCAGTCGAACTGGCACAGCGACAACACGTCGATTTCGTCGGCTCACTATCTGCAAGTAAATCTCAACAAAACCATAACCGACGAGTTTATCTACGCCTACACGCAGCGCCGCGAATATTCCGCCGCGCAAAACCCGTTGCGCCTCCGCGTAGAAGGTAGTTTGAACGGCTCGACTTGGACATATATCACAACGGCGACTTTCGGCAACGATTCGCCAACGTCGAAAGCGGTATCTAACCCGCTCTACATCAACGGCTCCTACAACCAATTGCGCTTCATCATCGAGCAAACTACCAATAATGAAACTTGCAACGGTTACAAATACTGGGGAATGTCGGAATTTCAAATTCTCGAGCCGTCGGGCTACAGTTCGAAGTACAGCCAATATTCGTTCCAACACACTCGCGGTATAATCGACGAACGCAACCGCCATTTCTCCGGCGTAAACCTCCAAAATTGGTGCGACTACTCCGGCTGGGACAGCAACGGTAACTGGACACGCGACACCGACAAACTCGCCGCCGACGGCATTACCATTCCGAGTTACGACTACTTCACCTCGGCTGACGACCCGCGAATCAAGTCAGGCACACGTCAAGCCGCTCACGTTCAAGAACATACCGTATATGCCATCCCAGGCGACATCGTATTGCTATACCCGTTCTCAGACTTCAGATGGCAAAAGGCTTATCACCAAAATTTCGTTCGCTGGTACGACTATGAGACCGACGCGGCAAGCGAATACGTCGACTGCGTTTCTTACCCCGAACGCGTCAGCAAAACCAACTATGGTATAATTGCCGGTAAAGCGGTGTCGACAAATCCGGCACTCGACTACGACTTCGAAGTGAATACGCCCACCGACTTGGTCGAATTGGCACGTCTCGTCAACGATGAACACAAAACCAATCTGCGCGTAAAGCAGAACTCCGACATCGACATGAGCGGCGTTTCGTTTACCCCTATCGGCATCTATAACGAATACCCGTTCCGCGGAACCTATAACGGAAACGGTCACATCATCAAAAACCTTACAATCGACTTGGGTTGGGATTTCGTAGGTATGTTCGGCCGTATTGGTCGAGCCGGCGAAGTCAAAAACCTTATCCTCGACAATTGTAACATTAAAGGAAATTCCTATGTCGGTTCGATTGCCGGCGGCTACTACGACCCGACACAAACCGACCATTGGGCAATGATTCAATCGTGTGCCGTCTTTGGTACGGTTACCGGAACCGGAACAAATGTCGGCGGCCTTATCGGCTGTGCGGCTTACGATTGCAACCCGTCGTTCAGTTTTGCCGCCAATGTTGTCGGCTGCAACGTCAGCGGCGGTAGCGAAAGTGCACAGTTGTCAGGCTGGTTGGGTGCTTACAGCAAAGTCGAATGCTGCTACTGTACGGGCACTGTGTCGGGTAACGACTCGGGCATCTACTTCGCTCGTCATGCAAGCAGCTCTTTCAGCGACTGCTACACAACCTACAGCCAACCCGACTTCGGGCTTGTGCCTGCCGACCGCAACAGTGCCGATTTTTGCACAAAACTGAATGCCACCTACCCCGCAGACAACCGTTGGAAAACAAACGACACTTGGGGAATGTGTATGCCGCGAGTTTGGTGGTCATCGGTTGAAGACGAAGGTCAGGACGTAAAATACGGCGCTATCGCTTCGTTCTACTGCCCTGAAACCGAAGACTTCGACGACAAATACATCGCTTGCGATTTAAGCCAAACATATTGGGAATATTACAACCTCGACACCGGCACCAATACGCTCTACGAGCCGGCTATCGCAGGTCGACACATCTTCCACGTCAAAAACGGCAAAACTTTCGCCAATGAATTCTCAGGAACAACGGAGAATAACAAGAAATACGTCAAGGAGCATAAACGCTACATCACGGCTCGAGCAGGTGTTCCTTTCCAAGTGCGACTCGACTTCCCCATGCCTTTGGAGAAAGACGGCAAAACCGGCAAGTCAGGGCTCTACTACAAAGCATCCGACGGCTCTTACAAGAGTGTTTACGGCTATGAAATACGTTCGTACAACGTGACTTACGGAACAGAAATTCCGGTTGCCAACTTTATGGGTTATACCGGTGAATATGGAGGCTACGGCGACCGCTCAATCTACGGCGTAGAAGCGCCTTGCGCTGATGCAGGAACGTCTTTCGCTCGCACAATTACGGCACCGGCCGACAAAGCGCAAAAAGGTTGCTATCTCGTTCGCCTCTACGGCAAAGATGCCGACGGCAACGTAATCAACATCGCCGGAACGAGCGAAGAACTCGTCATTGCGGAATACGAAATCGAATTTGTCGACAACGAAAAGGCTTCGTTCATTCCCGATACGGAATACAACAACAATGAGGCTTTCAAATATCATCGCGCCGACTATCTTGAAAGCCGATACGGCGCACCGGTAGCCAAAATCGACTACGACGAATATCGTCTGCTTGAGAATGCCGACGGAACCGACAACAACTACATTGCCAACGAAAAATACAATGTATATACAATGTCGCCGGAGAATTCCAAGATATTCAAATGGCCGGTTCCTTGGCAACAGAACTCATATATGTTCGGCTACAATGACCGCTTCGACTACTCGATGTATATGATTGCCAATCACTGCGTTGCTACGCCATATCGTGCTGCTGCCGAGCGATTCCCGGCTTCGGAAAACTTCGGCAAGCAGGCAGGTCTCTACGACCGCTTGTTCTACGAAACAAAAGGCGAACAACAAGGCTATTTCTACTACACCAACGCTGCCGCCGACCCGGGTGTGACGGCTAACTTGGACATCGACGACCTTTGCACCGGTAGTACACTTTTCGTGTCGGCTTGGGTTGCCGAATTCTCTGACGATATTGAAGTTGCAAACCTTATCCTCAACTTTAAGGCGGTGCTGAAGAACGGTGAAGAACGAACCCTCAACAGTTTCGTAACAGGTTATATCGACGACAATGCCGCCGTACGACCAAGTCTCGGTCGCTGGATTCACATCTACTACTCATTCATTCCGAATCTCGCGGAACTTGGCATTACATCCGACGACATCGCTTCCTATCGACTTTCGCTCGAAAACAACTGTACTTCGTCGTATGGCGCCGACTATGCTATCGACGACATCCGCGTGTGGGTTTCCAAGCCGCAAGTATCCGCGAGCCAAACCTCGCCGCTCTGCGACTGCACGACAACGGTCGACATCAAAATCGAGTCGCCGTTTGCGATGCTGCTCTCTACACTCGGTTTGAGTGAGGCGGCAACTGCCGACCTGGGCAAAACAATTAACTGCTACTACACGGTCTTGGACAAAGACAAATATATCGAAGTGATGCGTAGCGGCACAGGCAAAAGCGTCGAAGCCTTTAACAAAGCCGTGCTCCATTATGAATATAATCAAGGTCAAGGCACAGACCAAACATTCGGCAAGGTTACATTCAACACATTCTACACCAACAACCCCGAATTCGACCAAAGCACTTTAGACCCGACAAGAGCCTCAGTCGAAACAGTCGACGGCGAGCGTATGATTGTCATCAGCGCATTCCCGACCGACAACGGGCTCATTGCCGGAAAAGAATACATCCTCGCGCTCTACACCGAGGAAGACAACGGCGCTGAAGCTTCGCCCGGTGCTTACGAATTCGACATCGCCGGCGAATGTGCCAAAGTTTGTACTTATCGAATCCGTACATCCGAAACTATCAAGATAAACGGTGTCGTCCAACCCGACCAAAACAACATCACTTGCTGCAAGAATCAATCGCCCGTCGTTCAAATCGACCTTTGGGGTACGAAAACCGACGGCTCCGGCGAAATGGTTGAAGTAGAAAAGAATGCTCACATGGACTGGTACGACGGTCACTTGGAAGCATTTAACGCTGAAACAGACAACAACGGCAACTACCTCAGCTACGTGTTGCTCAAGTTCCGCGGAGAATATCCCGAGGCAACTTCTGCCGACGTCGAAGCAAAAGGCGAATACACTGAAGAATTTAGAAATTATCTCATTGAAATGACGTCGGTAAGAACCGTCGACGGCAAAGAAGTGGCGCCGAAAGTGTTGCTCTATCAATCGTCGTACGTCTTTTCGCCCGTCGAAGTGCCCGACGACGAATATAACGCATACGCTTACGCTACGGCTATTCCAATCAACAAGGACTATCCGGGCAAGAAAGTCTGCACATCGCCCGCCGAGATACGTCTCAGCGTTTGCAACAATTCGCCCGAAATGACTCACGGATTCCGCGACGGCATAACATATCCCGATTGGATGGACGACGTGCCTCTTCGCATCGGTCTCAACCAACTCAAAAGCGTATCTGCCGACAAGAGTTCGGCATCGTCTGCGAGCGTCGTGCTCAACATCCCGATACGCCGCGTTGTGCCCGCTACAACAGGCATCACAAGCCTCACAGTCAGCGACGACCCGTCGGTTTATCTTGCCGAAACAAACGACCCGAACTACAAAAACCTTCAATATTCCGCTGACGACAGCAGCGAGAGCGGATTGGCTGCAATCGGTCTCGTGCGCAACATCGTTGCCGCTAAAGACGGCTCGGCGAACATCATGCGCATCGTGTTCCACAAAGACTTCACCTTCCGCGAAGGCTACTACTACCGCATGAAGTTCGGATTCGTCGAAAATACGGAAGGCTCCGGCGTTAGCGCCGACAAAACTGTCTGCGACGGCGAACTCGTATTCACCATCAAAGTCGTGCCGGAATATCAAAAATGGACCGGCACTGCGAACACCAACTGGAACAACGACGAAAACTGGAGCCGCGTAACTTCAGCAGAACTCTATCGCAACTCGTCTGCCGACGACGAATTTACCACCGACGGAGCAAACGACAACGCATTCTGCTACGCTCCGCTCGACTTCACGAAAGTGGTAATGCCCGCCGGCGAGACCTACCCGAATATGTACGCTCCCGCAACGTCGAGCATCACCGTCAGCGCCGACGGAACTTCGTCGACCTACGATTGGGCTTCCGACCCGTCGGTAACCGCCGAAGGAACACGTCCTGCCGGCGACGCTACCGAACACGTTCAATTCGATATGGCAGCAACGGGCGTCGACAACGGCGTCGGATGCCGCCCCTGGTATGCAAATACCTGCGACCAAATCAACTTTACGCCAAATTCGGAAATCCTCAACCAGCAACACCTCACTTACAATCGCGCTTGGGTTGAGATGAAGATGGCGCCGTCTCGCTGGTACACCCTCAGTTCTCCGCTACAGGGCACCCCGGCTGGCGATATGTATTTGCCCACCGACGGTGCTCAACAGCTCACGGAACTGTTCCGCCCCATCACGTTCAGCTACGGCACATACAACCGCTTTGCTCCTGCCGTTTACCAACGCGCTTGGAACAAATCGTCGGCTACCGTCGTTGAACTCTCAGGCTCGAGAAACGTGGCTGTTCGCTCAACGTGGAGTAACGTCTACAACGACGTCGACGAACGTTACAGCGCCGGCAACGGTTTCTCGATAAAAACCGACGTAAGCCGTGCCACCAACACCGGAGCAAACGTACTGTTCCGCTTGCCGAAAGACGACACTTCGTATTCATACTACAACCAAGACGGCAGCCAAGTTGGCAATTCAACGGCTATTGCTCGCATAAACTCATACCGCCTCAACAATACTCACCGAAGCGTTACAATCAATGCCGCCGCTCCGAGCAAATACTTCTTGGTTGGCAATCCGTTTATGGCTCACATCGATATGAAGAAATTCCTCGAAGCCAACTCGTCGGAAATCAACGCAAAATATTGGGTTATGACGTCCGACGGTCAAGCAACGGCAATCATGGACCCGACAACCGGCGGATTTGTAGGCACAATCGACGCTGCGTCGACTCTGCCTCCGATGCAAGGATTCTTCGTTGAAGCAAAAACGCCGCAATCGTCTATCACGTTGAACTACGACGAAACCATGTTGACCGTTGTGCCATACGACAAAACGAAAGGCGACCTGCTCCGCAAACCGGCAGCATCGACCGACAGCGAAACACGCGCCATCGACGAGCCTTATGCACTCCGCATCACGGCAATTCGCGGTGAGAGCGAGCAAACTCAATCGCTTCTCCGCATCGAGCCGGCGGCAACTGCCGACTACGACGAATCGGAAGACGTGGCACTGCTCGACGACAGCAACTTCGACAACGTGGCACGCGTCTACACCATTGCAGGCAACACCGCTACGTCAATCAACACCCTACCCGACCTCGAAGGCACCGAAATCGGCGTACTTGCCAACGACAACGAGCCGACCGTGCTTCGTTTCAACGGCATCGGTTCGATGGGAATTATGCTCTACGACGCCGAAACCGACGAATACACCAAGGTTACCGAAGATATGGAGTACAAGGTTAACGGCAACGTAAGCAACCGTCTGTTCCTCACAACGGGCACGACGTCGGGCGCGGTTGCCGGACTCCGCATAACCGTCGAAGGTCGCAACGTGACCGTGGTTGACGCTAACGGCAGCAACCGAATCGCAGCTAACGTATTCGACACCTTAGGCAGATTGGTTAAGACGGAAAGCGCCGACGCCAACGCGATTACGTTCACGCTTGCCGAAGGAATGTATATTGTCGACGCAATGTCGGACAACAG
This sequence comes from Candidatus Limisoma sp., assembly GCA_051872155.1. Classification (GTDB taxonomy): domain Bacteria; phylum Bacteroidota; class Bacteroidia; order Bacteroidales; family Muribaculaceae; genus Limisoma. The sequence continues at coordinate 22,811 of JBJEDO010000024.1, forward strand.
CAAAGTTCACAAAAAGGTGATTATCAAATAATGAAACGCATAACAAAATTGATAATATGCTCTGTGCTTGTGGCAATGCCCTTCATCGGCATTGCCGACGAGCCGGAAATCGGCGACGGACCGAAAATCGTGTTCGAAGCGACGTCGCAAGACCTCGGAAAATTCGACCGCGACTCAGTCCAAATGGCGACATTCCGTTTTCGCAACGAAGGCACTGCGCCGCTCGTCATTCAAGGCATTTCCGGAGGCTGCCGCTGCACTACCGCTCGCAATTGGACAAGAGATTCGGTTGCCCCGGGCGATACGGGCTTTATCGACGTTTCGTATAGCGGTTTCCGCCAACCGTCGGGCGACTTTCGCCGAGCAGTGACAGTTCGAACAAACGCCGTAAATTTCAAAAACGGCGTGGCGCGAATATTCATTACCGGACACATCAACCGCGACGAAAACGAGCCGAACATAACTTTCTGAAATACCTTTTTTCATCTAAAAAAATATTTTTTTACCGAACATCTTCGATTGTTCGGTTTTTTTGCAACAAATAATTTGGTTTGTATAGCAAATCTTTGTAAGTTTGTGCCATAATTGGGTATCGACCATGAATTTGAAGACAATACATAAAAGCCTAACATTCTCAGCATTAGTTTGTATAGCAATATTGGCGACGTCGTGTCGTGACGATTTGCGCACCGGCAACAGTCGCAACGACGGTCGCATAGCGTTCAGTATCAACTCCGGCAACGACTGGCAAACACGCGCAGCCGCCGACTCAACGGCGATAGAGACCTACCATATTCAGCAAAAAGTGATGCCAATCATTGTTGGCAACGACACGCTTATGCTCACGCTCACCATCGAGCCGAACTTCGGCATCGAAGCCCCCGCCCCCGCCGAAACCCGCTCAGCACCGGTAACCACGGCGACGCTCAAAGGATTTCATACCGTTGCATACTGTCAAGACAATGGTCAACGCTTTTTCAGTGAAGACTATACTTGGACAGACCATAGCAAACCCGTCGAAACCAATCATTTCTGGCCCAACAACCGCCAATTGGCATTCTGCGCATACGCACTGCAAACGATAGACAACATGCACGAATGCACTCCAAAAGAAGACAATAGATTTTCGACAATCACTACTAACTATGACGAATCGAAAGGGGGCTTGAATGGCTCGTTCGAGTATACATCTCCGGGAAATAACGAGGCTACCGACTATGCTTATCGTGATGCATTTGTCCAACCTGACCCGGTGATTGCTATAACGCAGAATAAGCAAAAGCAAACAGAGAATGTTGACTTGACATTTCACCATGCCCTCGCTGCTGTTCGTTTCCGACTTGGCGACATCCCGGAAGACTTGTACATCCAAGATGTTATAATCAGCAAAGTTTTCCAATCGGGTAAATGCGACTTCAAACTTGACGATAGCAATGTCAATTTCGATTGGACTAACCAGTCAACAATTATCGATTTTTCACAAGAAATCTGTACAGGTTATAAAATTACCGATACTTCATCGACCAACCCTAAAGATTTATACTGCACAGACAGCAATACAGCAGAGGTTGATGAATCAACATTCTTCATTGTGCCTCAAAAATTCGAAGGCGACAACGCTGATGCTGCAATAGAATTGAAAGCGACATTGCGCAATAGCAAAGACTACAATGGTAGTGAGCCGGATTATTTACCGGCAGAAGACCGCAATTGCGAAAGTGGCGAAATACGCATAAAGAAGGCATTCACTGCATTTGGAATCGACAAACTCCAAGCGGATTATCGCTATACGTTCACACTCTCAATGGCAGGTTCGATGGGCATCAGTGTAACCGACGACCTCGACACCTCGACCAAAATTAAGAGTAACGTCAAAATCAAAAACACCGGAAAATCAACCGGTTGGGTACGTGCGGCGATTGTCGGCTGGTGGAAAAACACCGCGGGCAATATCGTAGCGCCCTGGAACGACCTCCCGAACGAATCGTGCACCTACGGCGAATACAAGACAGCAGCTGATTGGTCGTCATATTGGAAAAAAGGTAGCGACGGTTTCTTCTATTATCGCAGAAGTCTCTTACCACAAAAAGTAACCGATAGGGACCTTTTCGATGAGTATAAACTCACCGGCAGCGCCCCCGTAACCGAAGCTATACTCGAAATCGACATCGTAGCACAAATCATCCGCAAAGACGCAGAATCGCAACTCACCTCATCCGGGTCACTCGGGTGGAATTTCCCGACGTGGTAAGAAAGGTAAGAGATTTACGATTCTCCTGTTGCGACCACAACAAATAAAAAATCAATTTCCGGTGAAAATCATTTCGGTCATAATAGGCTTAATTCTTGGCTTTGCTATCGGTAACGCAGAAAGCCGCTACTATGACTACCTGACCGGATTCGACAGCATTACAACAAACACCGTCGACGGATATCTGCAACTGAAAAGTTCTCGCAAAGCGCCGATTTTCGATGCTACGCCCTACAACGTTGACTGCGAATCGTTCTACTACAAAATCCGCCTCCGCGCCACAACGACAAAAGGCTCATCGCTGCTCGCCGACTACAGCCGACATCGCCACGGCGTGGTGTGGAACTACGTCGACAGTCGCAACTATTCCGCCCTCGAGTTATGCACGCCGCCAAAGACTTACGACGACTTGACAAACCGACACTCCATGCTCGCCGAAGTCCACACCCTTGTCGACGGCGTAAAGACAGTACACTATGCCGACGAAATAACTTCCGGCATCGACTGCGACGGCGGCTACAACTCCGTCTGCCTAATCTACAACGGGAAACGTCTGAAAATCGAAGTCGGCAACCACTTTTTCAAAACGCTTTGCACAATCGACAGCATCAAATTCGACACGACGACATCAATCGGATGTTTTGCCGCGCCGAAGACCTTAGTCAGCGTCAAAAGAATAGAATTTACGAGCAAACCCAAGCCGCAACCCGACAAAACGACCTTCAGCCGTGCACAAATCGACAGCATTTTCGCCGCAACTACCGACCCGAAAGAAGGCTACTGGCAATATCTTGACCGCACGATGGACGAATCGAAGATGCGCCTCGGCGGAAAATACACCATAGCCATCGTCCGCAACGGCGATGGCTACGACTTGCTCTATATCGACGGTGCAATCACTCTTCCCGACCGATGGAAACCGACGATGCTCAAAGGACGACTCACCGACACAATCTTTATCGACCACTACAACCTGACGTGGTACGACGCCGAGAAAAACGCCATCGACGATGAAGGCAACGCGGACTTTACCGACAACATTCTCAGCCTGAAACTCCCCATCAACAAGACAGAAGTGCGTCTGTTCAAACTGCCTCGATAAAGTCCGCGTCGCCCGCCTGCCAACTATTTAATATATCCCGTGCCGTGGCAATGCGAGCAATGCACATGCGAGTGACCGTTCGACGGATAATAGTCTTTACCGCATTCCGAGCAATGCTTTTTCGTTTCCGGCAAGCCGTACGTCGGAGTTGAATAATATTTCGTCACCTTACCGGTTCCGTTGCAATAAGCGCATTTTCTGCCCGCCGATGTGCTACCTGTTGATGTGCCGCTGCGCTTCGTCGACGACGTTGTCGTTCCGCCCGACGAATACGAACTGCCCGTGCTCGCATACGAAGTCGTGGCATAATTGCCGGAATTCCACGTAGAGTAATTGGAAGTAACCGGAGAGGTTGCCATCATCGAGTTGCCGTACATGCTGCCATATGCGCTGCCCGTACCGCAGCCGGTAAGCCCCATAAGCATTCCTTCACCAAAACTGCCGCATGAAGATATTGCGAATACAAAAACCATAAGAACCGTGTAGATTGAAAACTTTTTCATTGTTTATTGCTTTTTATTGTTATTACTTTTTGTTATTTGCCTATTTATGACAAGACTGCGGCGGAAGTAACCAATGTTAGAAAAAAATTTTCAACAGACTATACGGTCGATGCAAAGAAACTGACCGCGGCGGCTGTTTTTCCATTTTTTGTCACTAAATTTGTGGTCTAAAAAGCAAAGCGATGAGAACAACACTCATATATTTATTTATAGCGTTGCTGTTTGCCTCATGCAGCAAGCCGAAAACCGAAGAAGCGGCGGCAACAATGGACTATGCCAAAGGGCTGACCATTGCGCACTGCGACGGCTACACTCGCGTCGATGTTGCCGACCCGTGGAATGCCGGACAAACGCTGCAAACTTACCTACTTGTGCCGCGCGACTCTGTCGTGCCCGACAATCTTCCTCGCGGAGTTGTCGTTCGCACACCGCTACGCCGCGCGCTGGTCTACTCCGATGTGCACGCGCGCGCAATCCGCGACTTAGGTGAAATAAGCGCCGTGGGCAGCGTGTGCGATGCCGAATACTTCAAGACGCCCGAAATCGTCGCCGGACTTTCGTCGGGACGCGTCGTCGACTGCGGCTCAACGATGTCGCCGACCGTTGAACGCATCGCCGGATGTTCGCCCGATGCCGTGCTGCTTTCGCCATTCCAAAATGCCGGCTACGGTGCGCTCGATAATCTCGGCATACCCATTATCGCCCTCGCCGACTATATGGAATCGACGCCTCTCGGTCGCGCCGAGTGGATAAAATTTTTAGGACTGCTGTTCGACCGCGAAACAGTCGCCGACTCGATTTTCGACACGGTAGCCGAGCGCTATACCGCATTGCGCGAGCAACTTGCCAATACGAAGCAACGGCCGAAAGTGCTTACCGAATACGTCATCAGCGGCGTTTGGTACGTTCCCGGCGGGAAAAGTTATAAGGCAACCCTGCTGACCGACGCCGGAGCCAACTATCCGTGGAGCGACGACAACTCGACGGGGTCGCTTTCGCTCGACTTTGCTCGCGTGTTAGACCGCGCCGCCGATGCCGACTACTGGCTGGTGACCACTATCGGCGACGAACTCACCCTCGACGGCTTCCTCAGCCTCTATCCCCACAACGACCGATTTGAAGCCTTCCGCAAGCGCAACGTCTACTACGCAAACACGCTGGTCAGCACCGTTTTCGAAGAAACGCCGTTCCATCCTGATTTGCTCCTTCAAGAGTATGCAAAGATATTCCATTCGGAGATGTTCCCCGACTATCAACTGCGCTACTTCCGACGCATAAACTCAACGGCAAATGAATAGATTCGGCATTATAATGATAGCATTGACGGCGGCACTCGCAGCCTGCTTCTGCGCGCTGCTGCTCGTCGGCTCGGTCGACATTCCGGCAGCCGACGTCGTCGATATCCTTCGCGGACACGACGTAGGCAACGAAGCTTGGCGATTCATCGTCGTCGAAAGTCGCATCCCGCTGGCTGTCACTGCGGCACTCTCCGGCGCGGCATTAGCCGTATGCGGATTGCTTCTGCAGACAGCGTTCAACAATCCGCTCGCCGACCCGTCGATACTCGGCGTTTCGACCGGGTCAAGCCTCGGCGTGGCTATCGTCATGCTGCTCGGCGGCGGCGCACTCTATACAAGCCTCGGAGGCTATTTCGCCACTCTCGGAGGCGCACTCGTCGGCGCTTTAGCGGTTATGGCGATTCTGCTTTTCGCCTCGACGTTAGTAAAAAGTTCGACGATGCTCTTAATTATCGGCGTACTAATCAGCTATTTGACATCGTCGGCAATTAGCCTGCTCAACTTCTTTGCCACGCAAGAAGGCGTACACTCGTTCGTAATCTGGGGCATGGGCAACTTCTCGGCAGTGACGATGCGCCAACTGCCAATGTTTGCCGTAACGGTAGTCGTCGGGCTGCTGCTTTCGCTTATGATGATAAAGCCGCTCAACGCACTGCTGCTCGGACAACGCTATGCCGAGAACTTAGGCGTAAACCTACGCACGGTGCGCAACACGCTGCTGCTGCTCACCGGACTGCTAACGGCAATCGTCACCGCTTTCTGCGGTCCAATCGGCTTCATCGGGCTCGTGGTGCCGCACCTTTCACGACTCCTGTTGGGCACGTCCGACCATTTTCGCCTCATCCCGGCAACTATCATCCTGGGCGCCGTCAGCACTTCGCTTTGCACACTCGTCAGCGTGCTGCCCGACTCCGGGCTAATCCCCATCAACGCAATAACTCCGATTGTCGGTGTGCCCGTGATTATTTATGTAATTCTGAATCGTAAAAAAATATTCTACTTCAACTGATGAGCGCAATCATTTACACCGAATCGCTATCGGCAGGCTACCGCAAGCGCAAAAGCGTGACCACCGTACTTCGCGACGTCAACCTCGAGTTGCACGTCGGCGAGCTCGTCAGTCTGTTGGGCGCTAACGGAGCAGGCAAGTCGACGCTGATTCGCACCATCTGCGGACTACAACCGCCGCTGGCAGGCAAAGTGGTCATCGGCGGCGAAAACGTCAGCCGATTAACGCCGCGCCAACTGTCGAAAACCATTGCCTTGGTAACCACCGAGCGCACCTACGCAGGCGGATTGACCGTCGGCGAACTCGTCGGGCTCGGCAGGCATCCTCATACCGGATTTTTGGGACGTCTCGACGAGCACGACCGCGAAATTGTTGCCGGGGCTATCGAGAAGGTCGGAATCAGCCATAAAGCGGAATCGTACGTCGCCGAACTCAGCGACGGCGAACGCCAGAAAGTGATGATTGCCAAAGCATTGGCGCAAGAAGCACCCGTTATCATTCTCGACGAGCCAACGGCGTTTCTCGACGTAGCAAGCCGCATCGAAGTGCTCCAACTCCTTCACGACCTTGCCCGCGACGACCGACGCACAATCTTGATATCCTCGCACGACATACAGCAATCGATGGCGCTGAGCGACCGCCTCTGGATTGTTTCCGAATCGGGCGAAATCGTCAGTGGCGTGACCGAAGACCTCATCCTCGCCGACAAAATTTCGCTGCTGTTCGGCAATCGCGACGTGGCATTCGACCCGGCGACCGGCGACTTCCTGACCACACGCAAAGGCGCTCGGCAAATAACCCTGAAGGCAGATTCGGCGGAACTGCAAAAATGGATAGCCAACGCCCTGCGCCGCAACGACTTGCTCGCCCGTGAGGCGGAAAATCCTCAAATACACGCTCACGCATCCGACGACATACGCCTCAACGGCAACCGTCTCGGCAGCATAGAAGAATTAATATCAGCACTTAAAGAGATAAATTGACCATGCGCGAAATCGACATTTACGACCTCAAACGAATGCTTCCCGACGAAGAGCACGAGAAGCCTACCGACGACTACTTTCTGACACTTGCAAAATACATAGCCACGCTTCCCGGCGAGATGAAAGTCCTGCCGGAATTGCCTCGCAACGTGGTTAACCGCCTGGCGCTCAACCTCGTTGCCTACTATCAAGACATCGTTGCCGACGCCGGCATCTGGCGGTCGTTCGTCGTGATGTGCCGCAAATTGTACGGACGCCCCGTGCCGTTCTACGACGCCGACGACAATTATATCGACTTCGAGCTAAACCTCATCGACGTACAATTCATCACCTGGTACAGCATCGAATCAGCCCTTGGCTTCGAGGGATTGGTGTCGCCCTACGACTCCGACTTGCTACGCTTTTCGCGCAAAGTGGAACGACTTTTCCGCTACCTCTACGACGACGTGCCTACGCCCGAAAATTTCGCCTCGCTGCGCGAACTCGACCTCGCCGACCGCGAGCAAGTGCGCGACATCTTCAAGGCGTCGGGATGGCTGTTTTGGAACAGCTACTTCCTCCGTCCGGTGAGCAAATATGCCTACGAGCCGGAAATCAGCGACGACGACGAACTGACAATCGAAGAAACGCTGACCAATGAGCAACGCCTGCGCACAACCTTCGAGCAGCCAACCGGTCCGCTGGCGCTCTACGTCAACGAATGGTTGCAACTGATGGTCGACAACAAAATGCCGCGCAGCCGAAAAGCAGAAAAAGGCATTCACAAATATTTCCAACAATTCAACAACGCCACCGGAGGCAAAAAATTGGCATTTTTCGGCACCTACGACGAACTCAACGCATTCCTGTCGGAGAAGATGGGCTGGGGAAATCCCAACGGAGGCAACCTGCCGCAACTTAGGGACTACGGCAATTTCGTCGTGTTCGGCAATCGCGAAAAAGGCATAATCATCGCTCCCGAAGTGGCGCAATACGTGTCGCACCGCGACAATCCCTACTACGACGCCGCAGCGGCTGCCGACGAAGCACATCTGCTGCTCATGCAGCCCGGTCGCTGCCCGATTGACTTAGTGAAACACCTCTTCGAAAACGGCTTTGTGCCCGACGCACGTTTCCCCGTAGGCAACGATGCGCTCGCCCTACTCCACGACAATTGGGACTTCCTGGCGCGACTCTATCTCTGCAAATACTATCGCGCGGAATAGCATTAAACCAAACCCGCATTTTGTCGTCTAAGAGAAATAAATTCAGAGACTATGAAAAATTTTAAGAATCTCTTGCCGGCAATCATAATTGCCATAGGCATCGCCGCTTTGGGATGGTTCGTCAAAGCAGGGTTAACAGGTTTTACCGATAGTTCGAGAGTAGTAACTGTCAAAGGGCTGTCGGAACGCGAAGTGAAAGCCGATAAAGTAATCTGGCCCATCTCGTTTGTCGAGATAGGCGACGACCTCGGCTCGCTCTATTCGACAATCGAGTCGAAAAACAGTATGATTATTTCCATGCTGAAAAGCAAAGGCATCAGCGATGGCGAAATAACCTCGCGCATCGACGTCGAAGATATGAAAGCCAACGCCTACACAAACAACGTCACAACCCGCTACAAAGCCTCGTCGGTAATCACCGTCAACACGCGCAACGTCGACACCGTGCTCGGGCTTATGCAAGAGCAATCGTCGCTGATTGAGAAAGGCATCGCCATTTCGCTAAATCGCTACGAAAACCCCGTTCAGTTTGAATTTACCGGGCTGAACAACATCAAGCCGGAAATGATAAAAGACGCTACCCAAAACGCACGAAAAGCGGCACAACAATTTGCTACCGACTCGGAAAGCGAACTCGGCAAGATTCGCTCGGCTACGCAAGGTCAATTTACCATCGAAGACCGCGACCAAAACACTCCCTACATCAAAAACGTAAGAGTCGTAACAACTATTGTCTACTCACTCGAAGATTGAAAGTGCGAGCAAAACATGGCGAGTTTACCGTCCGACTGACCGAGGCTGCTAATCGGTTGCATCGACGTAAATTCGCCTTTTGCGTTGTAGAAAAATTGAACTTTCGCCACGCCGTCGGTCTGCATATGGTAGGTGTCGCAATAGTTTTCCGACGTCACGTTGAGCAACGTAATGCCGTCGCTGTCGACCAATTCGCGCACGTAGGCAAACAGTTTTTCCGCCAAAGGACGTTCGGGAGCGCAGAACTTCACCTCCGTTCCGCCCAACGAACGGCGAACGATGGCGTCCGCCTCTTGCTCAAATACATCGCCCGACCGATTGGCAATGGTCGTCTTCGTATAGCCTTTTGAATTGTACCAAAGCACAAACGTAGCACTCTCGGCGGCATTGCACAGCGTGATGCGATGCTGATAGGCATACCGACGGTCTTCCGACGCCGACATCCCGGCATGCAACGCCAATCGCTGAATTCGGCTAAACCGCTCGTCGCGATAGTCCATATCGGAACTTGCCGTCGAGACCTTCAACTTCGGCTGCGACTGAATCGGGCGCACAACGAGTGTCGACAAATAGTTGAACTGCGGAGCGCGATAGAGCCAAAGGCATCCGCTACTGCGCGTTATCGACGTATATGCCCAACGGAAATAGGTCTCGCACGATTGACTGCCGCCGGCGCGATTCATGTCGACAAACACGTTGCGCCACTCGCCGCCCTGCGCCTTGTGACACGTTATGGCGTAGCCGTACTTGCACACTACGGCGTTGAAATATTCGTCTTTCTGCACGTTGTCGACGTAGGATTTCACCATATTTTCGAGATTCGAATTGCCCTTCATCTCGTCGGGATTGTTGAGCGCCGAGCGGATTTCCTTAAGGTGCTTGCGCATTTTTTCCGGCAATTTATCGTGGAAGAGCACCGTCTGCGCTTGCACGACCGCCTTCGATACGATGGCGTTCTCGTCGTCGATAAAGTTGTCAAGCAACATCACACGGGCTTCCTTACGCTGCCCGTACGAGCGATACTCAATCTTCACTTTGCGAAAAGCCAAATCGACCAACATGTCGGAACCGCGAAGGCGCACCGGATAGCGCTCGACGGCGGCATCGGAGTCGCACTCGACCACACGCACGAAACTGCCGTTGAACAGTTCGCAATCCGTGCGATAGTTGTTGCGAGCAATCATCAACAACTCGCCGGGCAAAAGTCGTGCGACGTTCGTACCGAAATAATGTCGGCGGATGGCTTGATTGTACTGCAAAGCCTGCCGATTGGTATGCGTGATGACAATGCTCTGCGGAGAGGGCTTGTCGGGCATAAGCCGGAAGTAAGGCTCCAGCAAATCGTTGTCCGCCTTAATCACATCGTCGGCATATTCGACAGCGAACGACATAAACGCCCGTCGGTCGATGCTTCGGCGCAGCGCTGTGGCATTGAGCAAAATCCCGCTCTCGACGTCTTGACGCACCACTTCGTCGAGCAAAGCCACTCGGCAATCGACGTTATAGTGAGTCGAAAGATAGTCTTGATCCATCGCCGGCGACAGGGTCTGCCCCACCGGCGGCAACTGTGCGTAGTCGCCCACGAAAACAATCTTTCTGCCGTCGGCATAACCGAACAAGTCTTTCAGAAGATGTCCGCTGCCGAACGTAAACAAATCATTCTCGGAGTAGCAATCTTGTATCATCGACGCCTCGTCGACAAAATAGATGGAATCTTTGCTGTCGTCGTTCTTGCGCAAAACGAATTTCAGCTGAATGATATCGTCTTCGCTGACGTTATTCATCCGGCGCTTGCTGCTGTTGCTCAGCATATAGATGGCACGATGGACCGTCGACGCTTGCAGCCCGGTCTTTTCCGACAAAATCATCGCCGCGCGACCCGTCGGCGCCATCACGTTGCATATGCGTCCCGCCGCTTGCTCGTCGGCGGCTGAATTGCGAACGATGTCGACAAACTCTTTAAGAATCGTCGTTTTTCCCGTTCCGGCAGCACCTTTAAGAATGAAAACCGTGCTGTCGTCGTCAAGAAATCGTCGGAAAGCATCGATGGCGCTTTGCTGCGACCGTGTGTATTCAAAATTTCCCATCCCTCACGCTAACGAATCAGAACGGCTTTCTATATTTGTCGTCGGCGCTGTCGTCGATAATGCTCAGATAGCTGGCATAGCGCGACTCGCTGATAAGATGATTTTCCAACGCCTCTTTGACGGCGCAACCCGGCTCGTGACGGTGCGTGCAATTGCCATATTTGCAGTCGGCGGATATGCGGAAAATCTCCGGAAAGAAGTGCGCAACTTCTTCGGTGGCGAAATCAATCGTGCCGAAGCCTTTTATGCCGGGAGTGTCGATAATGTAGCCGCCATCGGCAAGTTCGTACATTTCGGAGAACGTCGTGGTGTGCATGCCCGTGTGATGCGTCTGCGACACTTCCGCCGTGCGAGCTGCAGCACCGGGCACCAGGCGATTGATGAGCGTCGACTTACCCACTCCGGAATTGCCCGAAAGCAACGTGGTCTTGCCTTGCAACATCGTGCGGATTTCGTCGAGCCCGATGTCTTCAGCCGCCGAAACCTCGACAACGCGATAGCCTATCGACTCGTAGAGATAGCGCACGCCGTCGCAATATTCGCGCATTTCGTCGTCGAGCAAATCTATCTTGTTGATAACAATCACCGCCGGCACGCGATAAGCCTCCGCCGTTGCCAAAAAGCGGTCGATAAACGTCGTCGACGTCAGCGGGTTGACCAACGATACGACAAGCATTGCCGCATCGAGATTAGAAGCAATGATGTGCGACTCCTTCGACAGATTCGACGCGCGACGAATGATGTAGTTGCGGCGCTGATGCACCTCAACAATAAATGCAACGTCGGCATTTTCTACTATCGTAACGCGGTCGCCCACCGACACCGGATTAGTGGTGCGCAGTCCTTTCAACCGAAAATTGCCTTTTACTTTACAATTGACGTATCGCAAATCGTCGGTCTTTACCACATACCAACTGCCGGTATTCTTTACTACTAATCCTTCCATACCACAAAGGTAATAAATTTCCCGTCATTTTCCAAAAGAGCGTCAAAATGCATCAACAGAATATTTACTTCAAATATTTATCGAAAAAGTTGCATTTTTAACGACAATTTATACATTTGCGACATATTAACCAACCCAACCACACTATGAAACAGAAAATCATAGCTGCCATTGCAGCAATCAGCGTATCGTTTTGTGCAAATGCCATCGGTCCAAACGTGTTTAACCACCTGGGAGTCAACGCCGGAGTCGGCACAACCGGTATTTCAATCGAAGCGGCTACGCCGATTACCAACTTCTTACAACTTCGTGCAGGTGCATCGTTTGTTCCGTCAATCAAATTCCACACCACGGAGACTATCAGCTACAGCCTTATGGGTGTGCCTACCGAAACGGATGCAAGAATTACCGGCGACTTTAAGCGCACACAAGGACAAGTGATTTTGAATGTCTACCCGATTCCGAAGTGCTCGTTATTTGTGTCGGCAGGCGCATATTTCGGCGGCGATAAACTCATCAAAATCAGCGGACACTCCGACGAAGTTGCCGCAGCACAAGAAGCCGGCGCAATCAGCACGGTTACTATTGGTAACTACGAACTCCCATTGGAGGAAAACGGAAACGTTCACGGCTATATGAAAGTGGCTAAAGTTCGCCCGTACGTCGGCATCGGCTGGGGTCGAGCCATCCCGAGCAAGTTGGTAAACTTCAACGTCGAATTAGGTGTGCAAATGCATAAAACGCCGAAAATCTACGACAGCAAGAATGTGGAAGTGCCGATTTCCGCAGGACTCGACAACGACGACGCCTTTCAAAAGATTATGGACAAGTTATCGGTCTGGCCCGTGCTTACATTCCGCATTAGCGGCAAAATCTTTTAACGACCGTCAAGTCGACGATACAAAAAAAGAGGGTGTTCGCGCCCTCTTTTTATACGCATCTCCATTAGGAGCAGCTGCAGTGCTCGTTATGATGTCGCGTACCATCGACGGTGTAAGTTCCGGACGAGCTTGAAGAATCAACAGAGCCAAACCGGTAACTTGCGGCCATCCACTATCGACTCCGCTTGAGGTAGTCGAAAATAATTTTCAATTCATAGTCCATACGCGGAATCTCAACTATCTCATAGTTGTCAAGCGATGGATGGAGCACAACGAGATTCATTCGTTCAATGCGCAGACCATAGTAAGTCTCGAGGATGTAGCGATAAAGATTCTGCTGCAAGCAGTAGTGCGTATACGATGTGTCGGTAAGGTGCTCAAGCCCGTTTATGCCTGAACTCCAACGATTGATTTCGTCGGGGTCGATTTTCGAACTCCGTTTCCAGTCGTAGATTTCGAAAGCACCGTCGGCAGTACGGCAAAGCAGGTCGATTGTTCCGGCAATGCGATGCTCGGCGTCGAAGACTTTCCACTCCGTGCGAAACGGTTGGTAGTCGACTTCGGCATCGAAACGCTTAAACAAATTCCATTCGTGCGAAATGTCGAACGACTTCCGCTCCGAATGCAGCGTTCCATTATATTCAAAGTCGTAATGCAAGTCGGGCTCGGCACCGGAATTAATGTATAGTTCGATTTGGCGATGCATGTGCGTACCTGCGCCTGCCGCACAGAGTCCTTTTGCCTCCCACTCTTGACACAGACGCTGTGCCGCCACGTCGCTGCTTGTCTTTCGCCGACTCCAATATTCTGCGTCGAAAGGCTTAAAAAATTTCGCAACGACGCTCGAAACCGGAGTCATTTCGCCGATTCCTGCAACCGTATATGTATGAGTAGTCTCCTCAAATGAGATTCGTTTGTCCTGTTCAAACTCCAATTCAGAGCCGTCTAAGTTTCTTTCCATATTTTGATCTTGTATTATTATGTTCATATTCAGCACATTAAAAATGTGCACAAAAAAAATTGATTGTCTCCCGACAACCAATCTTAATTAACCTTAAATCTAATACCATGAAAAACACATTGCAAATGTACAAACAATATTTGTAATAGCAACAAAATATCAAAAAAATCGCACCGAATTAACCATATTTAACCGTGATTTAAGAATAGATTAACAAAATGAAATAAATCATTCTGTATTCCGAAGCATTTGTCACCGTAATTTTAGGCAAAATGCAAAAAAACTGCAGAAAAATCGATAATTTTTACCACAAAATCGAACAAAATGGATAGTAAATTAGTTATTATAGTAGAACAACCACAAAAAACTATGATAAGTAAAGAGGGCATACGATGTTTATACCGCAGCAAAGGACCGTCGGGAGGCTTTTCCGAGGAGTTTTTGCAAAACATTTGTGAGAAGTGCCGAAAATTTCATCGTATAGAAATAAAGGATGGATTTTTGGTAATCGGGACACTCGACACTAACAATCCGTTTCGCCGAATAAAGTTTTCGTGCATACAAAACATCGAAGATTTAGGCGACGAAGTAGCAGTGGTGCTTAATCCGTGCATAATATTTTTCAACAACATCACCGGAAAAATCAACATAAATCTGCGCAACGAGCAACGCCGCGCAACTATCATCTGGCGCTGGCTGCGAAAGATGCTACGATTCGGCTTTTAGAATAACAATAACTTTCGTTTCGCTGCCGACGGCATAATGCCCGGCGGCACGATGACCGACAATCCATAGAATCTTATCTCCCTCGCAAAGCAGCCACGTTTTGCGCTTTTGGAGTATCGAAAATTTATTATCCGAAAAATAGTCGCTCAGTTTTTTCCAGCCCTTCATACCGAAAGGCTGAAAACGGTCGCCCTGTCGCCAATGCCGCAGCGTAAGTTTGGCGTCGAGAATTTTTTCATCGAAATAAGCCACAGCCGCACCTCCGTCGAACCGAAAATCGGCGGTATGGTCAACGACCGTGCAATCTAACTTAATCGGCAAGTCGGTCACGTCGTCGAGCGAAAAAGCGTATTCGGCATCGTCAGCCACGTCGGGTGCAACAATGATTTCGCCTCGACTGCGCTCCGCCACGTAGCCGTTTGCCTCAAACAGCGCACCCGGCAGTCCGCCGCGCAGCATATCATCAAGTTGCGACGACGTAAAGCCGTAGGGATGCAAAAATTCGTGGAGCAGCGTCGCCGGATGCTCCGAGCGAAGCAAGCCGTCGAGGTCGACGTGCAACAGATTGCCGTCGGTGCGACACAGTTGGTTGCGACGCTCGCCAATAGCTGCACGAAACACCGCCAAATCACCGCGAAGATTCGAAATCGTATCGAGAATAGCTTGGTCGGCTCCGGGAAACTCGCGTAGCAAGGTCGGCATAACGATATTTCGAATTTTGTTGCGCTTGTAATCGCTCTGCAGGTTTGTGCTGTCGACCACAAACGATTCGCCGACAGCCGAAAGATAGTCCTCAATGTCGGCACGTCGCACGCAGAGCAACGGGCGAACGACGGAGCCGTTGCGCGGCTTGATGCCTACAATTCCGGAGATGCCCGTACCGCGGAGGAGGTTTAGAAAAAACGTCTCGATGCAGTCGTCGGCGTGGTGGGCAACGGCAATGGCACGACAACGGTAGCGAACGCGCAGTTGGTCGAACCACTCGTAGCGAAGTTCGCGGCAAGCCATTTCGACCGAGCATCCGTGTGCGGCGCGATAGCCCTCAACGTCGAAGTCGACGAAACTGCACTCCACGCCCAAACGCGACGTCAGTCGGCGAACGAACGCCTCGTCGCGTGCCGATTCGTCGCCGCGTAGATGGAAATTGCAATGACAAGCGCGACAGGGATAGCCTAACGCTCTGAGTATAAGCAGCAAAGCGACCGAATCGGCGCCGCCGCTAAGCGTCACCAAAACGTCGCCCGAGCCGTCGAGAAGCCCCTCGCGAGCAACATAATCGGCTATCTTCTGCTCAAATTTCGTTTTTTCCATACCACAAAGATAGAACATTAGCCGAAAAAATACTATCTTTGCAGAAAAATAATCCAACAAAATGTTAGAAAAGATAAACGAACTGAAGAACGCAATCGAGAGCCTGTCTGCCAAGAGCAAAGACGAGGTAGAGGCATTGCGCATCAAATATCTGAGCAAGAAGGGCGAAGTGTCTGCCCTGTTCAACGATTTTCGCAACGTGCCCAACGAGCAAAAGCGCGAAATCGGGCAGAAGCTCAATGAGTTGAAAAATCTTGCAACAGAGAAGATTAACAGCCTTCGCGAAGCTGTAGAAAGCGGCGACAGCGACGAAACGGCAATTGACTTGAGCCGCACGTCGTCGCCGATAGAATTAGGCACGCGCCACCCGATTTCGCTCATTCGCAACGAAATCATTTCGATATTCTCGCGTCTGGGCTTTTCGATTGCCGAAGGTCCGGAAATCGAAGACGATTGGCACGTGTTCTCGGCGCTCAACTTTGCAGCCGACCACCCGGCACGCGACATGCAAGACACGTTCTTCATCCAACGCAGTCCCGACGTGCTGCTTCGCACGCACACATCGTCGGTGCAATCGCGCGTAATGACCACCACAGAGCCCCCGATTCGCATCATCTGCCCGGGACGCGTATACCGCAACGAAGCAATTTCGGCTCGCGCTCACTGCTTCTTCCACCAAATCGAAGCGCTCTACATCGACAAAAACGTATCGTTTGCCGACCTAAAGCAGACGTTGCTCTACTTTGCACGCGAGATGTTCGGCGCCGACACGCAAATCCGCTTGCGTCCGTCGTACTTCCCCTTCACCGAGCCGTCGGCTGAAATGGACATTTCCTGCCACCTTTGCGGCGGTAAGGGCTGCGGATTCTGCAAGCACACCGGTTGGGTGGAAATCCTCGGCTGCGGCATGGTCGACCCGAACGTGCTCGAAGCATGCGGAATCGACAGCAAGGTCTACAGCGGCTTTGCGCTCGGTATGGGCGTTGAGCGAATCACCAACCTGAAATATCGCGTAAAAGACTTGCGTATGTTCTCCGAAAACGACGTACGCTTCCTCGACGAGTTTACTTCAGCACATTAAAGATACAACCGCCAAGCCCCCAAGCGATGCATCAGCACTGTTTGGGGGCATACTTACGGCGATGTCGGCAAACTATTCGCCATCGACATAACAAGTTGAATATGAGAGAGAAAGAACGGTATAGCCACATCATCGAATGGTTTTCGGTCAATATGCCCAAAGCAGAGACCGAACTCCACTACGACACACCTTTTCACCTGCTCGTAGCCGTCATCTTGTCGGCGCAATGCACAGACAAGCGTGTCAACATAGTTACGCCCCCACTCTTTGCCGACTTCCCTACCCCGGAAGTGATGGCAGCGTCGAATCCGGAAACGATTTTCGAATACATCAAAAGCGTAACCTTCCCTAACAACAAAGCCAAATCGCTTATCGGCGCGGCACGAATGCTCGTCGACAAATACGGCGGCGAAGTGCCCGACACGCTCGACGAATTGGTCAAAATACCCGGCGTGGGGCGCAAAACGGCAAACGTAATGCTCGCCGTGGTCTACAACAAGCCGGCAATGGCTGTCGACACTCACGTCTTCCGCGTGGCTAATCGTATCGGGCTTACAAACAATTCGAAAACGCCGTTCGAGACCGAGAAAAAACTCGTTGCCAACATCCCCGCCGACCTGCTACCGAAGGCGCATCACTGGCTGATACTACACGGACGATACGTCTGCACGGCGCGCAACCCGAAATGCACGGAATGTGGCATCACGCCCTACTGCAAACACTTCAACAAAAAGTAGCAACCGATGGAAGCAACAATCTCGCTCATACTCGAAATAATCGGGACGATAGCCTTCGCCATCAGCGGCATAAAACTTGCCGCGGCAAAGAAGTTCGACTGGTTCGGAGCCTACATCGTCGGGCTGATGACAGCCATCGGCGGCGGAACGCTCCGCGACATACTGCTCGACACTACGCCCTTTTGGATGGTCAACGGATGGTATCTGACCGTGACGGGACTCTCGTTGCTTTACGTCATCTTGTTCCGTCGACAACTCGAGCGTATGTCGAGCACGATACTCATCTTCGACACCATCGGACTCGCCCTGTTTGTCGTCATCGGAATACAAAAAACGCTGACATTCAACTACCCGATGTGGGTAGCCATCATAATGGGCACGCTGACAGGCGCTTTCGGCGGCGTTGTGCGCGACATTCTGCTCAACGACGTGCCGCTGATTTTCCGCAAAGACATCTACGGCACGGCATGTATCGCCGGCGGAATTGTCTATTGGCTGATGATTGTCTGCGACGCCGACCCGCTGCTGCAACAACTCTCGTGCGCATTCACCGTAATAATAATTCGGCTACTCGCCGTGAAATACAACTGGGCAATCCCGGTGCTAAGAAATAACGATTGACTATGAACGGAAACGGAACATTGACAACAGTAATCCAATTAGCCAAATACGGCATCATCGGTGTCAGCAACACGCTGATAACCCTCGTTGCCTTCTACCTTATAAACACCGTAGCCGGAGTGTCGGAAAACGTGGCAAACGTCGTGGGCTACATACTCGGCTTGATTAACAGTTTCGTGTGGAACCGCAACTGGGTGTTTAAGACCAAAAACGATTGGCGCCGCGAAGCGTTGCTCTTCGCCGTCGGCTTCGGCATATGCTTCGCCCTGCAGTTTGCGCTCTTCTACTACCTGCTCCACTACACCGACATTGCCGACATGCAACTGTCGTGGCTGCCGATGAAAAAGACCGGCGAAAACGTGGCAATGTGCATCAGTATGGTGGTCTACACCCTCGCAAACTACTGCTACAACCGTTTCGTAACTTTCAAACAAAAGTAAGATGAAAGTAAAGGCGGAATACTCACTCCTGGCAATCATTATCTTCGCATCAGCGGTGATAATCTTCCCGTTTTTGGGTGAGAAGCCGCTACGTACCGATGAGATTTCGCTGCTGGAGTTGGCTCGCCGGTTTATGACGTCGGGCATCTCGAACGTGTTCGACGGCGACGGCATCGACTTTCCGCGCAACTTTTACGCCTACTTAGTGTCGATAGCGCTCAACAACCTTGACGTGTCGGATGCCGTATGCGTCAGGCTACCGTCTGCGGTCACGATGGCGCTGCTTTCGATAGGCATGTACCAATTTCGCGGGTCGAACGAAAAGATGAGCAAAGCGTTTCTGGCGTCGCTTCTGTTCTTGTCGTGCTACGCCGTGACGTCACTGGCATTCCACGCCAACCCGGTGACCGTGACAGCGCTGTCGTTCATCTTCTCGCTGTCGGCAATCTACCACTGGATAAAGCTACCCACCCCGACAAAAGCATATCTTGCCATAGCCACAACGGCATGCTCGGCAATCTTTATGGGACTATTTGCGCCGATTATCGTGCTCGTCGCAGGCATTGCGTTTATGCTACTGCGCGACCAACGCCAAGTTTGGGTATTCCTGAAATTTGCGCTAATTCCGTGCACGGCAATCCTTCTCGCCTACGCCACGCTAATCTTCGTGACCAACGACCAACCGTCGGCTCACAACGTGCTCGGATTTGAGCAGATTACCGCATCAATAGCCGACTTCAACACCCTCGGCAACCTTTTCGGACAAATATTCCTTTCCATCTTCCCGTGGTCGATTCCCATAGGCATAGCCATATTCTGGATTGCCGCCAACCCGTCGTGGATAAAAGACAAATTCTCGACGCTTTCGCTTTTCAAGCAATTCGGCGTTGTGATTTTCATTATAGCCATGCCGTCGCTGATGGCATTCAACCGACTGTCGGTCATTATGTTGCTAATGGCTATCTACTTCAACATGCCGACAATCAGCAGTTTTCTGCTGTCGCAAATCCACAACCACACGGTGACGTGGCGAGTTACGGGGTTGGTGTTTTCTGCCGTAATCGTGGTAATCGCGTGCATCTATTCGGCAACGCTTTTGGGCGTGAGAGCCGACTATTTCAGTTTCGAATTTGCAAGAATACAAACCTGGGGCGTCGGCAACGTAGCCATCATAGTCGCCATCGTCGTGTGTCTTTACCACCTGTGGCGCAACCAGAGGTCGATAAAGTTCAACAATCGTTACCTCTACAACATCGTTGTGCTCTACCTGCTTGCGCAGATGCTTTATGTAGGATTTATTAACCCATACTTGGAAATATGATAGAATTTCTCAACCAACACAACCTACTCGGGTTGGCTATCGGACTGTGCACGTTTTTGGTAATCGGCATTTTCCACCCGTTTGTAATCAAAGGCGAATACTATTTCGGCGTAAAGATATGGTGGGCGTTTTTGGTAGTCGGCATAGTGTGTTGCGTAGCAGCCGCGCTGGTAAGCAACATCTTTTGGTCTACAATTCTCGGCGTAGCCGGATTTTCGTCGTTCTGGGGCATCGGCGAAGTGTTTGAACAGAAGAAAAGAGTTGAAAAAGGCTGGTTTCCGCGCAATCCCAAGCGCAAGTATTAGCGCCGGTCATAGAAATCGAAAAGGCAGCAACCTGCGAGGTCGCTGCCTTTTGTCGTATTTATCGGATTCTCTATTTGTTAATCTTTTGCCAACTGTCTTTGAGCGTAATTGTGCGGTTGAACACGAGACTATCGGGCTTGGAATCCTTGCTGTCGGGGGTGAAATAGCCGATGCGTTGGAACTGGAAGTGAGCGCCCGGCGTGGCGTTTTCTGCCAAGAACGGCTCGATTTTGATGTTCTTTACCACCTTGATTGACTCGGGATTGAGCATTTCGTGGAAATCGCGTTCCTTCTCTTCGCCGGCATTTTCGACGTTGAAAAGGCGGTCGTAAAGGCGCGCTTCAGCATCGACGCAGTGACGTGCCGACACCCAGTGGAGCGTACCTTTGACCTTGCGCATACTGCCCGGCATACCGCTCTTGGTTTCGGGGTCGTATTCGCAATAGATTTCAACGACGTTACCGTTTTCGTCCTTCTTGCAGCCCGTGCATTTGATGATGTAAGCGCCTTTGAGACGAACTTCTTTGTCGGGCGAAAGGCGGAAATATTTCTTGGGCGGATTCTCCATAAAGTCGTCGCGCTCGATATAGATTTCGCGGCAGAACGGCATCTTGTGCGTGCCACCGTTCGGGTCTTCCGGATTGTTTTCCATATCGACGTCTTCGACAGCATCTTCGGGATAGTTTGTGATAACGACTTTCACCGGGTCGAGAACGGCGCACACGCGGGTTGCCTTTTTGTTAAGGTCTTCGCGGATGCTGAATTCGAGGAGCGAAATGTCGTTGACAGCCTCAAACTTCGTATAGCCGATGCGCGTGAGGAACGATTTGATGGAATCGGGCGTAAAACCGCGACGGCGCAGACCGCTGACGGTCGGCATACGCGGGTCGTCCCAACCGTCGACAAGACCTTCTTTGACGAGTTGGAGAAGTTTGCGCTTGCTCAACACGGTATAGGTCAAGTTGAGTCGGTTGAACTCAATCTGGCGCGGGCGATACGATTCGTCGGCAAGATAGTCGACGAAGTAATCGTAAAGCGGACGGTGAGGCACAAACTCGAGGGTACAAATCGAGTGAGTTACACCTTCGAAATAGTCCGACTGGCCGTGAGCGAAGTCGTACATCGGGTAGACCTTCCACGTGTCGCCGGTGCGATGGTGCGGATGCTTGATGATGCGATACATAATCGGGTCGCGGAAGTGCATATTCGGCGACGCCATATCGATTTTAGCGCGCAACACCATTGAGCCCTCGTCGAACTCTCCGGCATTCATACGCATAAAGAGGTCGAGGTTTTCCTCAATCGGACGGTCGCGATAAGGGCTGTTTGTGCCGGCTTGCGTCGGCGTACCCTTTTGCTCTGCAATTTGTTCTGAAGTCTGCTCGTCGACGTAAGCTTTACCTTCTTTAATAAGGCGAACAGCCAAGTCGAAAAGTTGTGGGAAGTAGTCGGAAGCATAGTATTCGCGGTCGCCCCAGTCATAGCCGAGCCATTTGATGTCTTCGCGAATAGAGTCAACATATTCGGTATCTTCTTTGACAGGGTTAGTGTCGTCGAAGCGGAGGTTGCAAGTACCGCCAAACTTTTCAGCGACGCCGAAGTCCATGCAAATAGCCTTCGCGTGGCCAATGTGAAGATATCCGTTAGGTTCGGGTGGGAAACGAGTGCTGAGTCGTCCGCCGTTTTTACCGGCACGGAGGTCGTCTGCCACTGCTTGCTCTACGAAATTCAAACCGCCCTCTTTCTCGGGCGCGGGATTTACTGCTTCGTTTACTGACATACTATTATGTTTTAATTAGTTTTTCTATAAAGTGCAAATATACAAAATATTTTGAAAATTTGCTGCTAAAACAGCGGAAAACGACGACAGCGGATGCAAAAAGTCGGCGACAGGGTTGAATCTGCCGCCGACTTTTTATATTCAGGTAAATCGTTAACCGAGGAATCCGAGGAGAGCACCTGCTGCAACAGCAGAGCCGATAACGCCGGCAACATTCGGACCCATAGCGTGCATAAGCAGGTAGTTGGATGGGTCGTATTGCAAACCGACGTTGTTGGAGATACGCGCCGACATAGGCACAGCCGATACGCCGGCATTACCGATGAGCGGGTTAATCTTCTTGGATTTAGGTAATACGAGGTTAAAGAGTTTGACAAAGAGTACGCCCGAAGTCGATGCGATGATAAACGCCATGAATCCGAGTGCGAAAATCTTGATTGTGTCGAAAGTCAAGAATTCGGAAGCCTGGGTCGAAGCACCTACGGTGAGACCGAGCAGCATAACGATGATGTCGTTCAATGCGTTGCTTGCGGTCTTTGCCAAGCGAGTAGTCACACCACTCTCACGAAGGAGGTTACCGAAGAAGAGCATACCGAGAAGCGGAAGGGCTGTCGGCACGACGAAGCAAGTGAGAAGGAGTCCGACAATCGGGAACATAATCTTCTCTTTTTGCGACACGGCGCGAGCCGGTTTCATCTTGATGACGCGCTCTTTCTTGGTGGTGAGCAACTTCATGATAGGCGGTTGGATAACCGGCACAAGTGCCATATAGGAGTAAGCCGACACGGCGATAGCTCCCATGAGGTTAGGTGCAAGTTTCGACGAGAGGAAGATTGCCGTAGGACCGTCGGCACCACCGATAATGGCGATAGCACCGGCTTGGTCGGGAGCAAACCCGAGGGCAAGAGCAACCATATATGCGCCGAAGATGCCGAACTGAGCGGCAGCACCGATGAGCATAAGTTTCGGATTGGCAATAAGCGCCGAGAAGTCGGTCATTGCACCAATACCGAGGAAGATGAGCGGCGGATACCATCCGGCACTAACTCCATTGTAAAGGATATTGAGGACAGAACCTTCTTCGTATATACCAACTTCGAGACCGGCATCGATTTTGAAAGGGATGTTGCCCACAAGGATACCGAAACCAATCGGAACGAGGAGCAGCGGCTCGAAATTGTGTTTGATGGCAAGCCAAATGAAGAACAAACCGACAGCGAGCATAACGATGTGTTCCCAAGTGACGTTGGCAAAACCCGTAAAGCTCCAAAAATCGGCTAAGTTTTGGCTTAAGAAATCAAATAATTCCATAACTGTTTACTATTCAATTGTTAAAAGAGTTGCACCTTCGAGCACTGAATCGCCTTTATTAACATCGATAGACTTAACAGTACCGGATTTTTCAGCGTGGATATTGTTTTCCATCTTCATAGCCTCGAGGATAACGACAGTGTCGGAAGGCGAAACGGTGTCGCCGACTTTAACTTTGATGTCGAGGATTGTGCCGGGAAGCGGAGCTTTGACAGCACCTGCACCGCCGGCAGCGGCAGGCTTGGAGATGACTTTAGCGCCCGATTCGGTGCGCGGAGCGGCTGCTGCCTTAGGTGCGGCAACCTTTACCGGCGCAACAGCTTGCTCTTCGAGCTCAACTTTGTAAGGCACACCGTTGACAAGCACTTGTGCTTCGTTGTTGTCGATGTCGCCAACAGAAACTTTATACTCTGTTCCGTTGATTTTATATTTATATTCTTTCATTGTTTTATTGGTAGATAATTGGGTTATTTATGAGGAGTTTGACGCAAAGAGTAGATTTTAGAGTTCCACGGCGAATAAGCACGTTTCACTTTGTTGATAGTCAACACGAAGTCTTCGTGGTCGTGCATGTTAAGATGTTCGTGGAGAGCCATAACGATAGCAGCGATTTCTTCGCCGGAGTCGGCATTGGTCGACTTAACGTCGGAAGCAACGACCGGACCGTTGTGCGATTCCGCTTTTTTGCGTTTGGCAATCTTCTCATTAACTTTACCAATCGAACGGAAGCAAATGCTGAGGATTAACAATGCGGAGAAAACGACGCCCATAGCGAGAACCGTCATGCCGAAACCGTTGCGGTCGTGCTCGGCAAACATTTCGATTTTCTCGTTAGCATCGATAATCACGTTGTTGCTGCTCGGTGTGATGTATTTCACGCCACCGTCGCGGATTTCCCACGCTTGAGCATCGTCGGCATCGTTGCGGATGCCGTCTTCTTTGCGAGCATAAGATTGGTTAGCCGGCAAGTTGGCGGGAATAGTAACTTCGTCGATGAGCGTAATGCCGTCGGCATCGTAGAGACCAATCCAGTTTTCTTTGCCCGGAGTAAGGGTAAAACTGATATGGAAAGTACCTCTATTGGGCTCACCGTCAGCCCAGAACAGCAAGTGCTGACGGGGCGGAATTTCGGTGTTGACGTCCATACGCGGCACGGGATACATCTTCGGATTGTTCTTGTCGTTTGTAAGATACATACAAGATGTTTCGACAGGAGCAAACGAAGAGTTGAACAATTCAATCCATGCGTGGTATTGACCGTAATCGTCGACGTAGTTACTATCGTTTTGGACCATCACCTCGTTGATGCGCACAGCCTTACGCCCTTGAGCGAAGACTGCCGCCGTAGAGGCAACGGCGCAGAGCAATAGAACTATTATTTTCTTATTCATATTCTACAATGATTATAATGGAATATTACCGTGCTTTTTAGCCGGGTTCGACAATTTCTTGGTAGCCAATTGTTGGAGAGCGCGGATGATGCGGAAACGAGTGTTACGCGGCTCGATAACGTCGTCGATATAGCCATACTTCGCTGCGTTGTAGGGGTTGCAGAACAAGTCGGTATATTCTTTCTCTTTTTCGGCGATAAAAGCAGCGGGATCGGCTTGCTCTTTAGCTTCGCGAGCGTAGAGCACTTCGGCAGCGCCTTCGGCACCCATAACGGCGATTTCGGCAGTAGGCCATGCGTAGTTGACGTCGCCGCGGAGTTGCTTACAGCTCATCACGATGTGGCTACCTCCGTAGCTCTTGCGGATTGTAACCGTAACTTTGGGCACTGTAGCTTCGCCGTAAGCGTAGAGAAGTTTTGCTCCGTGGAGGATAACGGCGTTGTACTCTTGACCTGTACCAGGAAGGAATCCCGGCACGTCGACGAGCGATACGATAGGAATATTGAAGGCGTCGCAGAAGCGTACGAAACGAGCTGCCTTGCGCGATGCGTTGCAGTCGAGCA
This sequence comes from Candidatus Limisoma sp., assembly GCA_051872155.1. Taxonomy (GTDB): domain Bacteria; phylum Bacteroidota; class Bacteroidia; order Bacteroidales; family Muribaculaceae; genus Limisoma. Next base: position 48,377 of record JBJEDO010000024.1, read on the forward strand.
CACCTGCCAAATATTTCGGCTGGTTGGCAACGATACCTACGCTCTGTCCGTTGAAACGTGCAAAACCGATGATGATGTTTTTAGCATAGTTTTGTTGAATTTCAAGGAATTCGCCGTTGTCGATGATAGCGCCGATGATGTCGTACATGTCGTAAGCCTTGTTGGCTGCTTCGGGCACGATTTCGTTGAGGGCGTCTTCGAGACGGTCAATCGGGTCGGTGCATTGTACGAGGGGAGCTTCTTCGAGGTTGTTTTGCGGGATGAAGCTGAGGAGGTGACGGATGAGTTTGAGCGCCTCTTCGCCGTCTTCGGTAGCGAAGTGAGCCACACCCGACTTGGTTGAGTGCATTGTAGCACCACCGAGTTGCTCTTGTGTAACGTCTTCGCCGGTCACTGTCTTAACCACCTTCGGACCGGTCAAGAACATGTAAGAGATACCCTTAGTCATGATGGTGAAGTCGGTCAAAGCGGGGCTATAAACGGCGCCACCGGCACACGGACCGAGGATTGCAGAGATTTGGGGAACGACGCCCGATGCGAGGATGTTGCGCTCGAAGATTTCGGCATAACCACCCAAAGCGTTGATACCTTCTTGGATACGCGCACCACCCGAGTCGTTAAGACCGATGACGGGAGCACCCATCTTCATTGCCATATCCATAATCTTGCAGATTTTCTGCGCCATAGTTTCGGAAAGCGAACCAGCCGAAACGGTGAAGTCTTGTGCAAAAACATAAACAAGGCGACCATCGATTGTACCGTAACCGGTAACGACGCCGTCGCCAAGATAATGCTTTTTGTCCATACCGAAGTTTGTACAACGGTGCTGAACGAACATATCGAATTCTTCGAAACTACCCTCGTCGAGGAGTTGTGCTATTCGCTCGCGCGCTGTGTATTTGCCTCTGGCGTGCTGCTTCTCGATAGCTTTTTCGCCACCGCCGAGACGAGCCTGCTCGCGTAATGCGATTAGACGCTGAACTTTCTCAAGTTGACTGCTCATATTGTTATTTTGAATTAATTTGAAAATCTATTGGTGAATTACTCGGGTTTTTCGCAGAGTTCTGTCAACACGCCGAGAGTCGATTTCGGGTGGAGGAATGCGATGTTAAGACCTTCAGCGCCTTTGCGAGGTGCTTTGTCGATGAGGCGAACGCCTTTGGCTTCAACCTCGGCAAGCGCTGCAGCAACGCCGTCGGTAGCAAATGCGATGTGGTGGATGCCTTCGCCGCGCTTTTCGATGAATTTTGCAACTGCGCTTTCTTCGCTGGTCGGCTCAAGAAGTTCAATCTTTGTTTGACCGACTTTGAAGAATGCGGTTTTTACTTTCTGATCGGCTACTTCTTCGATAGCGTAGCATTTGAAACCAAGTACTTGTTCGTAATAAGGAATTGCTTCGTCAAGGCTCTTGACAGCGATTCCAAGATGCTCAATGTGAGAAATATTCATAATATTATAAATTAATGTTAGTTTCACTTTTTTGCGCCGGCACTCTACCGCGCAGTTTACCTGGCAAATTTACTACTTTTTTTTATTATGGCGGGTGTTTACGGAATTTTATTTGGTCTCAAAGTATGAAAAAATGTATAAAAAATTGAATAATGCACGTTCCCTATTTCCGTCACTTTATAATTGCCAAAATTCTAAACTCTGATTTTCAAATGTTTAGCCGCAGGAGGTTTGGTAATTTGGATAACGCGGCGTATCTTTGCGCTACAGAACCGAAAACGACAAGAAAAACCGCATGGCAAGAGAGCTATTATTCAAAGAATTACCATTTGCGCCGGTTAATGGACAAGTAATATACGTTGAGCAATCTTACGATGAGAAGCTTAACCGATTCATTCGTAACAACTATGAATGGCTGAAGACCACATTCCGCAGCCAAGGTCTTCAATTCTGTTTCTTGCCTTTATTAGCAGAAGAAGCGATTTGCTACAATGCACCCTATTTGACGTCTGAAGAACTTGACAAACAGGTAAAGAGCATTCCGTATTTACCTGATTATCTTGCACATAAAGAAGACATAGCACCAAGTCTTGTATTTGCGCTCGACGTCCCCGTTGTTGACAAAGACGGCAACACAGTTCTTCTGGCAATACCGATAAAGACTAAGTGGTACACCGACACCAAGACGACATTCGTTAATCTTATTAAGGAGATAAAAACCGTCTCAAAACACCTTTCTGCTAATGCCGGCGAACCGAAGCCATCGCCCGGCGTACGTTATAGCTTAAGAAAAAATTCCGTTCTTTTTAGCGTAGATACGGAAGATGATGCTGATAGCAACTTTGATAGTCAATCGCAGTTGCTGATAGATGAAATAAAACAGCGAATCGAGGCACTGCGTAACAGAGGTGTAAACACGATGTTTCTTCACGATTTGATCGACGAAGGAGAGCATCTTAGCCGACTGCGTATCACCAAAGACTTCCGCATCTTTCTGGTCGACTACGACAACCTTGAAATCAAACTGTCCGTTCTCCCAAAAGCGGTGTTTATACTCTTCCTTCGCCATCCCGAAGGCATTCGTTTTAAGGAACTTACAGACTATTATTCCGAACTACTACAGATATATCTGAAGATGAATCCCAACGGAGGTAGAAGCAAACAGGAACAAAGCATCAGAGATATAACCGACCCGTGCAGCAACAGCATTAACGAGAAATGCGCACGGATTAGAGAAGCCTTTGTGTCGAACTTCGACGACCGTTTGGCAAAGAACTACTACGTTACAGGCAAACGCGGCGAAGCTAAGCGAATCACGCTCGATGAATCGATGATTCTCTGGGAGTAAAAAGAAATATTCCCGAGTTGCAAGGCTTGTTTCTTCATTTCCTTTGGCATCTCGCATTTTCTTGAATAAATTTACATCATATTTAAACAGTCAGTAACCATGATTGAGTAAAAAGCCCATAGAGCGCAAAGCTGCGGAAAACGGAGTTAAGGACACACCAATATTTACAATCAGAGAAAAATGAGTATGACTAAAAATAGCATCAACAAACCTTTCGGTTCGGAAATGAAACAAGACAGCACGACCAAGCAAGAAGTAGCAACAATGCCCGTCGGCGAGAAATCTGAATCAAAGCGTGTATATGCAAGCACACCGGGAATTGAGAAGTTGTTAACAAGAGAAACTCCTAAACAGATTCTGTCGGAGGACTTCCCGAAACATCAATGGCCAATTAGCGGCGGTTGGGGCTATTCGCAAGAAGATGCCGTTGTTATCGAATTGGATAACAGTTGGGATGGCGTGTCGTTCGAGTACAAATTTCTCGAATACCGCTCATACGAAGAAGCTATCATCTTCCGCCCCAAAGGCACTCAGCTTGCAGGCTTCCGTTTTGAGATTGATAAGCAATCATTTGTAGATGGCCCCGACGGAAAATGTTATGACCGAGTTACATTTAATGTTACTGCATTTACTGAAGATGATTATGCTTATCTCAAGAATGATTGGGAATCGCATAACGGCTATGAAGACGACGAAGAGGGAAAAGCAAAGCACCTTCTGTTAGCAGAGTCAAAGAGAATAAAATACAAAGTAACCGGTTGGTTCGACATCTCCAAATTCTATGGAAAGTGATATGCATAAATATAACAAATCAATGGATGGAAATTATAACTAAAAAAAAATAAGTCATGACAAATATTCAATTAGCAAAAAAGGTACTCGAGAACATAAAGGATAAAAGCTTTTCACTTGGTGTCTATAGTACAACCGGTGGTAAATGCTGCGACAGTTGGGGTGATTATTTGGATCTTTATTTGTCACGAGAACAACTGCTTTATCTCATAAACAAATACAATGGCTATGATGAACTGTTTGAAGGGCTCTCTTTGAAAGAGGTCGATGTTGACTCCATTATTTACAATATGTCCCTGGAGGCCGCATGGCCTGATGGGGGTCCCTCAGCTACCGTCAACGACGTAATTCCCGATGAATTATCAGAACTTTCTAATGAATTAGAATCCTTAGACACAACAGATGTTGAAGCAATAGAATCTATTCGAAATAAATTGCTTCAGGTTACTGATAGTAGATACACTTTCCATTTCACAGTAGAAGCTAATGATTATTACTTTACTGAGGATGCGGAAGAAGGTATTGATTTATCTGCAAAAGAAGCTCTTGGTCTGTTGTATGGGAAACATAACAAAAAAGAAGTTTTTGATGGTATATGTAAAAAATCATATGATAAAAATCTCATTAACAGCAAAGCCGAAGAGTTAGGATTTGCTAACAATTACGATAACTTAATATACGGAGTTAATAACGAATGCTTGGAAGCATATCTTAACGCTATGGAATACATCCTCGACGCTATTATGTCCGGTGAAATTACTGATGAGAATCTTGGCACTTGGTTAGAATACTTTGACGATAGCAACAATTATGAATATAATATTATTGATTGGTATAAAGATAGAGAAGATTATGAAGATGAATAAATTTTTTATTACAATGCTGTTGATGGTGATGTCACTATCTATGACAGCGCAATCTCTAACTCAGAAATGGAACGATTTCTACAAACGTACGGAATTCTATGATTCGCACGGAAATCTACAAGGCTGGGCTAAGTACAATGATTTTTATAATCGTCTTGAATACTTCGACAAGTATGGCAAGATGATTAAGTATGAGCAGCAAAATGATTTCTTTAATCGTACTGAAACAAAAGATTCACATGGAAATATTGAGACGACAAGAAAACACAATGATTTCTTTGATAGAGAAGATATCAAGGATGCGCATGGAAATCTAATCGGATATAAGAAATGGAACGATTTCTTCAACCGATATGATATCTTCGACAGACATGGAAATCTTACGGGATACTATAAATACAATGATTTTTATAATCGCTGGGAATACTTTGACAAATAAACAGTAAGACATATGGGAATCTTCGATATATTCAAGAAGTCGCCGTCGGTAGTATGGCGTGATAGAAACGGTGAAATTAATTGCCCGGGGGATGCTTGCCCTAAGGAATGCGACGACAGCTGTCCAATCTGGTGTCAAACGATGGGGATAATGATGATGAAGTCGGGGCATGGAGAAATGGCTGTTGACGATTTCAAGAAAGCACTGGCGATTGCACCCGATTTTAAGGAAGCCTGGGTGAATCTTGCGGCATCTTATGGTGGAATGAATAACCATATTGAAGCAAACAAAGCTTATAAGAAAGCTTACGATATCGATAAAAATTATAAAAATGCCATCTTCGGGCTTATTATTTCGTGCAAAAACCTTGGTCAGTTCGACGAAGCATTGAAGTATTGCGACGAATATGAGCGCAAGGTCAGCAAAGCCGAAGCAGACAGCCTCAGAAGGCAGGTTATAGAGGCAAGAAAATCCGGGAAGACCGGTAGGATTATATTTTAATAAAAGAACATACCATTCGATATTCCAAGACTGATTAAGGACGACGTAGGAATAATATAATTTGATATAATATGGCAAAGAAAAAAACGCAAAAAAAGAAGTTCTGCGACTAAGAGCCTGTTTCTTAACAAATGTCAACGCAGAGGTTGCTTAGTTTGTGGCGAGTTTTGTTTTGAGCCAAAGGAGCATAGCGAGCTATGTGACTGCGGCGAAAAGCAAAAATCGCCCAAAATATGCGACAGGGCAGCACAACCAATGACAGAATTTGCGTGCATGATACTTTTCTTAAAGTAGATTTAGCAAATTACTCAGAATCAATTATTTACACAAAGGATAAATACCTTTGTACGGACATTCATTGGCAGATTCGTCCGTGCTTAACGGTTATGTGGCTCGCCACACGCCCTTATAAGCACGGACAAATCTGCTCAACGACTGCCCGCCTCTGCTTTGACATTTGTTATGAAACAGGCTCTTATTGATTCGGGCTGTTATGGAATAGCTCAGAAGATAAACGATGGTCCTGAAGAGCCATACGTAGGCTGTGTTCACAATCTATTTTGGATTTTAGAGGATTTTGAACCGACTGCTACACTACTTGACCCGTCAGACCCTCAAGCGAGAGAAGGCTACAAGACTTACAAAGTTGAGTACGATTCGTTTATGGGGCATTGCACTCTCTTTATTTGGGGAGAATAAGAGCCCGCTTTTACCTTTTAACAAAAAATGAATAGTGCACTTGCAGGAAAAGTGCACTATTCAATTAAAGGTCTTAAACGCCTGATTTATTTGGCAAACGTCTTGTACTGATACGGCGAAAGGGTTCCTTCGAGGGTTATGTTCATGCTGCTCAGGTTCGACTTGACGGTTGCACTGCAACGGTCTCCGTTTTTGGGCAAGGTAAAAAAGACGTCGGCTTTGATGTTTGTGCCGTTGACGGACATCCGGACCACCAAATTGCCTTTTTTGTCCAACTTGTTTTCGACGTGGGTTATGCGACCTTGGCAAGTAAAACCGCCGATGCCGTTATAGCCGGTCATACCGCGTTCGAGGGCAATCTGTACGGTTGCTTCGTCGTCGTGAACGAGGATAAAATTGGTATTCTCGTTGACGTATGTCGTTTTGCCGTAGCGGTCGCGAAGACGGTCGGCAACGACGACGAAACGCATTCCCTCGATTGCCGAGCGGAGCACACTGAATCGCAGCGAGTCGTTGCGCTGCTCAATGGCTTCGCGTTGGGCTTTCTCCAGTTTTTCGAGTTCTTTCTTTTCTTTTTTCGACAATTCCGGGGCCTCGTCGGCACGCGCTATCGGCGCAGCGACAAGAAGTAGCAAAATTGCCAAAACAAATGATTTCATTGTGTTTGTTTTTTAGAAACAGTAATTCTTCTACCGACCGGTGTCGTCGGGTGCAGTTGCATCGAAGCCACACCGCTCGAACATAGCGAAATCGTCGGCAACGTCATTGCCGGAGGTTGTCAGCAGGTCGCCAATCATCGTGCCATTCATGCCGCCGTGAAGCATACGCTCTACCGACTGTTGCGACAAGCGCGCGCGGCCTCCGGCAAAGCGAATCACCTTGTCGGGGAGGATGAGTCGGAAGATGGCAACTGTGCGGATAATCTCTTCTTCGCTGATGAGCGGAGTATTTTCGAGTGCAGTGCCCTTAATCGGATTAAGCACGTTGATTGGTACGGAGTCGACGCCGAGTTGCTTGAGTTCGAAGGCAAAGCGGATGCGTTGCTCCATCGATTCGCCCATACCGATAATTCCGCCGCTGCACACCTGCATTCCGACAGCCTTGGCGTCGGCAATCACGCGGCGCTTGTCGGCTTGCGTGTGAGTTGAGCAAAGTGTCGGGAAGACGTCCGACGACGTTTCCATATTGCAGTGATAGCGACGCACTCCCGCCTCGTAGAGCCGTTCGAGGGTCGGCTTGTCGACGAGTCCCATCGAGCAACAAAGGAATAACTTGGTCTGCTCGGCAAGGCGACGATAGCCGACACAAAACTTTTCGACATCGCGAAGCGTCACCTTTCTGCCGGAGGTAACCATGGCAAACCGGTGCACGCCGTAGTGTTCGTTGCGTTTAGCCAGCTCGAGAAGTCGGTCGGCATCGACGATTTCGTATTCTTCGATACCGGTATGAAATTTATGCGATTGCGAGCACCATTTGCAGTCTTCGCTACAACGACCGCTGCGAGCGTTGATAATCGAACAAGTGTCCATTGCGTTGCCGCAATACTCTTTACGCACGCGGTCGGCGGCATCACAAAGAGTGTCGAGGTCGGCATTTTGCGCAATGTCGAGCGCCTGCTCGGGGGTCAACGTCGACAGTTCGAGATTGTTAAGATTGTACATTCTTTTTGGGGTTTAAGTAGTTTTGTACTGCAAAGTTAGCGGTGCAACAACACACGCACAATACCATAGTTATGGTATATCAAGTTAGCAGAAAGAGCCTGTTTTAATGAAACAGGCTCTTCAATACGATAAATTACTTCGCCTTAGCCTCAACGTCGGGAGCAATGAGCTTGTAGCCCTTGCCGTGGATGTTGATGATTTCGATAGAATCGTCAGGCTTGAGGTGTTTGCGGAGTTTTGTGATATAAACGTCCATACTACGAGCGTTGAAGTAGTTGTCGTCAATCCAAATGGTCTTGAGGGCAAAGTTGCGTTCGAGTATTTCGTTGACGTGAGCGCAAAGGAGGCTGAGAAGTTCCGACTCCTTGGTGGTAAGTTTGGTAGTTTTGTCGTCAATCATAAGCACTTGCTTCTGAGTGTCGAAGGTAAACTTACCAATCTTGTACATAGTAATTTCTTTACCTTTTTTACCTTTTACGCGGCGGAGAATCGCTTCAATTCTGAATACGAGTTCTTCCATGCTGAAAGGCTTGGTAATGTAGTCGTCAGCACCGATTTTGAAGCCTTCAAGGATGTCCTCTTTAAGCGATTTCGCCGTAAGGAACATAATGGGCACTTCGCTGTTGACAGTGCGCACCTCTTGAGCGAGGGCGAAACCGTCTTTTTTCGGCATCATTACGTCGAACACACACAAGTCGTATTTCCCTTTCAGGAACGCCTTGTAGCCCGCTTCTCCGTCGGGACAGAGGTCTGCGTTGTAACCTTTTGCCTGGAGATATTCTCTAAGCAACATGCCGAGATTTTCGTCGTCTTCACAAAGTAGAATACGCAATCTTTCTTCCATAATTCTTAATCGTTTATTATTGGTAATGTTATTATAAATTTCGAGCCTTTACCGAGCTTGCTTTCGGCACGAATGTGCCCTTTGAGTTCGGTTACCATTTTCTGCACGTAAGCCAAACCGAGCCCAAAGCCTTTGACGTCGTGGCGGTTGCCGGTCGACACGCGGTAGAACTTTTCGAAGATTCTCTTGACGTCTTCTTCTTTCATACCAATGCCGTTGTCTTGGATGGTTATCTCGATTTTCTTATCGTTGATGTTTTTAGTGGTCACTGTCAGTTCGAGAGGCACGTCGTCTTTGCGATACTTCACGGCATTGTCGAGAAGGTTGAAGATGACGTTGGTAAAGTGCATCTCGTCGACGTTGACAATCGGGTCTTCGGCATCAAGCCGACTATCTATCTTGCCGCCGTACTTCTCCACCTTGATTTTGAAGGTGTTGACGATGTTTTCGATGGCGGCATTTGCGTCGATGTCTTGCAGCTTGAGGGTAGCCTTCTGGCGGTCGAACATCGACATTTGCAGCACTTTTTCGACTTGGAAACGAAGACGTTTTGTCTCGTCGCCTATGACTGTCGACACGTGTTGGAGCATCGTCGGACTCTTGCGCACGCTGTCGTCGCTAAGCATCTGCGCCGCCAACGAGATTGTTGATATCGGCGTCTTGAATTCGTGGGTCATGTTGTTGATAAAGTCGTTTTTCATCTCCGAAAGTTTCTTCTGACGGAATGCCAAGATGATTGTCAGCACGAAGATTATCAGCAATATAAGCGTAAAGACGAACGCCGGAATCATAAACTTAATCGACGAGAAGAGCAGTTTGCCCAGGTCGGGAAAATAGACGCGGATGTTGTGACGGCGTATTTCCGGGTCGTTGGGAAACAGCGTTTGAGCCACAATCTCACGTTCGGGAGCATTTTCGTCAAATCCTTCGGTTTTGAACACTATGCGACCTTTGCGGTCGACGATGCTATATTCGAACGGGATTGAAATGCCGTTGTTTTCCAGCTCTGTTTTCAAAAACGACTTAACGATTGCCGAATCGGCACGCTCCGTAATCGGGCGATTGCTCGACTGATTGAGGATGTTGATAATCACCTCGTTGAGCAGACCTTTCTGATAGAGATATTGCTCTTTGAGCGACTCTTGGTAGTCGGTAATTTTATCGCTAAGGTCGTTACCTTTGCTGCTTTTGAGCGTGTAAGGCTTGATTTCTTGGGTCGACATGTTGACCGAGCCGGGCGCCGGGTCGAAGATGCTCTGCTCGATAATCATCATATCTTCTTCGAGATATTTGCGGGTCTCGTTTTGCTCCAGAGCAGTCGTTAGCGAATAAAGGCTGCGCTTTGCTCCTTCGCGGAAGTGCTGCGCACGCATATCTATCATCTGCTCCATATACATAAACTGCATATAAAGGAGGCCGGCAAACGTCAGCGCCATGACTATTGTCAATATCCAGATGGTCGATTTTTTCATTGTTGTTCCTTCCTTTTTTATATTTGGATTAGTATCCGATGGCAAATTTACAAACTAATTCTTAATTTCCAAGCGGATTTTAAATAAATTTTTATGAATTAATTAAATTCCACGTTATTAATACTAATTTAACCATTAACTCGTAGAAATCTGCGCAAATTCCAAAAATATTTAAAACAAATTGTACTAAATCACCCGAAATTATAGTTTTATAACACAATTACTCAGCAAAATGTTCACCATTCTACATAAAAATTTCGGCAAGCACGCTCAAATTTGACGAAAAATTAGCAAAATTCGCACAAAAACGAGCGATTTTTAGAAGTTAAGGCTGCCAACGGGCGCCAAACAATAGTCCGACCGGACGACAAATTTTACGCAAAAACACATAAATAAATAGAAATAACGAAATTTTTATCTAATTGAATTTCGCTATGTGATAAATATTTGTTTCCTTTGCACCGTTTTTTGTGTTTTAAGAATATGGAAGTTTTTAGAACTGTAAAAGAATTTGAGTTGGCGACCGCCGGAAAGCGGTCGGAAGGCAAGAGTGTAGGACTGGTACCGACCATGGGCGCCCTCCACGAGGGACACCTGTCGCTTGTAGAGCGAGCACGCCGCGAAAACGACTATGTAGCCGTCAGCGTGTTTGTCAACCCTACACAATTTAACAACAAAGAAGACCTGCGCACCTACCCTCGCACCGAGGAGCACGACTTTGCGCTGCTCAGCGCAGCCGGAGTCGACGCCGTATTTGCTCCGTCGGTCGAAGAAGTATATCCCGAGCCCGACACACGCGTGTTCGACCTCGGTCCGGTTGCAGAAGTGATGGAAGGCAAATACCGCCCCGGGCACTTCAACGGCGTGGCGCAAATCGTCAGCAAACTCTTCCGCTATGCCAACCCGACACGCGCCTATTTCGGTGAAAAAGATTTCCAACAGATAGCCGTGATTCGTCGCATGGCGCAACTCGAAGGCTTCGACCTCGAGATAGTGTCGTGCCCCATCCGACGCGAAAGCGACGGGCTCGCGCTGAGCAGCCGCAACGTGCGTTTGACAGCCGAACAGCGAAAGTTGGCGCCGAATATTGCCAAAATATTGTTCGAAAGTTGTAACTTTGCAAAGTTGCACACCGTGGCGGAAACCATCGACTTCGTAGTCGACTCGATAAACGCAATCGACCAAATGCGCGTGGAATACTACGAAATCGTCGACGGAACGACAATGCAGGCAGTCGACTCGTGGGAGAGCAGCGACTACATCGTTGGTTGCATTACCGTCTACTGCGGCGAAGTGCGACTGATTGACAATATTTGCTACAAGAAATAACAACGAATAATGCAGATAGAAGTATTAAAGTCGAAAATACATCGAGCAACGGTGACCAATGCCGACCTTAATTATATAGGTAGCATAACCATCGATGAAGACTTGATGGACGCAGCCGGCATCGTAGCCAACGAGCGCGTCTACATCGTAGACAACAACAACGGCGAACGCATCGACACGTACGCCATACCGGGCCCGCGCGGCGGAGGCGACATCTGTCTCAACGGTGCGGCAGCGCGCCGCGTCTATCCCGGCGACGTAGTCATCATCATGGCTTACGCTTGGATGAGCGCCGACGAGGCTCGCACTTTTGCACCTAAAATAGTATTTCCTGAACCGGGAACAAACAAACTGGCTAAAGAATAAACCTATTAAGATATCATCAAATGTTTGAAAATTTAAGCGAAAGACTCGAGAGGTCGTTTAAGATATTAAAAGGACAAGGAACAATCTCTGAAATCAACGTAGCCGAAACGATGAAAGACATTCGGCGCGCATTGGTCGAAGCCGACGTCAACTACATCGTTGCCAAAAACTTTACCAACACCGTTAAAGAAAAGGCAATCGGTCAGAAAGTGTTGACATCGGTCAAGCCGAAAGAGATGATGGTCAAGATTGTTCACGACGAACTTGCCGTCCTCATGGGCGGCGACACCGCCCCGTTTAACGTCAACGACAATCCCGCCATCGTACTTATGTCGGGACTTCAAGGCTCCGGTAAGACGACATTCTCGGGCAAAATTGCTAAGAAATATAAATCGGAGAAAGGCAAACGTCCCCTACTCGTTGCCTGCGACGTCTATCGTCCCGCAGCCGCCGAGCAGCTGAAAGTGCTGGGCGAGCAAATCGAAGTGCCCGTCTACACAGAGCCCGACTCGAAAGACCCGGTAAAGATTGCCGAGCACGCCATCGCCTACGCTCGCGAGAACCATCACGACTTGGTGATTGTCGACACCGCCGGCCGCTTGGCTGTCGATGAGCAAATGATGGACGAAATCGTTGCCATCAAACAAGCCATCAACCCGACCGAAACGCTCTTCGTGGTCGACTCGACAACCGGTCAAGACGCAGTCAACACGGCAAAAGAATTCAACACCCGACTCGATTTCGACGGCGTAGTGCTCACCAAGCTCGACGGCGACGCTCGCGGTGGTGCAGCCCTGTCGATTCGCACAGTCGTTACTAAGCCTATCAAGTTTGTCGGTACAGGCGAAAAACTTGACGCCATCGACCTCTTCCACCCGGCTCGTATGGCAGACCGTATCCTCGGTATGGGCGACATCGTCTCGCTCGTCGAACGCGCTCAACAGCAATACGACGAAGAAGAAGCTCGCAAGTTGCACAAGAAAATCGCGCAAAACAAGTTCGACTTCAACGACTTCCTCGGACAAATCAACCAAATCAAGAAGATGGGTAACATCAAAGATTTGGTTTCGATGATTCCGGGCGTCGGCAAAGCGTTGAAAAACTTTGAATTCGACGACAACGTGTTTAAAAATATCGAAGCGATAATCGGCTCAATGACGCCCCAAGAGCGCGAAAATCCGAAAATCATCGTCGGCACACGTTGCCAACGCATCGCTCGCGGTAGCGGCACATCGATTCAAGAAGTGAACCGCCTCATCAAGCAATTCAACGACATGAGCAAGATGATGCACAAGATGACCAACGCCAATCCGAGCAACATGATGAAGAAATTCGGCCGCGGCAAAAGACGCTAAAACCCGACCACAAAACGAAAACAGAGAAGGCACCCGAATATCACGGATGCCTTTTTTGTGCCTATATAATAATGTCCTACATTTCTCGCAGCGAGAGGCATTGCCGCTCAATGGAGTAGTTTTCGTACCTGCCGGTAGCACGAATGAAGGTGGCAATTTTGTTTTGCAACAGACCGGCATCGTAGTTCGCTGCATTACGCTTCACCTCTACAAAAGTCACGGTGTTGTCGAGCTCGTTCTCTGCAATGATGTCAATTTGGTTTTCGCCCTTGCGGTCCCACCAACTACCGATGCGCGTATATTGCCGGCTCTCAATCATAACGCGCTTGAAGTAGCGCTCGAGCATTAAGCCCGAGAAAGTGTCATAGTCGCGGTTGATTATCGTTCGAAGTGCTTCATAGTTCTCGATTTCGAGCATATAATTATACTTATAGATAAAACGAAACCAAAAAGAGAAGAAATTATCATCGATAGCATATCGAAGATTTCTGCCCGGGCTTGTGGCGAATATGGGCAACTGCCTGGAAATCACCTCATATTCCGCTTCCAACTTGGTGAGATATCCACCGATTTCTCTACCCACGACAGCCTCAATCTCAGCGCGTGAGGTCTTACCCCGGGCTATTGCAGACAGTATCGAGAAGTAGACTCCATAGTCCTTGCCGAATTCCTCGATAAGAGTTGCCTTACCTTCGCCCAAGAATATAGAGTCGGCACTGATAATGTGGTCAATCATCCGTGACTTATTGGTCGCGCCGGCATCTACCAATATCCCGACATACTTTGCAACGCCGCCGGTAAATGAGAACAAAGCCAGTAAGTCGTCCGAATTATAGTCGGGATTATATTCGGCTATAATCTCCTTGAGAACGCTTGGCGTAAAAGGCTTGACAGTCATCATTCGAGTTTGGCGATTATAAAGCGGCTCCTTCTTGTCGCGGAATATCTTGGACATCATCGAGAAGATTGAGCCACACACAATCAGATTGATGCGAGCACGATTGTGATAAATATCCCAAATGCGCTGCATATCGCTGTAGATTGAGCGATTCACGCGGTAAAACTCTTGAAATTCATCGATAAACAGCGTGATAGGTCGTTCAACCGACAGCTTCATCAGAAACTCAAAAATATCGGCAAAACATGTGGCATTGCCAAGAGTAGCGATGCCCAGTTTATCGCGAATTTCATCCATATAATCGCTACACAACTCCCCTTCCGCCTTGCGAGACACAAAGAAATACAGCATCGGCATACCCTCATAAGCCTTCCACACAAGGTGCGTCTTACCGACGCGACGACGTCCGGTAACGACAGTAAACTGCGCATTGTCGAGTGATAGCTTTTGTATCTGCTGAAGTGTAGCAATTTCCTCTCTTCTGTCAAAAAATCTCATAGCGTGCAAAAGATTTGGTTTACGTTTGCGCAACAGCGGTTTCCGAAACAGCGGTTGCGCTACTGCAAAGATAGCACACTTTTTGCAATCCGTCAAATTATCGCCTTGATTTTTCACACAATTAATTAATCTTCAGAAGCGAGGACGAAACTCGTGTCGTGCCGAAAATGTGCACACGAACCGAAAAAAAATGATTAATTTTGCGCTGTCGATAGCGGTGTGGAGCACGGCTGTCGGTTTTGTTAATTTATAATGATATGAATATATTGATTCTCAATGCGAGTCCGAGGAAGAATGGCAATATTTCGCGGATGCTCGAAGTGATAGAGCACGAAGCCTCGAATTGCGGGGCAGAGGTAAATGTAGTAGAGGTGTCGAAGTTGACTATCCGCCCGTGCGTGGCGTGTATGACATGCCGCTCCACAAAGAAATGCGTAATGCCCGACGACGATGCGCAGCGAGTGCTGCAAAAGATTGAGGATTGCGATGCGATTGTGATAGGCGCGCCGTGCTATTGGGGCAACATCCCCGGCACTCTGAAATTGCTTTTCGACCGCATTGTGTACGGCATGATGGGCGAAAACAGCATGGCAGTGCCGATGGCGCTTCATAAGGGAAAGAAGGCTGTAATAGTTACGGCGAGCAGCACGCTGTGGCCGTTTAACATCATTATGAATCAGACTCGCGGTGTGGTAAGGGCATTGAAAGAAATTCTGGGATGGAGTGGTTTCAAGATAGTGGCAACGGTGCAGAAAGGCGGCACTTTGCGCCATCCCGAGTTTACCGATGCCGACCGCAAAAAGTGCCTGAAAGCCGCCCGAAAGTTGAAAATCAAATAAACCTGCATTAGATTCAAGCCGGGGCTTCCATTCAAAACGATATTTATAGCACTTAAAGTCAGAAAGTTGCGGAAAAAATTGTTTGAGTAAAAAAATGTTATTACCTTTGCAGCCGACTATATAGCAATATAATGTCTAACAATTAATTAACTTTAGTATTAACAATTTTATTAAATGAGCGAATTAAAAAATTCACCAATCGAAGACTTTGACTGGGATTCATACGAGAACGGTCAAGACGTAGAAGGCCAAAGCCATGACGTTTTGGTAAAGACCTACGAAGATTCTTTGAACTCAATCAAAGACAAAGAAGTTATCGACGGTACAGTAATCTCGATCAACAAGCGCGAGGTTGTTGTTAACATCGGTTACAAATCAGACGGTATCATTCCTATGAGTGAATTCCGTTACAATCCGGAACTGAAAATCGGTGACACCGTAGAGGTCTACATCGAAAATCAGGAGGACAAGAAAGGTCAACTTATCCTTTCACACAAGAAGGCGCGCATGGCACGCAGCTGGGATCGCGTCAACGAAGCTCTTGACAACGACGAAATCATCAAGGGTTACATCAAGTGCCGCACCAAGGGCGGTATGATTGTCGATGTATTCGGCATTGAAGCATTCTTGCCGGGTTCGCAAATCGACGTTAAACAAATTCGCGACTATGACGTATTCGTAGGCAAAACTATGGAATTCAAGGTCGTGAAGATCAACCAAGAATACAAGAACGTAGTCGTATCGCACAAAGCTCTCATCGAAGCAGAGCTCGAGCAACAAAAGAAAGACATCATTGCCAAGCTTGAGAAAGGTCAAGTGCTCGAAGGTACGGTTAAGAACATCACTTCTTACGGTGTATTCATCGACCTCGGCGGCGTAGACGGTCTTATCCACATCACCGACCTCTCTTGGGGTAGAGTTAACGACCCGAACGAAGTTGTTCAACTCGACCAAAAGCTCAACGTTGTTATCCTCGACTTCGACGACGAAAAGAAGCGCATCGCTCTCGGCTTGAAGCAACTTCTTCCTCATCCTTGGGATGCTTTGGACGCAGACCTCAAAGTTGGCGACAAAGTTAAAGGTAAAGTTGTCGTTATGGCTGACTACGGCGCATTCGTTGAAATCGCTCCGGGCGTAGAAGGTCTCATCCACGTTTCAGAAATGTCGTGGTCGCAACACCTCCGTTCTGCTCAAGAATTCTTGAAAGTTGGCGACGAGGTTGAAGCTGTTATCCTTACTCTCGACCGCAACGAACGCAAGATGTCGCTCGGCATCAAGCAACTCAAAGACGATCCTTGGGGCAACATCGAAGAGAAATATCCTGTTGGTTCGAAACACACTGCAAAAGTGCGTAACTTCACTAACTTCGGCGTATTCGTAGAACTCGAAGAAGGCGTAGACGGTCTTATCCACATCTCCGACCTCTCTTGGACTAAGAAAATCAAACATCCGAGCGAATTCACTCAAATCGGTGCTGATATCGACGTTCAAGTTCTCGAAATCGACAAAGAAAACCGCCGCTTGAGCCTCGGTCACAAGCAACTCGAAGAGAATCCTTGGGATGTATTCGAAACAGTATTCACTGTTGGCAGCATCCACGAAGGTACTATCGTAGAAATGCTCGACAAGGGCGCAGTTATCGCTCTTCCTTATGGCGTTGAAGGTTTCGCTACTCCGAAACACCTCGTTAAAGAAGACGGCTCGCAAGCTCAAATCGACGAAAAGCTCGACTTCAAGGTTATCGAATTCAACAAAGATTCGAAGCGCATCATCCTTTCGCACAGCCGCATTTTCGAAGATGAGGCTAAGGCTGAAAAGGCTGAAGCTAAGAAGGCTGCTAAGAAAGCTAAACAAGAAGAAGCTCCGGCAATCAACAACCAAATCGAGAAAACTACTCTCGGTGACATCTCTGCTCTTGCCGAACTCAAACAAAAGATGGAAAAGGGCGAAAAATAATCGACCTGACTTTATAACTCAATCGAAAAGGTGTATCAAAACTGATACACCTTTTTTTTTGTCGGCATTTATCCTGCATTATTTATATCAGTCCGTCACTAAAGCACTAACCGACAATGCATTAGCGGCGACGATGAATAATGCAGATTAAGAAAGAACAATCAGCGCGATAAGTGAGAGCATGCCGACGATAAACGTCACGGCAGCGATGAGCCGGAGCAATTGTTTCGGCTTTTCCGCTGTTTGACGGGTCGACATAAAGAATGTGTATCCGCCAAGGAAGACGAAGAAATCGTCGACGAATCCGTACCACGCCGTGTCGCAGTCGTACGGAGCTATTACATAGGCAATAGCCGCCAACAGGGCGAGTATGCCTAACGGTCGGAGTCGTTGTTGTTTTGCCATAGTGTATTAATTTGATTCCACCCTATTTGAAAGTATTGCCGGTTGAAGTCGCCCGAACGAACCACGATGCCGTCGGCAATTACCACATCGAGGTCCAAAGGGATGACGCCCGCCATCTTGCTCTGCGGCGTCCTGCCGGCAAGGGTTTCGATGTGCTTAAGCAGCGCGGTAAGACTGTCGAGGTTGAGGTCGGCTCTGACCACTGCGACGGCATTGAGATAGTCGGCATCGCGACTGTTCAGCGCCGGAGTGACGTAAGCCTCCGAGCGGGCAACTACGTCGAGCCGCAAGCCCAGTTCGTCGAAGCCGAAGGCAAGACGTTCAGCCTTGTCGACAGCGTTACTTCCTATCGAAACTACATAGGTATTCATCATCCGATGCCTTTCATTGTTAGAGCAATACGGCGGCGCTCGGCGTCGATTTCCTTAACCATAACGCGAACGTGCTGATGAATCTTGACCACGTCCGAGGGCGAAGCGACATAAGTGTCGGAAAGTTCGGAAATGTGTACAAGCCCGTTTTCCTTGATGCCGATGTCGACGAAACAGCCGAATTGAGTAATGTTGGTAACGATTCCGTCGAGTTGCATACCGATTTTTAAGTCGTCGAACGAGCGAATGCTGTCGTCGAACTTAAAAGTAGACGCCGTTTGACGAGGGTCACGCCCGGGCTTGTCGAGTTCCGCCATAATGTCGGTAAGCGTCGGCATACCGACTTTGCCCGACACGTATTTAGTAATGTCGATTGCGCGACGGATGCTGCTGTCGGCAATCAGAGCATCGACCGAGCAACGGCAGTCGTCAGCCATTCGGCGCACGATGTCGTAGTTTTCGGGATGAACGGCGGTATTGTCGAGCGGATTTTTTGCGCCGGGAATGCGGAGAAATCCCGCCGACTGCTCGTAAGCCTTTGCGCCGAGGCGCGGTACGTTGAGCAATTGGCTGCGCGAGGAGAAGTCGCCGTGCGCAGCGCGATAGTCAACGATATTTTTTGCCAGTTGCGGTCCCAAACCGGAAACATAGGTAAGCAATTCTTTCGACGCCGTATTAAGATTTACGCCGACGCTGTTGACGCAACTTGCCACGGTGAAATCCAACGCACGTCGCAGTTTCGCCTGGTCGACGTCGTACTGATACTGCCCGACGCCAATCGATTTGGGGTCGATTTTGACAAGCTCGGCGAGCGGGTCGAGCAAACGGCGACCAATCGACACGGCACCGCGCACGGTTACGTCCTTGTCGGGAAATTCTTCGCGAGCGACCGCCGAAGCGGAATAGATTGATGCGCCGTCTTCGCTGACCAAGTAAACTTCTACCGGATGCGAAAAGCGTATGCCGCTGAGAAATTGCTTGGTTTCGCGGCTTGCCGTGCCGTTTCCGATGGCGATTGCGTCGATTTTGAAAGCATCAACAAGATGAATAATTTTTCTTGCGGCGCCTTCGACGTCGTTGCGCGGCTCGGTGGGATAGATTGTATCGTTGGCGAGCAAATTGCCTTGACTGTCGAGGCACACCACTTTGCAACCCGTACGAAATCCCGGGTCGATAGCCAAAATTCGTCTGCCGGGCAACGGCGGTGCAAAGAGCAACTGACGGGCGTTGTCGGCAAAAAGGTTGATTGCCACTTCGTCGGCAGCGTCTTTGCTCGATGCGGCAAATTCGTTTTCTATCGAAGGTTTGATGAGTCGACGATAACTGTCGGTGATGGCGTTGTCAATAATGTCGGCACACTCGCCTGTGGAGCGAACGAAACGACGGCGAAGGCGTTCCAAAACCGGTTCGCGGTCGATGTCGATGCCAACTTGCAAGAGTCCTTCTTTCTCGCCGCGGCGCATTGCCAGGATGCGATGCGAGCCGCAACGGCGCAACGGCGACGAATAGTCGAAATAGTTGCGGTAGTTGGCGGCGGCATCTTCTTTGCCTTTTACGGGTCGACAAGAGATGACAGCACCGCGCTCAAAGGCGTTGCGCACGCGCTCTCTGACGGCGGAGTCTTCCGAAACCCATTCGGCAATGATGTCGCTTGCGCCTGCGATGGCGGCGTCGGCGTCGGCAACTTCGTCGTTGACGTATCGGCGTGCGATGTCGGAAACCGTGGCACGACGCTGCGACATAATAATCTTTGCCAGCGGCTCAAGACCGTTGCGGCGAGCCACTTCGGCACGAGTGCGACGTCGAGGCTTGAAAGGCATGTAGATGTCTTCGAGTTCGTTAAGACTTTGGCAATTGTTTAGCCTGTCGACGAGTTCGTCGGTGAGTTTGCCTTGTTGCTCGATGGCGTTAAGGATAAAGAGCTTGCGTTGCTCGATTTCGCCGGCTTTTTCGTAAGCCAAGGCGATGGAATGAATTTGCACCTCGTCGAGACTGCCGGTCACTTCCTTGCGGTAACGGCTGATGAACGGAATCGTCGCGCCGTCGTCGAGCAAGCGAATTGTGGCATTGACTTGATGTTGGCTGATGCCGGTTTGGTTGATTGTATATGCTAATGCAAAATCGGTCATTGCTTTGATTTCAATGTGATTAGAGTAATTTCGGGCGTTGCGCCGAATCGAACGGGCAGCCCCACTTCGCCGCAGCCGATGTTGACGTACAGCCATTGGTTGCCGCGACTATATGCCCCTGCCCAATGCTCGTAGCGCCATGCCGAAGGCGACCAACTGCCGAATCGGGCTTGCATGGCGTGCGTATGCCCCGACAAGGTAAGGTCGACGTTGGTCTTGCCGGCAACTTCGCAGTCCCAATGGCGCGGATTGTGGCTCAACAAGATTGTATAGATCGAGTCGGTGACGTTAGCCAGTGCAGCTTTGAGATTGCCTAATTGCTTGAACGGAGGCTCGCCCCAGTTTTCCACGCCGGCAATGTTGATGCTGTCGTTTTGACGACGAAGAGCAATACTGCGGTTGTTGAGCACTTGCCAACCGAGCGAATCAGTCATAAGCGTCATCAGTTCGTCGAAATATTGCGACCGTTCCTCCTCTGTAATCAAAGATACATAGTCGCCGTAGTCGTGATTTCCGGTCACGGCAACCACGCCGTCGCGAGCATGCAGTCGACGTAGCTTCGTCACGAATTGGCGCAGTTCTTCAGGGCGAAAGTTTACGATGTCGCCCGTAAAGGCTATCAAATCGGGCTGCTGCGCATTAATGGAATCAACAAGGCGGTCGACAAACTTACCCCTTCGTGCAAACGTGCCGAGATGCAAGTCGCTGAACTGGACAATGCGGTAGCCGTCAAACTTCGCAGGGATGCGCTCGGAGGCAAACTCCACGTCGACAACTTCGACACGACGAGTGGTCACAGTAGTGCAGTAGACAACATAGCCTAAAAAGGCAAAAGCAAGGACAGCCCCAACTTGACGCACGCTGCGCCACGAATCCCCATGCCAAAGTTTCGGAATCGACGAAAGTAGCAAAGAAATGCCGTAAATATTCTTTATCGCCAAGCCGATAAACGCCACGAGTAGAATCCACCCAAACGTCGGTATATTATCAACAATGCGCATTAGCGTAAATAATACGACTAACAACAAAGAAAGATAGGGCAAAAAATTTATATAAATATAGGACTCCGCGTACCGTAGCGAACGATCTTCAAGCCTATTAAAGACGTGACGGTCTACTTTTACGGCAACATACACCAACAATATAACGACTACAATCGCCAAGTAGTTCATTAAACCTCTACGAGTTTACTTTTATTGACAACAGGATTCGAATACATCACGAGCATCATGTCGCGCATAAACTTGTAATCGTCGTCAGCCAACGGGAAATCGACTTCTTTCTGCACCTTGGCAAGTTGTCCGTCGAGGTATTCGTTGAATGAGCGAAGGTCGTCATCGGAGTAACGGCTGCGCATCTCGTCGGAGCCCATACGTTGGTCGTAGGCGATGTAGTTGCACGGATACAAGTGGTAGTTTGCGTGGATATGGCGGTCGATGGCTTCACACACGCCGAGGAGTTGCTCGTGGCGGTCGAGTCCGGCAAGGCGCTCGATTTCCGGATTGATACATTCGGTAAATTGGAAATGCACATGTCCTTTGTTTTGAAGCAGACCGGTTTCCATGCTGAAGAGGTCGTCGCGCTGAGTTTTCTTGAACGACGGGTCTTTCTTCTTGAGCAAGAATTCGCGAGCCTTGAGATAGTCGTTCGGGTCGAGCTCGTAACTGATTGCTACGGGCATAATATTCAGGTCGAGGATGTTGCGGAGGGTGTCAGCGGGTCCGCCAATCGACAACATCTTGACAAGGCTTTCCTGAGTTTGGTCGCTACTGTCTTTTGCACGACCTTCGCGTTGCGCAATCCATACGGATTCTTTCTTCTCGGTAACGGCAAAGCGGATGTAGCCCGACAGTTGCTGAGCAGCCTCGAGAGCATGCTTCATACCTACGTTGCGGCGCACCACGATGCTCTTGTTGAGTCGCACCAAGTTGGTAATCCAATCGTAGATGAGCAGATTGTCACCGATAGCAATCTCGGTAGTACGTCGGTCGGCGCGCAAGAGCGACAAGTTGAGCAACGAGGCATCGAGCACGATGTCGCGATGGTTGGTTATCATCGTATAGGCTTGAGAGTCGGAGATATTGTCGATGCCGCCGGCACTGATTCCTTGGGTGGTTTTCGCCGTAAGCATTTCCAAGAACGGGCGCACCACCTTTTTTTGGAATTCTTCCTTACTTCTTATGGCGAGCAATTGAGCACAAAAGGCATCATAGTCGACGTCGGGCATTACCCACAGTATGGCGTGCTTAAAACCCGGTTCTTCGACCATTGCCGCCATCTTTCCGGCAAACTCATCATCGGTGAAAGGGCAAATATCACGGTATTCCTCAGGGGTTTGATTCTCATTCATATCTAATTCAATTTTGGGCTTAATAATGTGCGAAATTAATGCTTTCTCGGCGATTTTCCAAATGAAAAGGTCGTTTCGTTTGGTTTTTCCCTCGATTTGCACTAATTTAGCAATATGAAAGTGACCAAGACGATATTGTCAAGAGTACCGCGATGGCTTATGAGCGTGGTGGTAATTGCTGCAATTGCATATCTGACACTTGTGCCATCGCCGTTACCTGAGCCGCCGATGCCGCTGTTTGAAGGCGCCGACAAGGTGATTCACGGGCTGATGTTTCTCGTCCTGGCATGGTGCCTCAACCTCGACTTGAGTCGGCAAAAAACATTCGTTACTGCTATTGTGGCATTTGTACTGGCGACAGGCTACGGAGGCTTGATTGAGATACTTCAAGGCGCTATGCAACTCGGTCGAAGCGCCGACATTCTCGATTTTGCAGCCGATGTCGGCGGAGCTGCCGTAGGAGCGTTAATCTCTTATTTAACAAAACGTTAGCAGGATGACAACCGAAGCCACCAACAAGCAAGACGAAAGCAAGCCGAAGCGGAAAGCGGTGAGCGGCGTACGCCGAGCGGTGCGCATCACAGGCATCGTTCTGGCACTCATCGCCATGCTTCCCGCTTTGCTCTATGTGCCTGCGATATTTCGTTTTGTGTTGGCGTCGGTAATCGAGCGTGTCGAAGCCTCGACAACGATGAAAATCGACATCGACGATGCGCGGTTGGGCTTTCCGCTAACGCTGAAAGTCGCCGGCGTGACCGTTGCCGAAAGCGGCGACACGCTGGCAGCGGCATCGAATGCCGAAGTAGAAGCGCGGATTTTGCCCTTGCTGATGGGCGACGTCGTGGTGCGTCATCTTGAAGGTAAAGGCGTGCGACTGGGCATAACAACCGCCGACAGCGTCACTTCGCTACAAGCCAAAGTCAACGATGTCCGACTCGACGACTTAAAGCTGAAACTCATAACAGGGCAAATCGAAGCGAAATCGCTCAGCGTGAACGGAGGCGACGTTGCGCTCGGCATCGACCGACGTCACGCCCAAACGGAAGAACCTAAAGACACTACGGAGAGCAAGAATAATTGGACTATCGACGTGGCAAAAATCGACATTGCCGACGTACACTACAAGATGGCAATGATGCCGACCATTGACTCGCTCAACGTCGTCGTGCCTCGCGCGCAAATCGACAAAGTTGCACTTAACTTGGCTGTCGGAAAAGTATCCGTCGGCAGCGTCAATATCGATTCGCTAAGTGCCGACTACGTCTACCCCACGCCCGAAGAGGCAACGGTGTTCGCTCGGCTATGCCCTGTCGATACCGTCAAGACGGCCGACGGAATGGAATGGACCATTGTTGCCGACTCGCTGCGGCTCAAATCCGCATCCGCACTATATCGTATGCGCTCAAGCCGCCCGCAGGAAGGTCTGTGTATGGACTACATCAAAGCGGAACGCATAAACGTTGCCGTCGACGATTTCTACAACCGCGGAGCAACTATCAGAATTCCCATCGTCGACATCAGCGCACGCGAGCGCTCCGGGTTAGAGTTATACAGCCTCAACGGATTGGTGGAGATGAGCGACACAACACTGAACCTCAACAACATACATCTCGAAACGCTTTCCTCGCACCTTAACCTTGACGCACACATGCAGAACTTCGACGATTGGACGGTCGACGTGGCTTTAGGTGCGTCGGTGTCGCTCGAAGAGGTTGGAAAAGCTATGCCGGAACTGCGTCCGACACTGCAAGCTGTGTCGCGAACCACTCCGGCGGAACTTACGCTGAAAGCAAGCGGCGACAGCCGAAAAATCGACATCAACGAATTGGCATTAACCATCGACAAGATAGCAAAACTGCGCACAACAGGCTCGGTCAGCAACCCGACTGACAGCCGAAAATTGGCAGCCGAACTGAATCTTCGCGGCGAACTTACAGGAGGCGACGTCGTGGCTCGACGACTCGGCGTGCTCCCGTCGTCGCTGCGCATTCCGAGAGTAAGTCTTGCCGCCGACGCCCGTTATGCGGCTTCGACGCTCAGCGCGAAACTGCGAGGCACTGCCGATGGCGGAAAGATTGTTGCCGACGGAAGCTGGAACATGCGCGCCGACAAGACGAATGCCGACATCCGACTCGCCGGCTTCGACGTGCGCTCGATAATGCCATCCGGCAGCGTGGGCGCCGTTTCCGGCTCGCTGACTGCCGACGTCAAAGGCTTCGACCTCTACACTTTGAACGGACAAATGTCGTGCCGAGTCGATTCGATAGCCGTTGCCAACCAAACGCTGCACGACATAAGCGCCGAGGCTCTCATCGCCGACGGAAACGTCGAACTGATGGCATACTCGATGTGTCCCGGCATGGCGTTCGACCTGTCGCTCACAGGCTCGATAGCCCCCGACGTTTACAACGTAAGCCTGGAAAGCAACCTCAACGATATCGACTTGATGATGTTAGGACTGACGCCGACGCCATTCGGCGGACGACTCGCGGTCACCGCCGACCTGTTTGCCGATGTGCGCGGAGAGCGTTACAGCGGGAAAACGGATTTCTCCGACGTACGCCTCAACATGGGCTCCGACAACTACGAAATCGACCAACTAAACCTCAACTTCGATTCGTCGCCGGAGGCTACCGACATCGCGCTGCGCAACGGCGACCTCGACCTCAATTTTGCCTCCGCATCCGGACTTATGGCATGGCTGGACGCTTTCGGCGGCTGCGTGCAGACGTTGACGCAAGCCATCGACAATCACAGCATAGACGTTGCCGCATTCAAAAACGCGATGCCGCAATTCGACTTAAAAGGCACAGCCGGACAAAGCAACATCATGGCGCAATATCTCAAAGCCTCCGGCATGGAATACAGCCGATTCGTAATCGATATGGCGAAACGCGACGAAATCACCTTCGATGCCGACGCATTCGGCGTGACCTCAGGCGGCGTGACCGTCGACTCGGTCTGCCTGTCGGGATACACGCGCAACGACAGTCTCTTCTGGGACATTCGCACGAGCAACTCGCTCGACAACACAAAACTCTTCAAATATGCAAACATGAGCGGCTCGATTTCGGGCAACCGCTGCACGGCATATCTCTCGCAAGAAAACGGACTTGGCATCGACGGCTTCAGCGTCGGAGCATCCGTAACGATGGAGGACTCGTTGATGCGACTTAGCCTATATCCGGAGAATCCGACGATTGCCGCCAAGCAATGGACAATCAACCCCGACAATTTCGTCGAAATGGACCTTTCCAACAAGTCGATACGAGCGAATCTGCAAGCATCGACAGCCGACGGAAGTCGAATAAGCATAACCGACAGCAAGGACAGCAAACATAGCGGCATCAACGTCGAAATGGCGGCTATTCGCATCAAAGACTGGTTGTCGTTGTCGCCCTTCGCGCCGGAAATCGACGGCACGATTAATGCAAATATGAAACTCAGTTACAACGAAAAATACATCTGGGGCAACGGCAAAATAGACATCGACGAACTGCGCCGCGGCAAGTATCGCATCGGCGACATCGGCATCGACGCACGCGCAGGCTACGTCGAAGAGTCGGGCAACATTGCCGCTCGCATCGGGCTGAGCATCGACAAACAAAACGTCGGGTCGATTCGCGGCGTTATGCTCGACAGCCTCAACACGACTTACTACAAGATGAAGTTAGACGCACAACGGATGCCGCTCGCCGTTGCCAACGCTTTCTTCCCGCAAAACACGTTAGCCCTTACCGGTTACCTCGACAGCCGAATCACGTTCGACGGAACATTCGACAATCCTCAACTCGGCGGATACTTGCAGCTGGATTCGGCAACGGTGGCGCTAAAAACCTACGGCGCAAAATTCGCCCTCGACACAGTGGCAATACCATTCGACAACGGTGTATTGCGCTTCGACCGCTTCGACCTGCAAGGCGCCGGCGGAGGCAACCCGCTAACCATCGACGGCTACGTCAACCTGTTGCCGTTCAACAAGATGTATACCGACCTCAACATCAGTGGGCGCAACGTGCAACTCATCGACGGCAAAAAGACCGGCACGTCGGAAGTGTTCGGAAAATGCTTCGCCGACATCGACGCCTCGCTGCAAGGCTACCTTAATCGCCTCAACGCCAACCTCAATATGACAATTCTGTCGGCAAGCAACGTGACCTACCTTATGCAGACCGACATAAAGAGCCTGGCGGAATCGGCAAGCAGCAATGTCGTCACATTTGTGCGTTTCGCCGACGACGGCAAAACCGCCGCTGCCGACACCGTTGCCGAGGAGTCGTTTGCAATGCGCATCAATGCCACCGTCACACTCCAACCGAACGCACAGTTTGCCGTCTACCTATCGCCCGACGGCAAAGACCGCGTACAAATCAACGGCACCGGCACGCTCAACTACTACCAAACCTACCAAGGCGACAGCCGAATGACCGGGCGCTACGTGCTCTCCGACGGAATGGCGCGCTACAACGTGCCGATGATTGGCGAGAAGAAGTTCGACTTCGTCGACGGCTCCGACGTGTCGTGGACAGGCGATATGCTCAACCCGCAACTCAACATCAAAGCCGTCAACACCGTCAAGGCGAACATAACCTCCAACGAAAGTTCGCGGGTGGTGCCCTTCGACATAACGCTAAAAGTCGACGGCTCGCTCAAGACTCTCGGAATAACCTTCGACGTAACCACCGAGAGCGATATGACAGTAGCCAACGAACTGAGCGGAATGACTGCCGAACAACGCTCGCAGCAAGCCATGAACCTCCTGCTCTACGGCTCCTACAGCGGCGAGTCGACCAAAACGGCATCGAACCTCTCCGCTGAAAATTTGGCATACTCATTCCTCCAGAAGTCGCTCAACAACTGGATTTCGAACAACGTTCCCGGCGTCGACTTCTCGCTTGGCGTCGACCGCTACGACACTGCCACCGGCGACGACAAATCGACCGAAACGAGTTGGTCGTACAGTGTGTCGAAGAGCTTCAACGACCGCTTCGTAATCTCCGTGGGCGGAAACTACTCCACCGGCGAGTCGGCGCAAGACAATCTTGAACAAAACCTCTTCCAAGACGTTTCGTTTGAGTATAAGCTCAACAAATCGGGCACAACTGCTTTCAAACTCTATCGCAAAACCGAGTATGAAAGCATCCTCGAAGGCGAAATCACCGAGATGGGCGGCGGATTCGTTTGGAAACGCAACATCTCGTCGATTCGCGACATTTTCCGCATTTTCAAGCGCCGCAAACAGCCCGTCAGCGACCGCAAACCTGTAACACTCGACTCAATTAATACAACCAAATAATGACCCGAATAGAACACATATTGTCGATTGTAGTCGTCTGCGCGGCACTCTGCGCAGCCCTGACATCGTGCCACACCACCTCGCGGCTCGCCGACGACGAAGTGCTCTACACCGGCGTAAAACACCTCAAAATCAACGTCCCCGACACCGTCGAAGTGCCTTCCGGCGTGGTCGACAACATCAAATCGACCATCAACGTGCCAGCCAACAACTCACTCTACTCGCCCTACGTGCGCTGGCCGCTTCCCGTCGGACTATGGATTTACAACCACTGGCAAGACGACGCAAAAGGACTCAAAGGCTGGATCTACCGCAAATTCTCCGAGCAGCCAGTGCTCATCTCCGACGTACGCCCCGACCTGCGAATGAAAATGGTCGAGGAAATGCTCGGTCGAAACGGCTACTTCGGTTCTACAACGTCGTACGAACTCCTTTACAACAAAAAGAATCGGCGCAAAGCACGCGTCGACTATTTCGTCAACGTCGCCCCGCCGAAGCGAATCACCGAACTGCGGCTGCTACCCGACTCCAACTCACAACTCGACTCGCTCATCAACGCTTATGCCCGCCGCGATGCCGCAATTCGCCGAGGTGAAGTGTTCTGCGTCGACTCGCTCGCGGCTGCCCGAACTCGCATCACCAACCGACTGCGCAATCAAGGTTACTACTATTTCCGACCCGAATTTCTCACGTTTGAGGCAGATTCGACAATCTCCGACGGCATCGCACTTCGTCTGGTCTACAGTCCCGACGTCGTCGAGCCGGCTACACGAAAGTATAAATTCGGCAACGTGTCGACACTAATTCTGCGCAACGACGGCACAGGACATCCAGACACGATTCAAACCGACCACGGCGACGTCGTTTGCATGCGTCCGGCAAAACTCCGTCCGGACCTCATCCCATCGTGCATCACGTTCAACACCGGCGACGTCGTCAAAATGCGTCAAATCACAAACACCCAAGCATACCTCTCGCGACTCGGCATTTTCAACTCCGTCGCACTCGACCTTACACCGCTCGACAGCGTAAAATCGGACACCCTCAACGCTCAGATAACTTGCCGCTTCGACAAGCCTTTGACCACCCAACTCGAGCTAAACCTTTCGTCGAAATCCAACAGTTACCTCGGTCCGGGCGTATCGTTTGCCGTGGCTCACCGCAACATGTTTGGCGGCGCAGAACGGCTCACCATAAAAGCCGACCTCGCCTACGAATGGCAAATCGGTAAAATCGAACAAGGCAAAAATCGCAGCGACTTCAACTCCTACGAATTCGGGCTGAACGCCGAATTGGCATTTCCTCGACTCATTGCGCCAAAATTTTTGAAAACCATCCGCCGCGAACTCAGTTGGACACGCGTAAACGTCGGCGGCGACATTATGAATCGTCCACACTTCTTCAAGATGGTGCAACTCAACACCGGATTCGGCTACGAATGGATGGCTTCGCGCTACTCCAAGAATCAGTTTACGCCCATCGACCTTCGCTACAACAAACTGCTCAGCACAACGCCGCAGTTCGACCAAACAATGGCTGAAAACAAAGCCATCGCACTCAGTTTTCAAGACCAATTCATAGCCAAAATGGCTTACACCTACACCTACGACCGCACCTTCGGACCTCGCCGACAAGCACGCCGACGGCTAACGCTTCAAGCATCGGTTGTCGAAGGCGGCAACATCCTGTCGGGCATCTGGGAAGCAACCGGCGCCGGCAGCGACAAACGACTCTTCGGCTTGCCCTTCTCGCAATTCGTCAAAGCGCAAGTGCAGACGGTCTATTCACACCGCATCGGTTCCGCCGACAATCGCCTCGTCGGGCGGCTATTCCTCGGCGCCGCGCACGCCTACGGCAACTCCAAGGAAGTGCCCTACACCGAAATGTTCTACGTCGGCGGAGCCAACTCCCTGCGAGCATTCGCCGTACGCAGCATAGGTCCGGGAAGTTATCACTCGGAGTCGTCGGGCTCAGGCTATTATGACCAGACCGGTACGTTCCGCTTCGAAGCCAACCTCGAATGGCGATTCCCCATCATCTCGATGCTAAAAGGTGCAGTATTCGTCGACGCCGGCAACATCTGGCTACTCTCCGACGACCCGCAACGCCCGGGTGCAAAACTTTCGTCGAACTTCTTCCGCGACCTGGCGCTCTGCTCCGGCGTAGGACTGCGTTTCGACATGGGTATGATAGTTGTCCGCGGCGACCTCGGCGTCGGGCTCCACCTACCCTACCAAACCTCGAAATCAGGCTACTACAACATGGAATCCTTCCGCAAAAGCCTCGCCTTCAACCTCGCAATCGGCTATCCGTTTTAAGTATATTTAATTATTTGGTCTTAAACAATTTACACCCGACGGATGTTATAAGAGAAAACATATAGACAGATGAAATCATTTATAAAAATCTCTACAATCTACGCAACGATAATTGTTAGCACGCTTATGGCATTCTCGGCTTGCGCGGGCAACGACCGCCCTGCGAAGCTGACCGACTTGCCAAATGCGGCTCAGTCATTCGTCAAAAAGCACCTCACCGCCGAAAAGCCAGTGCTCGTCACCGTCGACAAAGAGCTGGCCGGCAACACTTACGAGGTGAAATTCTCGTCGGGCAACTCAGTCGACTTCGACCGACGCGGCGATTGGACCGAAGTTGAATGCCGCCCGGAAGTGCCCGTGGCAATCGTGCCCGCACAAATCATCAAGCTAGTGCAAAACAACTATCCGGAAGCAAAAATCATCAAAATCGACCGCGACAGCCGCGGCTACGAAGTTGAACTGTCGTCTCGTCTCGAACTCAAATTCGACAAAGATTTTAACCTTGTCGATATAGATAATTAGATACACAGCAAAAGAGTTTTTTCATTTGAGCACCGCCCCGGGTGCTCTTTTTTTGCGCCATACACGAAATTATAGGCGAAATTATGACATACCTTGTTAAATGTTGAACGAGTTTTGATGTCGATATAAGAAAAATTCGTATTTTTGCTTTCGCAAAAATACGCACCAGTTGGTGCCACTTTATAATTAGATTGGCGCACCGGTGCGGTTTAATTTGCTTTATAACTCTGAAATGAACAATATTTTAGCTCGAATTGTTTTTTATTTGATAATAGGTAAATATGCCCCAAATAAGTGTTTTCTACGGGATAATAATCCTGATGAATTTTACACACCATGCACCTGCCCATTTCCATGCTTGGTATGGTGATTATAAAGTGATTATTAATATATCTGATGGCGTCGTAAAAGGAGAGATGCCCGGTCGTGCATTGAAAATGATTCTCGAATGGTTAGAGATACATCGGGAAGAACTTCTTCGCAATTGGGAAAAAGCCCAAAACGGTATGCCATTGAATAAAATAGAACCACTAAAATAATTCTTTGTAGACTATGTTTATAGAGGTTGTAAAAGCAGAATACGTCGGTGATTACCGCATAAAATTGTGGTTTAATAATAACGTGACCAAAGTTGTCGACTTAGAGTCGTCGCTAAAGGGGATGGTATTTGAACCGCTTAAGGATTTGGATTATTTCAAGAATTTTTCAGTTAAGTATAATACAGAGGAGTGGGAAAACGGAGCAGATTTCGCTCCTGAATACTTGTTGTCATTGCCTAATAACGAGTAAATTCGCACTGTTATACATACTCTCTACTAATCCTGAAATCTTAACCTGCATTATTCGCTTTTTTTTGCGCCATACGACCGACATCTCGCAAATAAACTGCGCTAAAGCACCGAAGTTTGACGAAAATGTATTAATTTTGTAGGTTGAAATGCAATACACATTAAAATATGTCGATAGATAACATCATCTCAGCATCTACAGCGGAAGCCCTGAAGGCTCTCTACGGCGTAGATGTAGCGGCTGACACAATCGTGCCGCAAACCACTAAGAAAGAATTCGAGGGCAACCTTACCGTTGTCGTTTTCCCGTTTTTGCGTGCCTCAAAGAAGTCGCCCGAAGCAACTGCTACCGAAATAGGCGATTACCTCGTTGAGCACTGCGAGGCTGTTAAGACCTACAACGTAGTAAAAGGATTCCTCAACATAACGATAGAACCGAAGTTCTGGCTGACGGTGTTCGCTCACCTCGACATGATGAAAGAGTACGGATTCAAGGAAGAAACTCCCGAGAGTCCGCTGGTGATGATTGAATATTCGTCGCCCAACACCAACAAGCCGCTTCATCTCGGACACATCCGCAACAACCTGCTCGGATTCAGCCTGTCGCGCATCCTCAAAGCCAACGGCAACAAGGTGGTGAAGACCAACATCGTCAACGACCGCGGCATCCACATCTGCAAGTCGATGCTCGCTTGGCAGAAATGGGGTAACGGCGACACTCCCGAATCGGTCGGCAAGAAAGGCGACCACCTCATCGGCGACTACTATGTGGCTTTCGACCGCCACTACAAAGCCGAAGTGGCTGAACTGATGGAGAAAAATCCGAAAATGACCAAAGAAGAAGCCGAAGCCGCTTCACCGTTGATGCAGGAAGCACGCGACATGTTGCGCCGCTGGGAAGCCGGCGACGAAGAGGTTCGCTCGCTCTGGCGCACGATGAACTCGTGGGTCTACGCAGGCTTCGACGAAACTTACAAGCGCCTCGGCGTCGATTTCGACAAGATTTACTACGAAAGCGAGACGTACCTCGAAGGCAAAGAGAAAGTGTTGGAAGGTCTCGACAAAGGCATCATGTATCGCAAAGACGACGGCTCTGTTTGGGCTGACTTGACCGACGCCGGACTCGACCACAAACTTTTGCTCCGCTCCGACGGCACTTCGGTCTACATGACTCAAGACATCGGCACGGCAAAACTTCGCTACCAGGACTACCCCATCGACAAGATGATTTACGTTGTCGGCAACGAGCAAAACTACCACTTCCAGGTTCTCTCGCTGCTGCTCGACCGCCTCGGTTTCAAATGGGGTAAACACCTTGTGCACTTCTCCTACGGTATGGTCGAACTCCCCGAGGGAAAGATGAAGTCGCGCGAAGGCACCGTCGTCGACGCCGACGACCTTATGGACGAAATGGTCGAAAATGCTAAAAAGACATCGGAAGAGCTCGGTAAACTTGATGGGCTGTCGCAAGACGAGGCTGACAAAATTGCAGAAATCATCGGACTCGGCGCACTCAAGTATTTCATCCTCAAGGTTGACCCGCGCAAGAATATGACGTTCAACCCGAAAGAGTCAATCGACTTCAACGGCAACACCGGTCCGTTCATTCAATACACCTACGCGCGCATCCAATCCGTGCTTCGCAAGGCCGCAGAAGCCGGCGTCGAACGCACGTTCGATGCTGAATCGGTTACGCCCGGCGACAAGGAAATCGCTCTCGTTCAGCGACTTGCCGACTTCGCCGACATCGTTGCCGAAGCAGGACGCAACTACAGCCCGGCGCTGATTGCCAACTACGCATACGACCTGGTTAAAGAGTATAATCAGTTCTACCACGACTATCAGATTATGCGTGAGAGCGACCAAAACGTCAGAGCCTTCCGCCTCGACCTGTCGGAAGCTGTTGGCAACGCCGTGCGTCGCGCATTCTGGATGCTTGGAATCGACGTGCCCGAACGTATGTAAACATTTTCGGCACGCTATTTGTTAGTTTTTACAACACACAAATAATTTAGATTATGGAAAATTACAATCAATTTAGTTATCAGCCCGATGTGGTGTATGCCAACAACGTGGCTAAGGCTATGCGTGGCGTGTTTATGCGCATGTTCCTCGCCCTATTGGTTACGGCAGCAACATCGTTCGCCGTATTGCTAAACGGTACGTTCCTGGCGTTTATGTTGCAGAATTCGTGGGCATACTGGGGACTGCTGATTGCAGAAATTGTTCTCGTGTTCTCGGTTTCGGGAGCAATCAACAAGTTGAGCGCAACGACTGCAAACTTACTATTCTTTCTTTATGCAATCATTAACGGCGTTGTCCTTTCGACAATCTTCCTTGTCTATACAAGTACGTCAATCGCCCAAACCTTCTTGATTACAGCCGGCGTATTCGGTGCAATGGCTATCTACGGCTACACCACCAAGGCGGACCTCTCGAAGTTTGGCTCAATCCTGATGATGGCGCTTATCGGTCTGCTCGTATGCATCGTTGTCAACATTTTCCTGGCAAGCAGCCGACTCGACTGGATTATCAGCATCGTAGGCGTAGGCATTTTCATCGGTTTGACTGCGTGGGACACCCAGAAAATCAAGCACATGGTAGCATATGCCGACTCGCCGGAAACATTGAGCAAAGTATCGACGCTCGGCGCACTCAGCCTCTACCTCGACTTTATCAACCTGTTCCTTTACTTGCTCCGCTTCTTCGGCGGCCGCGACTAAGCGAACGATTGACCGACAGCAATCAACGGGCATCGGCATTACCAGCCGACGCCCGTTTTGTTTTCGAACAACACGTCTGCCACAAAAAAACCTGCAACTCGGTGCGTGGTTTGTCGAATTTTTTATACCTTTGCAGTAAGCAGTGCGGTGTCCTGTCGCTTGTCGGCATCGGCAAGAGGAAAGTCCGGGCAACGCAGAGCGCCATATTTCCTAACGGGAAGCCATTCGCGAGGGTGGAGTAGCGTGACAGAAAACAACCGCCACCATTTGGTGGTAAGGGTGAAAAGGCGGGGTAAGAGCCCACCGGGGGCTATGGCAACATAGCCTGCCGCACGTCTTATGGGTTGCAAGGTCAAGTATACCGGCATCTAAGGGCTGCTCGTCCATTGTCGGGGGGTAGACTGCTCAAGCCCGGTGGCAACATCGGGATTAGATAAATGACAGGACGCAACTTCGTGTTGCGACATAACCCGGCTTATAGCCGCACTGCTTTTTTTGAATAACAAAACGCGCACTCTATATGAAACCGCTAAAACCGAGTCTCGACACGTTGCGCCGACGCATCCGCAAGTGGATAGACTACTGCATCGACGGCGTATGGAACGACCGACGCAACATTTGGTATGTCGGGCTTATCAAAACTGTGAATCTTTCCGTCAGGTCGTATTTAGACAAAAACATCCAATCGCGAGCAAGTTCGCTGACCTACTACACCCTACTCGCTGTCGTGCCCGTTTTAGCACTGATTCTTGCAATTGCCCGCGGATTCGGGTTCCAGAACCTTATTCGCGACGAAATCTTCAGCGTTTTTCCCCAGCAAACATCGGCAATGCAAACCGTGCTGGGATTCGTCGACAAATACCTCGAATCTGCCTCAGGCGGCGTTTTTATCGGATTCGGCATCCTCTTTTTGCTGTGGACTTTGATAAGCCTTTTGCGCAACATCGAGATGACGTTCAACCACGTTTGGGGCGTCAAGAAAGGTCGCGGATGGTATCGCATCGTGACCGACTATACGACCATCATAATCGTGCTGCCAATCCTGATGATATGCTCTGCCGGCATTTCGCTGATGATGTCCAACTTCGTTCAATCGACGCTCGCCAAAGATTTTGAATATCTTTCGCCGGTGGTACGCACTTTGCTCGACTGGGCGCCGTTTTTCCTCACCTGCTTGGTCTTCGCCGCGATGTATGCGCTTATCCCCTACACGAAAGTAAAATTCCGCTATGCGCTGATTTCCGGCTTTATCTGCGGCGCGTTGTTCAGAGTGCTTCAAACGGTGTTCGTCGGCAGCCAGATGTATGTCACGAAATACAACGCCATCTACGGTAGTTTCTCTTTCCTGCCGCTGTTTATGATTTGGATGTACATGACATGGGTGATTATCATTGCCGGCGTGGTGCTTACCTACTCTGCGCAAAACATTTTCCGATTCAGCTACATCAACAAACTCGACGCCATTTCGCAACGCTACTACAACAAATTGGCTGTCTACACGTTTGCTATCATCGTGGGGCGATTCGAATCCGGACAGGCTCCACTGACCAAGCACGACATGATGACCGCTTACAACCTGCCACTGCACCTGCTCAACAACGTGCTCGAAAAGCTCGAAGAAGCCGGAATGGTATCGGCTGTCGTTACCGGCGACGAGTCGATTGCCTATCAACCCGCGCACAGCTACCGCGAGATAACAGTCAGCGAGTTTCTCAACCGATTCAGCGAACTCGGTGAATCGGACTTCATCAACGAAATCGCCGACGATGCCATTATCAAGCACCTCGACTGCAGCATAACCGGCACCGACTGCGACAGCACAACTCTGCTCGAGCTCTACAGCCTCGCCGCCGAGAAACGAGCAGGCTAATAGGTTCGGAGTCGCGGATGGATGGCATCTTCGAGATGCTCCGTCGTGAAATGGTCTTCGTCTTCGCCCACCTGCAGAATAATGTCGAACTGCAACTCCAACGGCAAATCGTTCATCTTTTGATATGCCTTGCCTGCGCTGATGAGGTTGGCACATTTCTTGGCATTTATCACTTTCGACAGGTCGTAGATTTCATGCGAACGCGTCTTTACTTCGACGATAATCAGCCGATTGTCTTTCTCGGCAACGATATCGATTTCAAACTTATTACAACGCCAATTGGTTTCGCGTATCAGATAGCCTTTGCGAAGCAGTGCGTCGCGCGCAGCCGCCTCGCCTTTCTTCCCGAATTCGTTATGTAGTGCCATTATTTTTAAGGTTTTATCGTTCTCAAAATCATTTCGCATCGACGGCAGTCGAACTCCACGGCGAGTCGTATGTTGCCGGAAGTGAGCGTCAGGTTTTGTCCCAAGCGGTTGCGTCCGGGCGTCTTCAGGCAAGCGCCGAGTTGCCGGCGAATGCAGTAACGCGTAGTCATCACCACCGCACCTTTTTGTGGCGTCGACGTTTCCATCGCCGGCTCAATCGTCGTCACGCCGTGGTCGCGATAGAACGTCTGCGAAAGACGGTTCGACACGTTGTCGGCATAGGTCAGACACGTCGATGGATAAGCCGCCGTACAATCTTCATGACGGCGATAATCGTAGGGATAAGTGATTCGCCGTTGGCGCTCGAATGCCTCTACAGCACGTCGCCGCATCTGATTGAGCAGCGATGCCGGCAAGAATATTCCGGCGGTCGTCGCGTTAGAGAACCGCGCAAGCCTGTACGGCGTGCCGCCAAGTTTGGCAAACACGCTGCGTTGCCGCTCCGACTGGTCTGCCTTCGAAGGCTCCAACGGCGTTTCTTGCAGAATAGAGATGCCTCCGCGACTGTCTTCCATATCAATGCGCACGCCGCCGATTGTTGCCGCAAGCGTGACGGTCACGTCAATCCGGCGCTCCGACGAATCGTGCTGCAAGGCGTCGGTGAACGCTTTGTCGTAATTGCGATACAACGGCGTGCCGCTCGTAATTGCGAGTTTGTTGAGCGTTTCGATGCGATTTCCGTCGACGCGATTTGCCCGAAAGCCCTTCAACTCCTGTGCGTCGAAATAGACGAAGCCGTCGCCGTTGGCAAACGTTTTATCGCTGCGTATAGCAACCGTCCGCCCTTTGCACGTCGCAACCGTGCCTACTCTTTCGCCTATCGACTTTGGCGTAAGCGGAGCAGCCAATTCTCCATCCGGCGTACGTCCGGCGCTGAAATAATGCGTAAAACCCCGGTTAAAACTCTTCGCCGGGTCGGGCGTGAACGTATAGTTGCAACGTCCCGACGACTGTCGGCGATAGCGCTGCGGATTGCGGCGGCAAATGTCGTTGAGCCGCTCGCTGTAGTAGGCTGTTACGTTCTTGACGTAGGCAACGTCTTTCAATCGGCCTTCAATCTTCAACGACGTCACGCCGGCGTCGAGCAACGCCTCAAGGCGGTCGCTTTGGTTATTGTCTTTGAGCGACAACAAATGCTTGCCGCGCTCCACCACGCCGTGCTCGTCGCTCAAATCGTACGGCAATCGGCAAATTTGCGCACATTCGCCACGGTTGGCGCTGCGTCCGGTCAGTGCACAACTGGCATGGCAGCGACCGCTATAACTTACGCACAGCGCTCCGTGGACGAAATATTCCAACGGTACATCGACAGCCGCGCGTATCGTGCGAATTTCGTCGACGGTCAATTCTCGTGCAAGCACCAACTGCGAAAAACCCGCCTTCTCAAGAAATTTCGCCTTGTCGGCGGTTCGAATGTCGCACTGCGTGCTCGCATGCAACTGGATTGGCGGAATGTCCATCCGCAGTATGCCCATATCTTGCACAATCAGGGCATCCACTCCAGCATGATACAACTCGCCAATCAGCCTGCGCACGTCGTCTAACTCGTCGTCGTAGATAATCGTGTTGACCGTTGCATACACCTTTGCGTCGTACTGATGGGCAAATTCCACCGTGCGGCGTATGTCGTCGACCGAATTACCCGCCGACTGACGTGCGCCGAAACGCGTTGCGCCCATATAGACTGCATCGGCGCCATGCTCGATGGCAGCCACAGCCGTCGCCAAATCGCGCGCCGGCGATAGTAGTTCTATCGCTTGGGGAGTCTCAGTCATCGTATGTCAGAAAGATTATACGGCGTTTCTTGATAGACGAAATAGTTCAACCAGTTGGAAAACAACAGGTTTGCATGGCTACGCCACCTCACGATGGGTGCTTTCGTCGGGTCGTCGTCTTGATAGTAGTTCTTCGGAATCGACGGATTAAGCCCCTTCTCAAGGTCGCGATGATATTCGAAGTCGAGCGTCGTCGGCGAATACTCCGAATGCCCGGTGATGTAGATTTCACGCCCGTTGCGAGCCATCATTATGTAGGGTCCGCTCACCGGACTTTCCGCAATTATCTTCAGCCGCGGCTCGGCAACGATGTCGGCGCGGCGTGCCTCGCTATGTCGGCTATGCGGCACGAAGAACTCGTCGTCGAAGCCGCGCAACAGCGGATTGTTCTTCTCCACAACGTAGTGCGGGAAAATACCCGACAACTTTCGTGGCAGCGGATATTTCTTGATGCCGTAGTTGTGATACAATCCGGCAAGCGCCGCCCAACAGATATAGATTGTCGACGTTACGTGGCGCTTCGACCAATCGAACACTTCCTCGAGTTGTTCCCAATAGTCGACATCCTCAAAACTGACCATCTCGACCGGCGCACCCGTTACGATGAAGCCGTCGTAGTTGTTCTGCTTAATTTCGTCGAACGTCTTGTAGAACTCCTCAATGTGCTCCTTCGGCGTGTTTGTCCAATGATGGTCGTCTGGCAACACCAAATCGAGCTCAATCTGCAACGGCGAGTTGCTGATGAGGCGCAACAAGTCGGTCTCGGTCATCAACTTCAGCGGCATCAAATTGAGCACGGCAATGCGAAGCGGACGAATGTCCTGCGTCGACGCTCGATTTTCGTCAATTACGAATATATTTTCTTCCCTGAGTTCCTCGACCGCAGGAAGCGTATTTGGTACTCTTACAGGCATCTCTATATGTTTTTATAAATGTTAATCGCCTCCATCCGTCCGGCATTGATGCGCTCCGGATAGTGCGAATCAGAATTAAATAT
This sequence comes from Candidatus Limisoma sp., assembly GCA_051872155.1. Taxonomy (GTDB): domain Bacteria; phylum Bacteroidota; class Bacteroidia; order Bacteroidales; family Muribaculaceae; genus Limisoma. Next base: position 87,661 of record JBJEDO010000024.1, read on the forward strand.
CACAGGCACTCCGCGCTGCTTCAACAGTCCGAAATAGCGCTCGTTCGGGAACAAACGCCCATGCTCGGCGAGCGACTTGGTGTTGATTTCGACAATCAAACGGCTATCGCAAATGGCATCAACCACTTCGTGTACCAACGCCGCGTACCACGGCTCGTCTTCGATGCCCGGACGGAAGTAGCCTGCATTCTGACCAATCTTGTCGAAATGTCCGATTATATCGAAGCCGCCGCACTCTATCATCTTCAGCGTTTGGCTGTAGAACAAGCGCACTACCGATTCGATATCGTTGTCGAAATATTGTGCCATCTTGGTGCGAAACGACTCAAAACGGCCGTCTGTATCGACAAACTCATCGCCGCACGGCACAAAATGCACCGAACTTATCTTATAATCCAAGTCGAAATCGTCGTAGAGCGGATTTCGCGCGTTCCATTCGTCGTTGAGATAGTCGATTTCGAACGACTTATACAAACGTATCCGCCCGTCGAACTCGCTGCGAAGATTCCCAAAATCTGTCAAATATCGCTCAACGTCAGCCAACTCGATGTTGCACGGCGAGGCAATCGGCACCGGCGAATGCGGCGTAAATCCCCAATCGGTAAATCCCTGATGCACTGCTTCTTCCACGAAGTCGCGCATCGGCGCATGACCGTCGCAGTACGGCGTGTGCGAATGGAAGTTATACAACAGCGATTCCCGCGCTATTCTTTCAAAATCAATCATCGCCCTCCTCACCTTTTAACTGCGACAACTCGGCAGCTCGGATTGCTCGAGCAATACTGCGAAGTTCGTCCTCATTCTTCAAAATCGAACGCTCTAACGTTACGATTTTTGCGGCATAGTTTTGTTTCGATGCCTTGCCGGCGTTGCGATACGACTTGCGTAAGTCAGCAAGTTGGCTGCGTATATCGTCGATAAACGATGCCACTTTGACGTGCTTCTCCATCAAGCCGCGCGCTTCCGCGCTATGAAACTCATCGAAACGCGTATATGTCAGCCCGTTACGAACATGGAACACAAATTCGTGCTCTTCGGCATCGTCCTCGTAAGAGATTGCGTTAATGCGCTCGCGGTAAGCCGAATAATCCGTGTCGGCATCCCAAGTATCCTTTATAGAGTTTACGGCAGCGAGGCTATAAACGTTCTCCGAGTCGGGGTCACAATTGCGGCGAACGCTGTTCGGCACAAAAATGTAGATAACCACCTTGCCGGGAATCTGCAAACGGTCGGTTGCCCACCATCCTACGCCGGTCATCTCGTCGATGGCAAGCAGATAGTCATCATAAGGTGAATTATATGGGAAACCAATGTTTTGCGGCGCCAAATACTCGCCGGTAGCACCGTCGCGCCGCGACATATAGATGTCGTAACCGCCGATAGAATTCGCTCCGCTGCAGCCATAGTAGAGCGTCGTTCCGTCTGCCATCAAAAACGGGTAGTTTACGTCACCGCCATCGTTAAGTTGCTCGGGCGACACTGCGCTGTAGTTGTCCCATTTGCCCGTTACCAACTTATACGACTCTGTGATGCACATATGTCCGGTAGAATCCGGCTGCGCCCACAACATACGTTCCTTCGATTCCGGCATAAAGACCGACGTCGGCGCCTGCGGCTTCGCATACGGAAGAATTTCAGTGCCGGAAATCGAACCCGCTTCGGGCGACAATCGATAATGCTTAAAGAAATCAGCCTTGTCGACAATCAAACTGTCGATAATCGCAATCCGTTCGACGTTGCCAAGCATATCCATAGCCTTCTTGACGTCGCTGAGGTGCTCGTCGAGTTCTTCGTCTTCGTCGCGCATCGACAAGTAAGAATCCCAATAGTCCGAAGCACGGCGATAGTCCATCGCGCGGAAATAGTAGGATGCCAAATAGGCGTTCGATGTAGCCATCGACTTAGCCGCCGACTCAAGATGCGGCATCGCCTCTTTACGCTTACCCGTTTCCCAAAGGCAAATACCGACCCACTGATTCAAATCGGCACGCTTCGGCGACGACTTCAGGCTCTCACGAAAAAGAGGCAAAGCCTTTTGATAGTTCCCTGATTGGAAATACTTCTTCGCTTGGCTCAAATTCTGCCCCGCCATGATCAACGACAAAGGAAGAAACAGAATAATTAATAAATATCTCAGTCTTATCATACAATTCCTCGTTTTATATGCAAAGATAAAGCTATATCCCGGATAAAGATTATTCCATAGCCTATCTTATGCAAAAGTACTGCAAATTGCTCGCAAAAGCAAATTTTCGGCAGGTTCGGCTATAACAAAAAAAGAGGATGAACCGATTG
>JBJEDO010000025.1:0-28727 GCA_051872155.1 Candidatus Limisoma sp.
AAGTGCGCACGCCGAAAGGGCGCGTCGACATGGTGATGAATTCCGGCAAGGCACTTTATTTGTTCGAACTCAAACTCAACAAATCCGCAGAAGTGGCGATGAATCAAATCAATCTGAAAGACTATCCGTCGCGCTTCGCCCTCACCGGACTGCCCATCGTAAAAGTCGGCATCAATTTCAACTCCGAAACCCGCACCATCGAAGATTGGGTGATTGAATAAAGTCTTAAAATATCCACTGTTTTGACGCACTTTCGCGTCTGTAATCGGTATTGGTATTCTGACAAGCCTTAATTCCACGAGAATGAGCAAACAGACTCTGTATCATTGCTCAAAAATTGCACAAAAATTAGCCAAAAGTGAACAAAAGAGGGCAAAAGTGTTGCCTGTGTTAAATAAAGTGTGTAAATTCGCACACTGAAACAAAATTTGTGCAAATAAGTGAAAATGTCAAAGACCCGAGACAAACTCATCGACATAGCTCGTCAGCTCTTTGCCCACAAAGGCATAGAGAATACGACGATGAACGACATAGCGCAAGCGGCGGAGAAAGGTCGGCGGACAATATATACATATTTCAAGAATAAGAAAGACATCTACAATGCCGTAATCGAGAGCGAGAGCGACAAAGTGATAAAGAAACTTTCGGAAATAGTCAATCTGTCGATAACTCCCGACCAGAAACTGATGGAATTCATCTTCCAGCGGTTTGAGGCGATGAAAGATTTGGTGTATCGCAACGGGTCGTTGCGTGCCGGATTTTTCCGCGATGTGCGCAAGGTAGAACGAGCGCGCAAGGCGACGTCGCCCAAAGAGATACGCATCCTTGAGACAATCCTGCAAGAGGGCGTCGACCAAGGAATGTTTCGCATCAAGCATGTCGACAAAACGGCTATGGTGATGTTGCTATGCCTTCAAGGACTTGACGTGCCGTACATTCGCGACAATTTTCAAGACTTAGGTATAGAGAAAAACAAGTTGCGAGATTATTTATACGATTTTATATTATACGGAATAAAACAATAATATGTACATCAACGCTACAGGACACTACGTTCCCGAAGAACGGGTACCAAACGAGAGATTTTTAGAACTTAACGGACTTACAAGTGAATGGATTCTGCAGCGCACAGGCATTCGGACGCGTAGCAGAGCCGGCGAAGGTGAAGGCCATAACTCAATGGGTCTTGCCGCTATACGCTCTGCGATTGAGCGATTGCCCTACGACGTAACCGACGTCGACTTGATTGTGTCGGCATCATATTCGCCCTACGACACGGTGGCAACACTTGCTCATATCGCACAACGCGAATTCGCTATGGAGAAAGCTCGCGCCGTTTATGCTTCGGCGGCTTGCAGTTCATTTGTCAACGGGTTGGAGATTGTGGAAGGTTATTTCGCTATGGGAAAAGCAACGAAAGCCCTCCTTGTTTGTTCTGAACACAACACGTATTACGCCAACGAGACCGACCGCGTGTGCGGACACCTCTGGGGCGATGCGGCAGTAGTTTTCTTCTTGTCAGCCGAACGTGTGGCAGACACCGACATGACAGTCAAAACCGTTTACACCCACGGCTTGGGACACATCGGTAAAGGTCCCGAAGGCGTGCGCCTGCGTCCACACGAAGACGGCATCGCTATGCCTTTCGGCAAAGACGTGTTTATGCACGCTTGCAAGAACATCATCAACGGTCTCGAACAAGTAACTCACGCCAACGGCATGGAAGTTGCCGACCTCGACTACATCATTTGCCATCAAGCAAATATGCGCATCGTGGCAAATGTTGCTCACACACTCTGTATGGGCGACGATAAGTTCTTGAACAACATCGAAGAACTTGGCAACACCGGTTCGGCAAGTTCGGCACTCGTATTCTCGCAAAACGTAGACAAATTCCGGAAGGGGCAACACGTAGGGCTGTCGGTATTCGGCGGCGGATACTCCGTTGGCGCTTTCCTGGTAGAAATATAATCAATTTATAATTCAATACAGTATGAAATTATTAGAAGGAAAGGTAGCTCTTATCACCGGTGCCGCTCGCGGTATCGGTAAGGCTATCGCACTTAAATTTGCATCGGAAGGCTGCGACATTGCCTTCACCGACCTCGTAATCGACGAAAACGGCAAGCAAACTGAAGCCGAAATAGCTGCCCTTGGCGTTAAAGCAAAAGGTTATGCATCGAATGCAGCCGACTTTGAAGCATGTCATCAAGTTGTTGCCGACGTGCTTAAAGATTTTGGACATATCGACGTGCTCGTCAACAATGCCGGTATTACAAAAGACGGCTTGATGATGCGTATGACCGAGGCTCAATGGGATGCCGTAATCGCTGTAAACCTCAAATCGGCGTTCAACTTCGTGCATGCTATCGTGCCCGTTATGATGCGTCAACGTTCGGGTAGCATTATCAACATGGCGTCGGTTGTCGGCGTTCACGGTAATGCCGGACAATGCAACTACTCGGCTTCGAAAGCAGGTATGATTGGCCTTGCAAAGTCAATTGCTCAAGAAATCGGCTCTCGCGGCGTTCGCGCAAACGCTATCGCTCCGGGCTTCATCATTACGGCTATGACCGATTCGTTGTCGGACGAAATCAAGAAAGAATGGTGCCAAAAGATTCCTTTGCGCCGCGGCGGTACTCCCGAAGACGTTGCAAATATCGCAACTTTCCTCGCTTCCGACCTTTCTTCGTATGTCACCGGTCAAGTTATCCAAGTTGACGGCGGTATGAATATGTAAAATAATTCATCCAACTTTTATAGCAGACTGCGACTCGGCAAAACCGCGTAGCAGTCTGTTTTTTTATTCGATTATATATAGTAGTGTAAATTTTAAACTTTATAAAATATATTAAACCTTTTTTTATTAGTCGTAAGTTGCTCCTATGCTTACGATTCAGATAAAAATCGTTACATTTGCAGATAAAAATAAATCGTGATGCTTGAGCAGGTAGTAGATAAGAACAAGTTAAAGGAATTGAAGTCGATACTCGAGGCTTCGAGGTCGGTAGTATTAACGTGCCATATGTCGCCCGACGGCGATGCAATCGGTGCAACCAATGCATTCTCGCTGCTGTTGCGCTCGATGGGTAAGCAGACAGCCGTGTTGACGCCTGACCAGGCTCCATACGACCTGGCATTCGTGCCCGCATTCGACGAAATGACGGCATATACGCGCAATCCCGTCAAAGCCGAGCGATTGCTCCGCGCTGCCGACTTGATTCTCTGCCTGGACTATAACGGGCTGAAGCGCGTAGCGCAAATGGCGCCGCACATCAGCCAATCGCGCGCACGCAAGGTGCTCATCGACCACCATCTGCATCCTGAAGATTTTTGCGATCTGGTAATCTCTCATCCCGAGCAGACGTCGACTTGCGAACTGGTCTATCGCATATTCGACGAGCTTGGCTATATGGACAAGGTCGACACTCCGATTGCCGAATGTCTCTACACCGGAATGATGACCGACACCGGCAACTTCTCCTACAATTCCAACCATCCCGACATCTACCTGATGGTTGCCGAATTGGTACGCCGCGGCGTCAACAAAGACCGAATCTACAAACTCGCTTGCAACACCAGTAGCGAGACCCGTATGCGCCTCATCGGCTATGCCATCGCCGAAAAGATGGAGCTCTATCCCGAGCATAAAGCATCGTTCATCGTGCTTACGCGCGACGACCTCGACCGCTTCAACTACCAAAGCGGCGACACCGAAACGCTCGCCAATATGCCTTTGGCAATTCCCGAGGTCGTGTGGTCGACGTTCTTTCGCCAAGAAAACGGCTACGTCAAGGTGTCGATGCGCTCCGAAGGCGATTTTGCCGTCAACACGTTCTGCACGCGCTATTTCAACGGCGGTGGTCATCTCAACGCTGCCGGCGGCGAATTCCGCGGCACGATGGAAGACGCAATTGCCACTTATCATCAACTCTTAAACGATTTAAGCAACTTACAATAAATGAAACTGAAACTATTTACTGCTCTTGCCGTTTTGGCTGCCATAATGTCATCGTGTAACGATTCGAAAAGTTACAACGAATATCTTGAAGACGAAGAAAAAGCCGTCAACTCGTTCCTTGCCAATCAGCGCGTGGAGTTGAACATCCCCGCCGATACAATTTTCGAATGTGGCGAAGATGCACCTTACTACCGCCTCGACAAAGACGGAAACGTATATATGCAAGTAATCAATCCCGGCGACCGCGTAAACAACCGCGCCGAAACCGACCAAAGCATCTACTTCCGCTACGGTCGTATCAGCATACTCAACTACGCTCAAGGTCTCGACGAAACTCCGTCGGGCAACTACGACGACGTGTCGTACAACAGTTTCCGCTACAACAACTACAGCCTTGAGTCGTCGATTCAATACGGCTACGGCATCCAAATGCCGCTGGCTTATCTCGGCATCGACTGCGAAGTGAATTTGCTCGTAAAGAGTCAATACGGATTCTACGACGAAATGTCGTACGTCGTGCCTTATCTCTATCACATAAAATACTACAAACCAAAAGTTTAACATCAACCATAAAACCATAAACACAATGTCTCTTATCAAATCTATTTCCGGTATTCGTGGCACAATCGGAGGAAAAGCAGGCGAAGGCCTCAATCCCCTCGACATTGTCAAATTTACAGCGGCTTACGCAACATTTATCCGCAAGTCGACTACAAAAACGAGCAATACTATAGTCGTTGGGCGCGATGCTCGCTTGTCGGGCAAGATGGTCAACGATGTCGTTGTCGGCACACTTACCGGCATGGGATTCGATGTTGTCAACATTGGTTTGGCAACCACTCCGACTACCGAACTCGCAGTTGTCTGGGAAAACGCTTGCGGCGGTATCATCCTTACTGCATCGCACAACCCCAAGCAATGGAATGCGCTGAAGTTGCTCAACGAGCACGGCGAATTTCTTAGCGATGCCGAAGGCAAACAAGTGCTTGCAATAGCCGAAGATGAGTCGTTCGAATTTGCCGAAGTCGATTCGCTCGGCAAAGAATATATCAAAGATACGTATAGCGACAAGCATATCGACAGCGTGTTGGCGCTGCGTCTTGTCGACCGCGAAGCCATCAAGGCGGCGCACTTCCGCGTGGCTATCGACGCCGTTAACTCGGTGGGCGGCATCGTGATGCCGAAACTCCTGCGTGCGCTCGGCGTTGACGATGTTATCGAACTCAACTGCGACCCGACAGGACATTTCGCTCACACTCCCGAGCCGATTCCCGAGAATCTTACCGGCATCTCCGACTTGATGAAGACCGGCTGCGCCGACGTTGGCTTTGTTGTCGACCCCGACGTCGACCGCCTTGCCATCGTGATGGAAAACGGCGAAATGTTTGTCGAAGAATATACTCTCGTTGCCGTTGCCGACTACGTTCTGTCGCAAACTCCCGGTCCGACTGTGTCGAACCTCTCGTCGTCGCGTGCTCTTCGCGACGTCACGCTGCGCCACGGTTGCACCTACTCAGCCTCTGCTGTCGGCGAGGTTAACGTGGTGACCGAAATGCGTCGCGTCGGTGCCGTTATCGGCGGCGAAGGCAATGGCGGCGTGATCTATCCCGAAAGCCACTGCGGCCGCGACGCCCTCGTTGGCGTGGCTCTCTTCTTGACTCTGCTCGCCAAGAAGGGCAAAACCGTCAGCCAACTCAAGCAGGAATATCCGCAATACAGTATCGCGAAAAACAAAATCCAACTCACACCCGACATCGACGTCGACGCCATCCTTGCTGCCGTAAAAGAGCAGTATAAGGCTGAGAAAATCACCGACATCGACGGCGTGAAAATCGACTTCGCCGACTGTTGGGTGCACCTGCGCAAGAGTAATACCGAGCCGATTATTCGCATCTACTCGGAGGCTGACACCATCGAAAAAGCCAACGATATTGCTAACCAAATAAAAGCGGTAGTGACCAAAATTACAGGTCGCCCCTGCTAAACCGTCAAATACAACAGAATAATCGCAAGGACATCGGCTATGTCGGTGTCCTTGCATTAAATAAATCTACAAATGATTACCTTTATCCTGTGTCTATGTTTTTTGGTTGCCATGTATTTCGTATATGGCAAATTTGTTGAGCGTGTGTTCGGACCGGACAATCGCCAAACACCCGCACTGAGTCAAGCCGATGGAATCGACTACATTCCAATGCCGACGTGGAAAATCTTTATGATTCAATTTCTCAACATCGCCGGGCTCGGACCGATTTTCGGCGCTATTCTCGGTGCAAAATTCGGTATGGCTTCGTTCCTCTGGATTGTGCTCGGAACAGTATTCGCCGGCGCCGTTCACGACTATTTGGCAGGTATGCTCTCGCTGCGCAACGGCGGTGAAAGTCTTCCGGAAACGGTCGGCAGATACCTTGGTCTGCCCACCAAGCAAGTTATGCGCGTGTTTTCGCTGCTGTTGATGATTCTTGTCGGCGTCGTCTTCCTGTCGGGTCCGGCAGGGCTACTCGCCAAACTCACGCCGGAAACGCTCGACCTTAACTTCTGGATTATCGTCATATTTGTATACTATCTGCTTGCCACGCTGTTGCCCATCGACAAGGTCATCGGTCGCATCTATCCGCTCTTTGCCGCTGCACTTATCTTTATGGCGCTTGGCATCTTGGTGACGCTCCTTATTAGCCATCCGGCAATTCCCGAAATCTGGGACGGCGTAAGCAATACGCATCCCAATCCGGAGTCGTTCCCGATATTCCCGATAATGTTTGTCAGCATTGCTTGTGGCGCCATCTCCGGCTTCCACGCAACGCAAAGTCCGATGATGGCAAAATGCCTGAAGAGCGAGCATCACGGGCGTCCTGCCTTCTACGGAGCAATGATTACCGAAGGCATCGTGGCTCTCATTTGGGCGGCTGCGGCAACATGCTTCTTCGGCGAAAACGGTATGGACGAAAACAATGCCGCCGTGATTGTCGACACCATCACAAAAACGCATCTCGGCACCGTTGGAGGTATCCTTGCGCTGCTCGGCGTCATTGCCGCTCCGATTTCGACGGGCGACACCGCTCTGCGTACCGCGCGTCTGATTGCCGCCGACTTCTTGAAACTGCCGCAAAAGACCATCGCCAAGCGTCTTGTGCTGACCGTGCCTATCTTTGCCGTGACCATTTTGTTGATACTCTGGTCGACCTCGGACAAGGCGGGTTTCGACGTCGTTTGGCGCTACTTTGCTTGGTTCAACCAGACGCTTTCGGTGTTTACGCTTTGGGCTATCACGGTCTATCTTGTGCGCGAGCGGAAGTTGTTTGTGGTGTCGCTCATTCCGGCACTGTTTATGACCGCTGTTTCGTCGACTTATTTGTTCATCGCACCCGAATGTTTCCACCTGTCTCCGTCGATTGCTTATCCTGCCGGAATCGCGTGTACGGCGGTAAGCCTGGTTTGGTTTGCTCTGTGGATGCGTCGCGAGCGCAGATGCTAAGAGCGCGCTCTAACGGTGGGTCAACGTGTATTTGCCGTCGTTGACGGCTACGTAGCCCTCGTCGACTAAAAATCGCACCATATTGACGATATCGTCGGGGCGGAACGACAGTGTGTCGACAAGTTCCGACATCGTTCGCGGCTGCAACGACAACATATGGAAGATGCCCTTCTGCAAATCCTCGGCAACGTCTTTTTGCCGAGGTTTTTTCTCTATACACACGTCGCAGTGCTTGCACGGCTCCGGCTTTTCGTCGAAGTATTTCAAGATGATTCCTTCGCGACATTCTTCGGTGTTGAACGCGTATTCGATAATCGAGTTGATGCGTTTTTCGAGTCGCGCTCGGCTGTCTTCGTAGACCGATTTCGGAAGTTCGACGTATTTAAGGTCGACGCGAGCGCTCGTCATATATATATAAGGTGTACGTCGGCGGGGTATGTAGTGCAACACGTGCTCGCGGTTGTAGAAAATCAGTGCGTCGATGATGGTCTGCAGCGGTATGTTGTAGCGGTAGGAAATGGCGAATTCGTCGATGAAGACGTATTCGGAGTAGAGTCCCGTATAGTTTCGCAAAATGATTTCGAGAATGCGGTCGTAGTTTTCGGGGCATTTGAGCGCATAAATTTCGCGTTTTTCGGCGATAATCATAATGCGCGACTGCGTTTCCACCTCTTCAATAAATTCGAAATAGCGCGCCTGAGTGAGCAGTTTCAGTGCGCTGAGCGCAATCTTCGAGTTGTATTGATATTGTGTGCAGAATAGGTTGAAGTTGAACTCATAGAGTTGTTCGAATCCTTCGCCCATACCTATCTCGAGGAAGTTGCACACACGTTCATAGAGTAGGTAGATGTCTTTTTTCGGTGGAAAAGCCTCTGTGATGCGGCGCTTGAGGGTGGCGCGGTCGTGCGGCGACGAAAGCATTACGGCGTAGGAGCGCAAGCCGTCGCGCCCGGCACGTCCTGCCTCCTGGTAGTATTCTTCGATGGAATTCGGCACATCGACGTGCACAACGACTCGCACGTCGGGCTTGTCGATGCCCATGCCGAATGCGTTGGTAGCCACGATGATGCGTGTGCGACCGTCGGTCCAGCGGTCTTGGCGGTCTTGCTTGTCTTCGGTGGCCAGTCCGGCATGATAGTAGTCGGCTGAAAAGCCTTCGGCTTTGAGTTCGTCGGCAATTTGCTTGGTTTTGCGGCGGCTACGAACGTAGACGATGGCGCTGCCCGACGAGTGGCTGAGGATGTAGGTGAGGCGTTGTATCTTGTCTTCGCAGCGGCGGACGATGTAGTACAGATTTGTGCGGCGGAAGCTCTTGCGCAGCACGTTGTCGCCGCGGAAAGCCAGTTTGTCTTTGATGTCGTCGACCACCTCGCGCGTGGCTGTTGCCGTCAGCGCCAGCACGGGAACATCCGGGAACAGTTCGCGAATCGATGCGATTTTCAGATACGACGGGCGGAAGTCGTAGCCCCATTGCGAGATGCAGTGGGCTTCGTCGACGACCATCAGCGACACGTTCATGTAGCGAAGCGCATTGGTGAACGTCTCCGACGACAGTCGCTCGGGCGATATGTAGAGAAATTTGTATTTGCCGTAGATGCACTTGTCGATGGCGATGTCAATCTCGCGGCGACGCAGTCCGGAGTAGATGTAGAGGGCTTTGATGCCGCGTCGGCGCAAGTTGTCGACTTGGTCTTTCATCAGCGAAATCAGCGGCGTGATGACCAGCGTAAGCCCGTCGAGCACCATCCCCGGAACCTGAAACGTAATGGATTTGCCTCCTCCGGTAGGAAGCAAACCCAATGTGTCGTTTCCGGCAAGTACCGACCTGATTATCTCTTCTTGTCGCTCGCGAAAGGAGTCGTAGCCCCAATACTTGCGAAGAATCTCATAGATATCTTCAGACATCCTGGTGTTGTTTCGTGTCGGTGCGTATCTCTTTGACAAACAACTGATATTGGTTTGTGTTGTTTGGATGCTTGTTCTCTTCGATGGTGTAGCAGATGTCGAAGGCTTTGCCCGACTTGATGTAGTCGAAATATTGCTTCATATTGAACGCAATGCCGTTGATGACCGTACCCGAAGAGTTGTCGACGAGTTCGAGTTTGATGTGTTCGAGGTTTTTGCCCACGAGTTTGCTGGTGCCGTAGTCCATCACGTTGCGAGTGCAGAAAATCGGCTTTTGGTTGCCGGGACCGAACGGGTTGAACTTGTGCAGGCAAGCCAGAAATTCGGGGGTTATTTCTTCGAACTTCATGTATGTATCGATGTCGATTTGGGGCGTCAACTGGTTCGGCGTAATTGTCTTCGCCACATATTCCTCAAATCGGCGGGTAAATTCGTCGATGTTTTCCTCTTTCATCGAAAGCCCGACGGCGTAGGTGTGTCCCCCGAAGTTTTCGAGCAAGTCGCGGGTAGCCTCGATGGCTTGATAGATGTCGTAGCCTTGCACGGAGCGCGACGACCCGGTGGCGAGTCCGTTAGAGAGCGTTAGCACGACAGCCGGCTTGTAGTATAGCTCGGTCAGGCGCGAAGCAACGATGCCGATGATGCCTTTGTGCCAGTTTTTGTTGTAGATAACGATGGTTCTGTTGTTCGAATCTACGTCGCCGCGCTCTTCGAGAATCTTGTTAGCCTCTTCGGTGATTCGCTTGTCGAGTTCTTTGCGGTCGCGGTTATACTGGTCGATGTTTTTGCTCTTGGCGTAGGCGTCGGCAAAGTCTTTTGCGGTAAGCAGTTCGACGGCTTCCATGCCCGACTGCATACGTCCGGAAGCGTTGATTCGCGGTCCGATTTTGAAGATTACGTCGCTGATTGTAATCTCGCGGTTGTTGAGCCCGCAAATCTTGATGATGCCTTTTAGCCCGGTGTTGGGATTGGTGTTGAGTCGCTTCAGCCCATAGTGAGCCATCACGCGGTTTTCGCCGGTCATGGGCACGATGTCGGCAGCGATGCTGACAGCCACCAAGTCGAGCAGGTTGTAGAGGTCGTGACGACCGTCGAGCCCGTTGCTTTGGGCAAAGGCTTGCATAAACTTAAAGCCCACGCCGCAGCCGGAGAGGTGCGGGTAGGGATAAGTGTTACCCTCCAATTTCGGGTTTAGGATAGCGCACGCATCCGGGAGGATGGCGTCGGGGACGTGGTGGTCGCAAATGATGAAGTCTATGCCGTGACTGCCGGCATAGGCGATTTCGTCGATTGCTTTGATACCACAATCAAGCACAATTATCAGTTTTACACCCGTCTCGACGGCGTGGTCTATGCTCTTTATCGAGATGCCATAGCCTTCTTCGTCGCGCGTCGGAATGTAGTACTCCACGTGGGAGTAGTAGTTTCGCAGATATTTGTATACCAAAGCAACTGCCGTTGTACCGTCAACGTCGTAGTCGCCGTATACCAATATCTTCTCTTTAGACCCCATGGCTCGGTTAAGCCTGTCTACAGCCTTATCCATATCCTGCATCAGAAACGGGTCGTGCAGGTCGGATAGAGAAGGATTGAAAAAGTGTTCAGCTTGCTCAACAGTCGTGATGCCTCGCTGAACCAATAGCTCAGCTATCGCAGGACTGTTGGCAAACTTTTTTGCCAACGCAATCTCTAATTCTTGTTCTTCGGTTGTAAGGGGTAAGTAATTCCATTTACTTATCATTTATGTTGTTTTTATTTTTATCAAGTCTCCGACCGCTTGAGGCGGTTAGTCTGTTAAACCGTTTTGCTTACGGTGTCCGCTGATTGTCAGTGCGTTACAGCGGTTATATGGTGGTTGCAACCGCGCTGCCAACTTGTGGCTTGTTCTTCTGAGAACTGCTTGCGTCGGTGCGTTTTTATTCTTATACGCAAATATAAGGATTGTTTTTGTGATAACACTCCTCTTATCGCATATTTTTGTTATAAATAATATTAAAAAAAACGGTTCGCCATAAAAACGAACCGCTTTTTGTTATTTCTGAATATGCACATCCATCTGCGGGAAAGGGAACGAAATGCCCGCTTTCGGCAGTTCTTTGTAGATGCGTTCGTTGACGTCGAAGTAGACCGGCCAGTAGAATTCTGTCGGCACCCAAGCTCTGATGGTGATATCGACGCTGCTGTCGCTCAGGCTTTGCAGCGCCACGAACGGGGTGCAGTCAATGTCGGCATGCGGCACATCGTTGGCAAGACGTTGCTCTATCTTTTCGCGATATTGGCGATGCTTTTTGCTGAGAAATCCGAAGAGAGAGCGGCGAGGCTTTTCCTCTTCCGGCTCGGCGGTTTCTGCTTGCTGAGGCGTAGCGCCGGCACGACGTTGTTGCTTGTCGGCAAGCATACTGCCTTTGACGATTCGGTCGTCGGCTGCGATGATTGCCAAGATGGCTTGCTTTGCCACGTCGTAGTCGTCGCCGTAGGAGATGCCGACCGTCCAGTCGACTCGACGATAGTCTTCGCGGCTGTAGTTGTTAATCGACCCGGTCGACAGCCCGCCGTTGGGTATGTAAATCGACTTATTGTCGGGGGTGTTGATGACCGTGTTGAAGATTTGTATTTCTTTGACCGTTCCGGTAAATCCTTGTGCTTCGATGAAGTCGCCGACCTTATAGGGCTTGAGTAGCAGAATCAACACGCCGCCGGCAAAGTTCTGCAACGTGCCGCTCAACGCCATACCGATGGCAACACCTGCCGATGCAAACAAGGCGATGAACGAACTTGTCTCGATGCCAAGTATCGAAATGACGATGATTATGAGCAGGAAGAGCAGCGTGACTTTGAGCACGGAAAGGATGAACGTGGCAAGCGATTGCTCGACTTGTCGACGTCGCATCAGCGCTCTGACGCTTTTGTGGATTCGGTTGATGATGAATTTTCCAATGTAGAATACCAAGACCGCCGCCAAGATTTTCAATGCAAAGTCGACGGCTCCCGTGAGGAGTTTCTCGATGACTTTGTCGACTGGCAGTCCTGCGAATTGGTCAGCCCACGACGACAGCTTTTCGGCATCTTCTGCCGCTTTTTCCGCAATTTGTTCCGAAGAAGGCGCTGCGGTTAAGAGTATTTGTAGTAAATTCATGTTGCCACTCGTTTTTCGACTGCAAAATTACGCAAATTTCGCCATTCTCGGAACTAACGACGCCAAAAGAATGCTAAGAAGTGTTGTATTTGTTCGATTACTCGATTTTTTGCTATATTTTTGCCGAAAATTCTTCTATGCAACGAACACTTTATACCGTCATACTTGCGCTTCTTGCCTTCTCGGCATGGGCGCAACGCTACGAAAACTGCATCGACTCCATCGACCGATATGCCGAAAAGCAGAACTGGGAAATGGCAGAGCGTATGCTTTTGACAGCGCTTAAACAGCGCCCCGGCGAGCCGACAAACTTTATCCTTCTCTCGAATTTAGGCACGGTTCATCGCAATATGGGGCGTCTCAACGATGCGCTCGCCGACTACAACAATGCGCTGGCGATTACGCCTAACGCCGTTACGATAATTCGCAACCGCGCGCTCCTCTATATCGATATGGACAGCACAATCCGCGCTTACGACGATTTCGAGCGCATTATGCGTCTTGACAAATCTGACAACGATGCGAAGTATTTCCACGGCATGCTGGCGCTGGGATTCGGCAAGTTTGAACAGGCGCAAGCCGACTTCGAGGAAGTGCTCGCTGCCGATAAGAACAACATCGATGCCAAGCGCGGCGTGGCTTTGCTCTATAAGATTCGCGGCGACTATCCCAACGCTATTGTGATGTATTCGGATGTTATCAAGCGCGAAAACCGACAATCGAACTACCTGAGTCGCGCCGAGTGTTATCTCGCCGTCGACCAATTTCAGGAAGCGCAAGCCGACTTGGTGGAGGCGCAAAAACTCGACCCTGCCAATCCGGATATTTACGTCATAAAGGCTTCGCTTGCCGACCGTCAGTATCGCTACGACGACGCAGAGCGTTTTGCCACCGAAGCGATACGCCTCGGCGCCGATAGCGAAAGCCTAAAACACTTCTTCCGCAAACGTCCTAAATAGTTATCGTCAATAATCGATTTCGAAGAACCATCGCCCTCGCTCGGTCTTGGATGCCCAGCCCGGCGAGTAGATGAATTTGTAGCCTTCAGCCACTTTCGACACTGCGCCATGACTGCTGTAGAGGTAGACGCTGCCTCCGGTGACGTTGATGTCGCAGTCGCTTTTCAGTGCGTAGGGTGTCGACACTTCTGCGATGCCGGTCGTTACAACCTTGAGTTCGCCGCCGCTGACGTTGATGCCGAAGTTGGAATTGATGCCGCGACAGCCTTTTCCGTTGCTTTTCAGTAGTACGCGTCCGCCGCGGATATACGTCGTGCTGTCGCACTTGATAGCCGCGCTGCTTGTCGTGTCGACCTCGTTGATTAGGTAGTCGCTGTCGACCACCACCGTTGTGCGTCCACCCGAGATGGTGATGTCGGCTTCGCTGTTGATGCCTTTGCTTCCGGCTGCGTTGGTGTAGAGGTTGAGTGCGCTACCGCGGATTTCCACGCCGTCGTTGGCTTTGATGGCGTTGCCTGCCGAACTGCTGACGTTGACGACGTTGCCGGGACGAACAATCAGGTAGTCGTCGGTGGCGATGCCGTTACGGTAGTTCGACTCCACGGTGAGCATACCGCTGCCGCTGAGGATGATTTGCCCTTCGCTGAACACTGCGCCTTTAAGGTCTTCGCCGACGATGGTTTGTGCCGATGCGCCGCACGAGAGGGTGTTGTTGCTGCCTTCGGAGAGCACCAAGTAGAGCGACTTGCCGCATTGGTTGTTGATGGCTGCTCCGTTGGGATTGTGGAGCGTAACGCCGTCGAGCGTAAGTTTGAATTTATTGGTGTTGTAAATCTTCAGCGAGCCGTCGTTCGACTCTCCGCGAATGATGTAGTGCACACTTCTGCCGGCGGAACGCACCGTTACGTGACCGCCGTCGACCGTGGCTGTAACTGCCGAGGTGGCGCCGCTGAGTTGTGCGCCGTCGTTGCTGTAGGTAATGGTTACGGTGTAGGCAAACGCATTGTTTTCAACGTAGTCGTTGTCGCCCGCCGGGATGGTTTCCGCTCCGTCGTCGGCAGGGTCGTTGCTGAAGGCTATCGCCACCGGCTCGAAATTGCTGTCGATAATAACGTCGCCGAAGTCGGTATCGTCGTTGACGCACGCAGTCAGGCTGAGTGCTGCGGCAAGGACGTATATGTTGCGAAATGTTGGTTTCATAGTCGGTTAGAATTTGAATTTGTAACTTAGGCTCACGATGTTGCTGTTCGGGTCGTTGTCGACGTCGTCGCCGTTGATTGATTGGTAGATGTAGTCGACGCCGATGACGTGTCTTTTGCGGATTTTCCAATCAGCGCCGACGATGTATCTCACTTTCTCGACGTTCCAAGCGTTGAAGAGTTCGACCGAAGCGTGCGGGTCTACTTTGCTCTTCGGGATGTTGTATTCCACTTGCAGGCGCGAGCGGAGCACGTTAGAGCCTTTGCCGCGTACTGCCACGTCTTCCCATTCGCTGTTGTCGAAGTCGTAGCGCACGGTGGTCGCTTCCGGGCGATAGGTGTACTGCCAACGTTCGCGCAGCGACACTTCGAAGCCTCCGAAGCCGACTTTCTCGGTCAGCGACACGTTGATGCGATGGCGCGTGCCCCAGTACGACGGACGCCAATTGTTGTAGTCGCCGTTGGTGTGATAGCTGATTTTCTCCGGGTTGTTGTCGTTGAGAAACACGTAACCAACTTCGGCGTTGAGCCATTTCGTCAGCTTATACTTCGCCGACGCCGAGGCGCTCCAACGGTCCCAAGTGCGTGCATCGTTGCGTGTGCGCATCTCGGCTTCGATTTCCGCACTCCATTTCTTTGTTATTTTTTTCTCCGCCGATACCGAATACCACATTCCGAAGTCGTTGTCGGCGGCTTGCACGGTCGGTGCAAGTGCCGAAGCAATGAAGCATGCCACGGCGAGACGTTTGCTGAGTTTCATAGTCCTACGGTGTTATTGTTGAGTTTCTGTGAGGTCGTCTTTTGAAAGCTTCAGTTTCTTGTCTTCGCTGCTTTGGACGTTGCCTTCGTAGTATACTTTGACGATAGCCATATCGCGAAGCATGTCGATTGCGCCGATTTCCACCGACGTAATTTTCAGCCCGAGGCGTTTCTCGAGGTCGCTGATGAGTTCGCTGCGGCGCTCGGGGACAATCAATTCGATGCGGTCGTACTGCACGAGTTTTGCCGGTCGCAACTTGAGGTGTCGCTCACACAGCCAAATAGCGCCAATGACGATGCCGTTGATGATTATGATTTCCAAGACCGAAGCCGAAGCGGCGATGGCGTTGATGACCGACAGAGCAATGATGACAAAGAGGTAGGTCATTTCGCGAACCGGCATTGCGTCGGTGCGATAGCGCATGATGCTGAAGATGCCGAACAGTCCGATGCCGATACCGATGCTCGTCTTGGTTTTCATGTCTTCGAGCATGAATATCATGAAAAACACGAGGAAAAATACGGCTACCGACGTCAGCATAAACGTGAAGTAGAAGTCGCGTCGGTGGCTCTTGGCGTAGTATAGTTTGTCGGTTATTATCCACACAAAAAGTACGCTGATGCAGAAACGTACGAGCATCGACAGATAGTGAACGGATGGTACAAGGTTAAAAAAATCTTCCATTATATTTGTTTTTAATTATTATCGTAATCTTTTTTCAACGTCGCGGATTCGGCTCTTAAACCGATTCTGCTTTATGCCGGGGTCGGTCATTGCCGTGCCCATACAATATTTGCTAAAGCCCAGCGGATGGATTCTCAGTTGTCGAAGCATCTCGAGCACAGGCGATTCGGTGAGCCCGTCGCGTTTGAGCTCGATTATCACCAAGTCGTCCAATTTCTTGGTGTTGCCGGTGCGCAGATTGCGAAACTCCAGCGAACTGTCGATGGTAAGTCGCTCTGTCTTTTTGCGGTTGACGAGCGTAATGCGGCTGAATCGGTTTTCGATTTGTTCGCTGACCGATGCTTTGTCGAAGCGCAAATTGTCGGTTAGAAAGTCGCCGAAGAGCAAGTCGTCGGGGCTTCCGGGGTCGAACGAAATGTCGTAGCGAGGTCGGGTAGGGTCGAAATCGTCGATTGTGATGCGACGCTTGCGCGTGCGGCGATGATTGTTTTTCGTCTTTACTTCCAAAAAACTCAGTCCGGAGTCGACGTAAGAGCGGATGCGCAATTTCTGACGATTGAGTACGCCGTTGTGGTGCGTCATAAACATATCGCGGTCATCCGTGTCGAAATACACCGTGTAGTATGCCGCCATTCGTCGCCCGTCGATTTCTTGCACACGATAGTTCGTTTGTGCCATTTCGAGCAGCTGCTCAAGCCGCCGTCGGTTGGTCACAAATTTCGTGTCTGTTCGGTTCATCAATTTGATGCCACTCATCTCATCCAGACTAATCGGGTCGTATTGGCTTAGAATGTCGGTCATCAGTTACTATTAGGTTTGTAACAATACTGTTACAAAGTTAAGTTTTTTTTACTCATTGCCAATTAAATATGTGTATTATGATGCGAATTTATGGTTTGTTAACAGAATCTTTCGGTGATTATATGGATTTTGAAGAAGAAGGGTCGCTGTTTAATAATTTAAACAAATATGCCCTAAAGGTTCAAAATATTTTTCTAAACGGGCAATGCGTGCACTTTGTCGGGCATGATTTGGCGGAATCTATATTATTTTCGTAAATTTGCAATGCAAAAGAAAGAATTATGTTTATTACATCAAGTTTGGAAACATTCGGACGCTATGCGCTATTCATGTGCAAAGTGTTCACGAAGCCCGATCGGTTTAGAGAATCATTTAAACGCTATGTCCAGGAGATATCGAAATTGGGCATCGACTCAATTCCGTTGGTTATCGTTATATCCATCTTCATAGGCGCCGTGTGTGCCATCCAGATGCAAATCAATTTTGCGAACCCGTTGCTGCCTGCCTATACTGTCGGACTCGCCACGCGCGACATCCTTTTGCTCGAGTTTTCGTCGTCGATACTTTGTTTGATTCTTGCCGGCAAGGTGGGGTCGAACATTGCTTCGGAGATAGGCACAATGCGCGTCACCGAGCAAATAGATGCCCTCGAGATTATGGGTATCAACTCGTGCAACTTCCTGGTACTCCCCAAGATAGCAGCCTTGCTGACATTCATTCCCGTACTGACCATCTTCAGTATGTGCGCAGGACTTTTCGGCGGCTATATCGTTGCTCTAATGGGGCTTCTTCCGGTCAACACCTACATCTACGGTATTCAGTCGTACTTCGTGGAATGGTATGTGTGGTATGCCATCATTAAGTCGCTGTTTTTCTCCGTGGTAATCACCAGTGTTGCTTCGTTCTACGGCTACTACGTCAAAGGCGGTGCACTCGAAGTTGGTAAAGCCAGCACGAACAGCGTTGTGGCAAGCAGCGTGCTCATTCTTCTTCTCGACGTTTTGTTAACCCGACTCTTATTGCAATAGTTATGATTGAAGTTAAAAATGTTACGAAATCGTTCGACGGCAAAACGATTCTTCACAATATAAATGCTGAATTTCATAAGGGCAAAACGAATCTCGTCATCGGTCAAAGCGGCTCGGGTAAGACAGTGTTGGTCAAGAGCATCATCGGACTCGTTACGCCGGAAGAGGGAGAAGTGCTCTACGACGGGCGCGACTTCCTGAAGATGACTCCCCAACAGAAAAAAGATTTGCGGACAGAGCTCGGTATGCTTTTCCAAGGGTCGGCTCTGTTCGACAACGAAACAGTGCTCGGCAACGTAATGTTCCCGCTGAAGATGTTCTCTAAGATGACAACCGCCGAGATGCGCGACCGTGCCCAGTTCTGCCTCGAGCGCGTCAATCTGAAAGGCGCCGACGATAAATATCCGGCGGAAATAAGTGGCGGTATGCAGAAACGTGTGGCTATTGCTCGCGCCATTGCGTTGAATCCGCGCTACCTGTTCTGCGACGAGCCCAACTCCGGTCTCGACCCGCGTACGTCAATCCTTATCGACGAACTTCTTTGGGACATTACCCACGAATACAACATTACGACCGTAATCAACACTCACGATATGAACTCCGTGCTCGGCATCGGCGAAAATATCGTGTTTATCAACAAAGGATACAAGGCTTGGGAGGGCGACAAAGACCAGATTTTCCACTCCGACAACGAGCAACTCAACGACTTCGTGTTTGCTACCGACCTGTTCAAACGCGTCAAGCAAGCCGCAATCTACATGGGTAAATAGATTAACCTGCATAATAATGCAGGTTAAAAATTAAATTCGTGCAATGAGTACCGTTGCATAGGCTGAAATGCCTTCTTCGCGGCCGGTGTAGCCGAGCCGTTCGGTTGTTGTCGCTTTAATCGACACGTCGGCAGGGTCGGCGCCGAGGCATTCGGCGAGGGTGGCAGCCATAGCGGGTATGTGTGGATTGATTTTCGGACGTTCGGCACAGATGGTTATGTCGGCGTTGCCGAAAGCGTATCCGGCATTGTTGACGAGCTTGACGACGTTGCGAAGCAAGATTTTGCTGTCGATGCCTTTGTAGCGCGGGTCGCTGTCGGGGAAGTGAAAGCCGATGTCGCGGAGGTTTGCCGCGCCGAGCAGAGCGTCGCAGAGAGCATGGATGACCACGTCGGCATCGCTGTGACCGAGCAGCCCGAGGCTGTGGTCGATTTTCACGCCGCCGAGCCACAACTGTCTACCTTCAACGAGTCGATGCACGTCGAAGCCCATGCCTACGCGTATGTTTGTCGGTGATGCCATTTATCTGCGTTTTCCCATCAGGCTTTTAAGTCCGTCCATGTCGAATGTCAACGAAAAGCGGAGTGTTTGGTCGAGAGGGCTGCTTTGCGCTGTGGCGAGCATGTAGGATGCGTCGAGTTGCACTACGTTGAGCGAGAAACCTGCGCCGAACGAGAAGTATTTGCGGTTACCTTTCATCTCGTTTTCGTAGAAATAACCTGTGCGGAGAAAGAATTGCTGATTGTAGTTATATTCCGCACCGACCGAAACGGTGATTTCGCGCATTTCTTCTTTGAATCCGCCGGGAGCATCGCTGAACGATTTGAAGATGCCGGAGATTGACGACGTGTTACGCCAATCTTCGAGGGCGTTTTCGTAGGCTTCTTGGTCGTCGGCACCTTCTTCGGTCTTATAGTCGGCTTGGCGCGGACGAGTAGGCACGAGAAGTTTGTTGGCGTCGACCGAAAGTGCAATGGTGTTAGCCTCGGCGATTGGGAAGGTGAATGTCGTTCCCAGACGGAGATTTGTGGGAAGGAATGCCGGGTCGTTACCGTCGTTGTACGACACTTTCGAACCGATGTTGGAGATGTTGAAACCCCACGACCATTGACATTCGCTACGACCGATGATAGGGTAGGTGGTCAAAAATCCGGAGATGTCGGCGGCGAAGGCTGACGCTCCTGATTGTTGTTCCGCCGAATATGCATCGTTGAATGCCAAGTCGGAGTAGATATATCGCAGGGCGACGCCCATTGAGAAGTTTTCTGAGAGTTTTCGCGAGTATCCGAGGTCGAAAGCCATTTCGTAAGGATTTACGGAATTGGTAGTTTCGCCGGAGTCGTCGGTGAGGTTCACTTCGCCGAGCGAGAAGTAGCGCAATGAAGCACTGATGGCTTGGTTGTCGTTACCGCCGATTTTCCAGTAGCCTGATAAGTTGGCGAGGTAGATGTCGTTGACGAGTTTGCGAAGCCACGGAGTGTAGGAAAGGCTGACAGCGGCGGTGCTGTAGGCGAAAGCGTATTTCGACGGGTTCCAATATTGGCTGTAGGCGTCGGGCTCGGTAGCCACACCGAGGTCGCCCATAGCGGCACCGCGAGCGTCGGGAGCGATTCCCAACGAGGTGACGCCGGTTTGAACCGGGTTAAATTCGTTCTTGAGGTCTTCGGCTGTCGCTGTTGTCAGTCCTGCCGACAGGATGAGTAACAGCGTAAAAACTATAATCTTTTGTATCTTCATTTTCCGTTTATTCAATACTTACAATATGAATAACTCAAAAAATGCGATTTTATTGCTTAAGCACTACTATTTTTTTGTATTTTGTGCCCGTTGAGTCGACGACGGCATAAGCGGAATAGTCGCCGGCAGGGATTTTGTTGCCGTCGTCGAGCGTGAGGTCCCAAACGTAGGGGAATGCGCTGACGTTGCGTTGCAGTACTACATTTCCGGCTTTGTCGACGATGCAGAGTCGTGCCGACGTGTAGCCGCCGAAACCGGTTACGTCGAAAGTTATAGAGTCGTCGGGTGCGGCAACATTGCTGTCGACGTCGAGAATGTATTTGTCGGTGTCGTAGACGTAGAACGAAATCATTCGGCGAGCGACGTTGCCCGACATATCGGTTGCGGTGAGTTCTGCAGTATGGTATCCGGCAGCCATGTTGTAGACGCGCAAGTCGGCGGTTCCGGCGGCTTCGCTTGTGGGTGTGAAGTTTTCGATTTGAGCGGATGTTTTGCCGCCGTCGAATTGCACCGAGAGCGAAGTTACAAACGCTTCGTCGGCGACGTTAAGGCAACGGTTGTCGCTCACTTCGGCGTGGAGGACGAACGACGAGGGCACTTGCCCGCCGTCGACGAACGTGTCTTTGTCGTCGATATAGAGTTCGGTGATTGTCGGCGGTACGTTGTCTTCAAATTCCACGCGAGCGCCGCGGTCGATGGTGAGTTTGCGAGTCGTGCCCGACACGACAGTGCCTTGGTCGGAAACGGCTGTCATCGTGATGGGCAGATGTTCGAGATTGCCGGCGGTGACGAATGCCGGAACCGCCATCGTTGTCGAGAACGTGCCGTCGACGACTTTTGCGGAGATTTCTACGAGTTTCGGACCGCGGTCGTAGACGTCGATGGGTAGACGAGTGGTGTTGCCCGATTCGCCTACGATTGATTCGTACGACTGCATGATGTATTTGTCGGCATCGTAGAGTTTCAGCGTGGCGGTGCCGTTGAAGTCGGTGTCGATTAGCCCGTCGATGGTGCGTACGCAACCGTTGATGGTAAAGCGTTCTTCGGCGGCTATGTAGATGTTGTCGAAGTTGTCGAGCAGCGATTGGTTGATTTTTGTAATCTCCATGCGGTTCTCGGGGAGAACGATAGGCATTGCGGGGTCGCCGAGCAGGTGGTAGCGCAGACGGTTGTCGGAGTAGTCGCCGGAGTTGTTTTTTGCATCGCGCAGCACGGCGCCAACGGTCATTCTGCCGCCATAGTATTGAGGACCTTTAGCGAGGCTCTTGGCAAAACTGTTGGAGTCCATACCGTTGATGGCAATCATGGCAACGCGCGACGATGCGATGGCTGCAATGATGCCGCCGTGTTGGTTGAGCATCATATTTGTCGCCATATTTGCGCCGCCGTTGTCGTAGCGACCCACGTCGCACGACGAGAAGTAGAACACCGGCGGGTGCTCGTAGTAGGTTTCTTGTTCGGAGCCGATGTCGCAGATTTTCTGCTCGTGGGTGAGCGAGTGCCATGTGCCGTGACCTACGAAAAGCCCGAAGTTTTGCCCTTGCTTGAGGTATTGCACAAAGCGAGGATTCATCGCGTCGGCATCGTAGATTTCGCGGTAGAGTTTGTTGGTATTTACTGCGTAGCGACCCGATGCGTTGAGATATCTGATGAACGATTCGCATTGCTCGACGTGGTATGACGAGTCGCCGTCTTCGCCGATTACCATAAAGTTGTTGAGCAGGTCGGAATCGGCATCGGGTTGCGCCGACATATATTTGATGAGTTTGTCGACGTATGCTTTTGCTTCGGCACCGGTTTCGACGGGGATTCGCCCGACGGCGATGTTGAGTTGGCGCAACATGTAGTTGTTGGTGTTGTCGTCGAGATATCCGAAGAAGTCGTCGGTGCAGTATGATGTTTTCTGGCTGTTGCTGATTTCCGATTGGAATGTTAGCAATCGGTCGACGTTTGAACCGCTGAAAAGCATGCGGTTGTCGTAGGTTCCGCCACCGAAGAGCAGCAGATATTTAAGTTTTTCGGGACCGCGGTCGTAGAGCATTTTGCAGAAGAGTCGGTAGCCCATCACGTCGCGAATGCCGCCCGAAAACTCGTTGAAGATGTCGTTTTGGTCAACGACGAGTACGTCCATGCCGTGATTCTGACGGTGGAAGTCAGCCAATCGTTCCGCTTGTTGGTGCAGGTCGGCATTGGTGATTATGACCATGTCGGGAGTCGTGCATGCGTGGAGATTTTGGTTGTCAACCGGACCGATGTATTCGGGCTTGAGTTGCTCCATGTCGGTATCGAAGACGATGAATTCCTCCCATTTGTTCGTCTTGTTGAAGAAGAATCCGCTATCGCCGTCGACGTCAACAAACGATAGGTTGCGCGTAGCAAATGGTCGAGTGCCGTCGGCGCAGTATTCGTTGACGATCCATACGTGGCGGTTGTCGGCGGCTACGTTGGTAAAGCGAAGCCCGGTCGCGGCGTTAGCGTAAGCAAAGTGACGCATTTGCGGCGTATTGTCGGGGAGCGTGAGGTTGCTGGGGTAGGTAAGAGCAACGTAGTCGACCCACGCGCGGCTGATTGTGCCGTCGCATTTCAGCGAAATTGTGAGGTCGACGGTGCCGTTGTCGGTGAAAGCGTTGTCGGAGAAGAGCCAAGCGCGGGAGTTGAGATTGCCGTATTCTACGTACGACTGCCCGTAGTTGCTGCCCAGGGCGTTGCCCGAGTACATACCCATATTTCTGCCGTTGAGCACGAACGTTTGCTCCATCAGAGCATCGCCCATCAGCGCGAGATTGTCGTTAACGTCGATTTTGCCGCCGTGAGCCAACTCGGGTAGGGGAATATTGTAGGTTATCGACTTGTTGCTCAGAATGTTATCACCAAGAAATTTTCGTCCGGTAAGTCCGGGGTTGTACAGGCTTTTCTTGTCGTACCACACGGCAATACCTGTTGAGCACCATTCGTCGACAGCGCCTTCGTCCGACGGCAGGTCGGCAACGAGCAGCGGCTCTTCGGCGTCGCTATCGGTCAGAAAGATTGCGCCGTGGGTGGAGTAGGAGTTCGGGATGGGGTAGAAAATGCGCGACATGTCGCCTTCGTTGACGACGAGCGAATCGCGCATCATACCTTTTGTGTAGAAGTAGATTTTGCTGTTTTTATGCATTACGGGCGTTTGCTCGAGGTCGTCGATGTGGTCGCGGAAGTAGTTTTCGTCAATCATATTTCCGCCGTTGGCATAAACGCGTACGCTCTTCGGATTGGAAAAGCCGTATTTGCTCAGCTCGGCGTACGAGATTTCGTAGATGCCCGATTCCGTAGCTTTGAGTTTGACCCATTTGCCCGAGGCGAGCAGAGAGTTTTGCTTGAATCGTACTTCTGCTGCAGTAGCCACAATGAATGTAGCCAAGAGGACTAATGCAAAGCGCAATCTCATAGTTGTGACGTTGTTATATTATTTAAGTATAACGAATTTCTGAATCTTAGAGCCTCTGCCGTCGACGATGGCATAGATGTCGTAGTCGCCGGCGGGGAGCTTATTGCCTTCGCCGTCGCGGAGGTCCCAGCGGTAGGGGAAGACGACGTCGCTACGCAGCATTTCGTCGTTGAGCGAGTTCTTGACAACGAGCGTCGTTTGTGCGCCGTCGGCATTGTCGATGTCGATGGTCACTTCGTCGAACGATGCCGAGCGGTCGAGGGTGATTTGGCGTTCGGCTAAAGTCGCGTTGACGGTAAACGAGATTGTTCTCCGGCTGACGTTACCGCTGAGGTCGGGCACTATCAGTTCTGCCACGTGACGACCTTCCGACAGGTCGTAGAAAGGCATCTGAATCAAACCGCTGTTGTCGTCTTGCGGCGAATAGCCGACAACGGGACGCGTGGTTTTGCCGCCGTCGAGTTGTACGGTCATCGACGAAACAAAGCTTTCCGACGAGCCGTTGATGCCGCCGTTGTCGCTGATTTCGGCGCAGAGCACGATGTCGGGCTCTACTTCCATTCCGTCGACAAATGTGTCTTTATTGTTGATGTATAATGCCGTGATTTCGGGAGCTTCGGTGTCGGGCTCGACTGCGGCTGCGTCGGTGCGATTCATCACAATCTGTCGGCACACGCCGGAGAAAATTCGGTCGTCGCGGTCGACGGCGATAATGCGTACCGGCATAATCGAGTCGTTGCCTGCTTCGGCAAATTCCGGAATGGTAATGTTGCAAGTGAATTGACCGGCGTTGACGTCAACTTTAGTTTCCGTCAGTAGTGCGCCGCGAGTGTAGAGGTCGGTATCCGGGCGAGTGTTGTTGGCAATAGCCTTTTTCGCTGTCATGTAGTATTTGCGAGCGTCGTAGAGTTGCACGATGCCGAATCCGTCGAAGTTGGTCATTGGTTCGCCCTCACTGTTACGAATTTCTCCCTTAATGACAACCGTAGAGCCGATTGGTGCGGAAACGGTCGTATTTGCGTTGGAGAGGCTGACGTCGTTGACTTTGGTGAGCGTAACGCGGTTGAGCGGGAGTTCGAGCGGAAGCGCCGGGTCGCCGATGATGTGATACTTCATATGGTTAACGGTCTGCTCGCCGGCATAGCGTTTGGCGTCGATAAACACCTTGCCGAGCGTCTTGCGTCCGCCGTAGTAGTCAGGATGTTTGGCAAGACTGCGTGCAAAACTGTCGCTGCTACGTCCGTTGAGGTTGGTGTAGACAACGCGCGTGGAGGCTACGCAAGCAACCAATCCGCCTTGGGTGTTGGTGAGCATTTGGCTGACGATGTTGGAACAGCCGTTGTCGAAACGTGCAATATCGCATGTCGAGAAGTAGATTATCGGCAGGTGTTGATATTTTGTTTCGATTGCTTTGTCGAGGTTGGTGATAATTTGAGTCTTGGTGAGCGAAATCGGAGTTCCGTGACCGATGTAGACGCCGAAACGTTCACCGCGATTGAGATATTCGACAAATTTGTCGCGAACGACCTGTTCGTCGTAGACGGCAAGATAGAGTTTGTCGAAACTCATATCGTAGTAGCCTGAGCTGAGGAAGTTTTCTTGGAAGGTTTCGCACTGCTCGACGTGGATGTCGTCGTCGCCGTTTTCGCCGATAAACATTATGCTGTTTTTCCACGACGGTTGCTCGGCGTTGAGCTCGTTGCGATAGTTGATGATTTTATCGACGTAAGCCGATGCCTCGTCTTCGGCGGCAAGGGGGATGCGACCGACTGCTATGCATAGGCGACGGGTGAGGATTGATGCGCTCGAGTTGTCGAGGAATGCGAAGAAGTCGTCGCTGCAGTACGAACGCGTCTGGCTGTTGCTTGCGTCACTTTGGTAGGTGACGAGTTGTTCGGAGGCTTCGTTGGTGTAAATCATACGGTTGTCGTAGGTGCCGTTGCCGAACAGAAGCATATATTGGAATTTCTCCGGGTCGCGGTCGTAGAACATTTTGCAAATCATGCGATATGCCATCGCATCGCGTACGCCCGACGAGAATTCGTTGAACACTTGTTGTTGGTCGACCACCAATACATCCATGCCGTCGGTCGTGCGGTGGAATTCGGCAAGACGTTCGGCTTGGTTGTAGAGTATCGAGTTAGTGATGATTAGCATGTCGGGAGTGGCGGCAGCGTGGAGGTTCTGGTTGGCTACCGGACCGACGTATTCGGGTCGGAGTTGCTCGCGCTCGGTGTTGAACATAATGAATTCGCCCCAGTTCTTACTCAATCCGCTGTGGAAGCCGACTGTTCCGTCGCCGAGGTCGACTGTTTGGCAGTTTTTAACGTCGTAGGGCACGTCGGAAGCTGCATCGGCATCGTCGACGAGCCAAATGAAGGTTGAGGCGTTTTTGCCGCTGAATTGCAAGCCCGCGCCATTCGTCAGAGTGGCAAAATGGCGAATTTGAGCCATACCGTCGGGCAGAGCGAGCGTCGACGGATAGCACAAAGCGATGTAGTCGACCCACGCGCGAGTGATTGCGCCGGTGGTCGTCGTTGTCATCGTGATGTTCATCTGCTTGGTGTCGGCGGCGTTAAGAGCATCGGCGCTGCCCATATAGTTCGAAATGAGCACGCCGTATTCGAGGTACGACACTTCGCTGTTGCCCGACAGCGAGCTGCCGGTGATTGCGCTGAGGTCCGTGCCGTTGATGTTGTAGTTGACATTCATCGTTTTTGTTCCCATCAAAGCCAGCGACGAACTCAGATAGACGTTGCCCGATGGCAAAAATGTGGGAAGTTCGGCGGTGTAGCTTACGGTGCCGGTCTGCGAAATGTTTTCGCCCAAGAAGGTTTTACCCGTTTTTCCGGGGTTGTAGATGTCGTCTTCTTTAGTCCATATGTCGAATCCGACGTCTGTCCATGTCATATCGTCGGCGTCGACGTGTGTTGAGTTGGTAACGAGTTTTGCCGGCTGTACTTCGCTGTCGGTCAAGAACATACAACCGTGCTTGCTGTAGCAGTTTTGCGACGGATAGAGGGTTACGTCGCCCGTGGTATCTATCTTTATCGAGTCGCGCTCAACGCCTTTGGCGTAGAAGTAGATTTTGTTGGCGCGATGCATTATCGGCGTTTGCTCAAGGTCGTCCATGTGCGGCAACAGGTAGTTCTCCTTGGCGGCATTGCCGCCGCGACCGTACACTTTGACATTTTCGGGCGTGGCGAAGCCCCACGAGCGCAATTCGTCGTAGCTGATTTCGTAGACGCCGGAACGGTCGACGTTGATTTTTGCCCAATTGCCGGTGGCGAGCACCGAACGGCTCGCAAATTGTACATTTTGTGAGTAGCTGCTGAACGATGCGGTCAACAGTAGTATGGCTAAATATATAAATTTCTTCATAGAGAATTATTTGATTCTGAATGAGATGGAACAACTATCGGCGATGTCGCATTCAATCTTGTCGTCGATAGAGAGTGCGACGTTGTCGAAGCCGCAGTCGACTACGATTAAGTCGCCGATTTTGATGGTGAAATACTTGCTAACCAGTTCGATAGCGGAGTCGAGACGAGTGCAAACGTCGTCGACGGTCACCTCTGCAGCCGTTGCGAGTGAGCGTTGCGCGAGTCTGACAGCGCCGGCAAACGTGCTCTTGTCGACAGTCGTTCCCACGACCAAGGCGCCGTCGAAGCCTGTGCGCACCGCCTCGGGCAGGTTGTCGGCTTCGGCTTGGATGGCAAAACATAGTCCGATTTGCTCGTAGTAGCGCTCGCTGAAACGCTTGGCGATGTTTTTGCCCAAGCGCGAGATGTGGGCGCACACGCGTGTGCTGCCGACGAATCGGTCGGCAAAGTCGGGCACGAAGAACGGTTTGCCGGTCTTTTGCAAAGCCGAGTCGGCGAGGATGTTGATTGTCGGACTGTCGTTAGAACCGCTTACGATGATTATTTTCACTTTTTACAGTTTATTCTATTATACATCACAGCAAGGTGAGCGTAGATTGAAGTGTTTTGAATCACCACATCGTCGGCAACCTTGATTCGGAATGGCGTGAAATTCCAGATGGCTTTCACACCGCTGCGTTGCAACTTGTCGGCAGAGGCTTGAGCGTGCTCGACCGGTACTGCCAGCACACCGATGTCTGCGCCATATTCCTTCTGACGCATATCCAGTTGTGCAACGTCGTAGATGGGCACACCGCAAATTTCCGTGCCGATAAGGCGCTTGTCGACGTCGAATCCGGCAACAATACGCAGACCGTACTGCATCAAACCCGAGTCTTGAATCAGCGCCGCACCCAGACTGCCGACGCCTATCATAAATGCTTTGTGCACTTCGTGGAAACCCAAAAAGTTGGACAATTCCGTCGCCAAATGCTCTACTTGGTAGCCGATTCGCGTCTTTCCTTTGATATTGAGAAACGACAGGTCTTTGGCAATCTGCGAAGCGTCAACGTTGATTTCTTTCGCAATTTGAGTCGACGAAACATACTCTATGTTCTGCCCATGGAGCATATTGACATACGCCAAATACCACGGCAACCTCCTCAACGTAGGCTCCGGAAGTAATACCCTATTTACGTCCTCTATCATAGCAGTCTTTATTTATATTATGCAAAGATACGAAAAATCTATGAGAATTTACATCATTATAATAAAGAAATCGTTTTAGTTCATGTAATTGCTTCCTCGATTTGCCGTAAATGTTCGTTCTATTATACGAAAAGCGCGCCCGAGGCGGACGCGCTTTTATTAGCCTGCATTATTCACACTGTTCCGTTACGAAAGGGCTAACCGGCAATGCATTAGCGTGAGCGCAGCGATGACGATGCAGAATGTAGTAAATCCTACATTCAAAGAGGAAGAGCGAGCATTGCGCTAAGGTGCTGGCAGTTAGTCCTTGCAGTAGT
>JBJEDO010000026.1:0-6521 GCA_051872155.1 Candidatus Limisoma sp.
GTGATAAATTACGTTCGCGAAAAGCAATCAACATCCCATCAACTCTTCAACTCATACTCTCTTCCTCTCTTCTTCTAATATTTTTTTGAAAATACTGATAGATAAAAATGTTTTTTCAATTCTTTTTCAGTAACTTTGCAGTCAATTTAAGGAATAACGATTAGTAATATAAAAACTTAAGATTGAAAATGGCTGACAACAAACGAATCAAGACGGCTCTGATTTCGGTCTTCCACAAAGACGGATTAGACGAAATGCTTGCTCTGCTAAACGATTCCGGTGTAAAATTCTTGTCGACGGGCGGCACTAAGTCGTTCATCGAAAGCCTGGGCTATCAATGCGAGGCTGTCGAAGACCTCACGGGCTATCCCTCGATTTTGGGTGGTCGCGTGAAGACGCTTCACCCGAAGGTGTTCGGCGGCATTCTGAATCGCCGAGACAACGAAGGCGACCGCCAACAGACCGCGCAATACGAGATTCCGGAAATCGACCTTGTAGTTGTTGACCTTTATCCTTTTGAAGACACTGTGGCTTCAGGTGCTTCCGAAGCCGACATTATAGAAAAAATCGACATAGGCGGCATTTCGCTTATCCGCGCTGCCGCTAAAAACTTTAACGACGTGGTGATTGTTGCCTCCAAGAAGCAATATGCTCCGCTTTGCGAGGTGATGAAGGCGCACGGTTGTGCCGAGACTTCGTTGGCTGAACGCCGAGCTTTTGCCCGCGACGCGTTTGCCGTGTCGAGCAGCTACGACAGTGCTATTTTCAACTATTTCGACGGCGACAACAACTCGGCTCTGCGCCACGCAGTCGACGGAAAAATGCACTTGCGCTACGGCGAAAATCCGCACCAAAATGCCGTGTTCTTCGGCGACTTCGGCAAGATGTTCGACCAACTTCACGGCAAGGAAATTTCTTACAACAACTTGCTCGACATCGACGCTGCCGTCAACTTGATTAACGACTTCGACGAACCTACGTTTGCCGTCCTCAAGCACAACAACGCTTGCGGTGTGGCTACGCGCGAGACCATCGCTGAAGCGTGGCGCGACGCTCTTGCCGGCGACCCCGTATCGGCTTTCGGCGGCGTGCTGATTGCCAACGGTGAGATTGACTGCGAAACTGCCGAAGAAATCAACAAGATTTTCTTCGAAGTGATTATTGCGCCCTCCTACACCGACGAAGCGTTAGACGTGCTCAAGCAGAAGAAAAACCGCATCATCTTGGTGCGCAAGCCTGCCGAAATGCCGACGACGCAAATCCGTACGGCTCTGTGCGGCGTGCTCCGCCAAGACAAAGACTTGCGCCGCGAAACCGTCGACGACCTTCGCCAAGTCACCACAACTGCTATTACCGCCGAGCAAGCCGACGACTTGCTGTTTGCCAACAAGATTGTCAAGCACAGCAAGAGCAACGCCATCGTATTGGCACACAATCGTCAGCTCTATGCCAGCGGCATCGGGCAAACCTCACGCGTCGACGCCCTGCGCCAAGCCATCGCCAAAGCCCGCTCGTTCGGCTTTGACCTCAACGGCGCCGTTATGGCTTCCGACGCATTCTTCCCCTTTGCCGACTGCGTCGAAATTGCGCACGAAGCAGGTATTGCCGCCGTCATTCAACCCGGTGGCTCGATTCGCGACAACGACACTATTGAATACTGCAACAAAAACGGAATCGCCATGGTAATGACCGGCATCCGTCACTTCAAGCATTAAAATAATTAAGACAAACAAATGGGACTCTTTTCTTTAACACAAGAAATTGCCGTTGACTTAGGTACAGCCAACACAATTATAATAAACAACGACAAAATCGTTGTCGACCAACCGTCGTACGTAGCCGTCGACACTCGCGGCCACTTGGTTGCCGTCGGCGAAGATGCAAAGCTGATGCAAGGCAAGGAAAACGCCAATATCAAGGTTATCCGCCCGCTTCGCGACGGTGTGATTGCCGACTTCAACGCTGCCGAACTGATGATTCGCGGATTTATCAAGATGGTAAGTTCGAAAAATCGCTGGTTCTCGCCGTCGTTGCGCATCGTCGTCTGCATCCCTTCGGGAAGTACTGAAGTGGAAATCCGTGCCGTGCGCGACTCGTCGGAACACGCCGGCGGACGCGACGTCTACATGATTTACGAACCTATGGCAGCCGCCTTGGGTATCGGCCTCGACGTTGAAGCGCCTCAAGGCAACATGATTGTCGACATAGGTGGCGGCACAACCGAAATCGCCGTGATTTCGCTCGGCGGTATCGTGACCAACAAGAGCATCCGCATTGCCGGCGACGTGCTCACCGACGACATCCAAGAGCACATGCGCCGCGCTCACAACATCAAGGTAGGTGAACGCATGGCGGAAAGCATCAAAATCAACGTCGGCTCGGCGCTTACCGAACTCGAAAATCCGCCCGAAGACTATATCGTGCACGGTCCTAACGTGATGACTGCCCTTCCGATGGAAGTTGCCGTCTCCTACCAAGAGATTTCGCACGCCATCGAAAAGTCGATTTCGAAAATCGAAGCAGCCGTGCTCAACGCACTCGAAAATACACCGCCGGAACTCTATGCCGACATCATCAAAAATGGCATCTACCTCTCGGGTGGCGGTGCATTGCTTCGCGGTCTCGACAAGCGTTTGTCCGACAAAATCGGCATAAACTTCAACATCGCCGAAGACCCGTTGCACGCTGTGGCTAAAGGTACAGGTATCGCGCTTAAAAACATCAAGCGCTTCTCATTCCTTATTCGATAATAGCATAGAGGTAAGAGGTAAGAGGTGAGAGTCGTTAGAGGTTAGTGGTTAGAGGTTAGAGGTTAGAGAAACTCATCAACTCGTTAACTCATCAACTCATCAACTCATCAACTCTTACCCCTTACCTCTTCACTCTTACCTAAAAAATACAGTGCGCAACCTAATAGACTTCATCGTACGGCATTCGGCGTGGTTCGTTTTTGCACTTCTCGTGATGCTCAGTTGCATCATGCTCTTTCAAAACAACCCGTACCAACAATCGGTTTACCTCACATCGGCAAGCCGAGTGTCGTCGTCGGTCTATAAACTCACCAGTAGCGTCACGTCGTATTTCAACCTGCAGTCGATTAACGCCGACCTGCAGCAGCGTAACGCGTTGCTCGAGATGGAAGTTATTAACCTCAAGCACCGCATCAACGACTATCGCATCGCTATGAGCGCCGACTCGGTCAACCTGCCCGACTCGGTAGCGCAACAGTTTGAATATCACTTCGCTACGGTTATCAACAACAGCGTATCGAAGCCGATGAACTACATCACAATCGACAAAGGACGCCTCGACGGAATCGAGCCGGAGATGGGCGTCGTCGACCAAAACGGCGTTGTCGGCATCGTCAGCAGCACCAGCGACCACGCGGCGCGTATCATCTCGCTGCTCAACCCGAACATGCGGCTTTCGTGCAAGGTGAAAAATTCCGACTACTTCGGCAGCCTCTATTGGGACGGCGGCAACCCATACTACTGCGTGCTCGAAGAGATGCCCAAGCACGTCAAATATCACAAAGGCGACACCATCATCACCAGCGGATTCTCGTCGGTATTTCCCGAAGGTCTCATCGTGGGCACCATCGAATCGGGGCTGAAGGCTAAAGACGACAACTTCCACAGCCTGCGCATCAAACTGTCGACCGACTTCACCCGCTTGAGCACGGTGAGAGCCATCAAGAGCACTATTGCAGCCGAGTTACGAACCATCGAAACAGAAGAATAATGGCTAAACAAATCATACAATTCATCGTTCTGTTCGTCATCTTGCTCCTCGTGCAAGTGCTCGTGTGCAACAACATCAGCCTATTCCACGTTGCCACGCCTTTCATATTCGTCTACGTGCTCTTCCGACTGCCCATCAACCTGCACGTCAATTGGCTGATGGTCATTTCGTTCGCCGTCGGACTGCTCATCGACATCTTCTCCGACACCTACGGAATGAACGCCCTGGCTTGCACAATCACCGCCGCACTTCGCAACGTAGTGCTTCGCCTCTACGTGCCTCGCCGCGACGAAATTACCGACCCGGTTCCTTCGATTCGCAGCCTCGGCACCGCCGTGTTTATGAAATACTTGGTCAGCATGACTTTCTGCTTCTGCGCGCTTATCGTGACCATCGAACTCTTCTCGGCAGCCAACATACTGCATGCACTGCTGCGCGTGATTTGCTCTACGGCTCTTTCGTTTGTTTTGATGCTCGGCATCGACAGCATAGTCAACACAAAGAATGAAAAAGGATTATAGTCTTGAGAAAAGGAAATACGTCATCGCCGGACTGCTGATTCTGTTGGTAGTCATCTACTTGATACGCCTTTTCGAGCTCCAAGTGTTCGACTCGAAATACAAAGAGAATGCCGACTCAAACGCATTCCTTCGCAAGACAATCTACCCCTCGCGCGGACAAATCTTCGACCGCAAAGGACGCCTCGTCGTGTTCAACCAGCCCGCCTACGACGTGATGGTCATTCCGCGCGAAATCAAGCCCGACTTCGACTCTATCGACTTCTGCAACACCCTGCAAATCGACATCGAAGAACTCCGCCGACGTTTCGACGACATGCGCAATCCGCGCAAAAATCCCGGCTACTCGTCGTATACGCAACAAGTGCTCATCACTCACATCTCGGCAAAAGACTACGGCCGTCTGCAAGAGAAACTCTATCGCTTCCCCGGATTTTTCATCCAGAAGCGCATCCTCCGCCAATATGCCTACGAGAACGCTGCCAACGTGCTCGGCAACATCCGCGAAGTGAACGACAACGACATCAAAAAAGACGACTACTACCGCCCCGGCGACTACACCGGCGACCTCGGCATCGAGAAAAGTTACGAGCCATACCTCCGCGGATTCAAAGGACAAGAAATTCTCATTCGCGACGCTAACGGACGCATCAAAGGACGCTTCGAAAACGGCGCACGCGATATTGCCCCAATCTCCGGCAAAGACCTCACGCTCGGCATCGACATCGACCTCCAAGCATACGGCGAAAAACTTATGCAAGGCAAAACCGGCGCAATCGTAGCCATCGAGCCATCGACAGGCGAAATCCTCGCACTCGTGTCGAGCCCGACCTACAACCCGAAATCGCTCGTCGGTCGCGAACGCGGCAAAGCCTATCGCGAGCTGATGAACGACCCTGCCGAGCCGCTCTTCGACCGCGCAATCATGGCAGCATATCCGCCCGGCTCAACATTCAAGCCCACGCAAGGACTAATCTTCCGCCAAGAAGGCATCGTCACTCCGTCGACAGCCTACCCCTGCTACCGCGGCTACATATGCGGACGCCTCAAAGTGGGATGCCACGGCCACGAATCGCCAATCACCCTCAAGCCCGCGCTGCGCACATCGTGCAACGCATACTTCTGCTGGGGATTTAAGAATATGATTGACCGTCGCGGCAAATACGGCTCACCCGCACAGGCGTTCGAGGTGTGGAAAAACTACATGGTGGAACAAGGCTACGGCTACCGCCTCGGCGTCGACCTGCCCGGCGAAAGCCGCGGATTTATCCCCAACAGCAAATTCTACAACAAAGTATACCGCGAAAACGGCTGGAGCGCCAACACCATCATCTCCGACGCAATCGGTCAAGGCGAAATCCTCGCCACACCGCTGCAAATTGCCAACCTCGCTGCAACAATCGCCAATCGCGGCTACTTCTACACTCCGCACGTTGTCAAGCAAATTCACGACACCGTTATGCCCGAGGAATTTACCACAAAGCGCGTGCCCAAAATCGACCGACAATACTATGAAGAAGTTGTCGAAGGAATGCGTATGGCAGTCACCGGCGGTACATGCCGCGGCGCACAACTCCGCGACATCGAAGTGTGCGGCAAAACCGGTACGGCACAGAACCCGCACGGCCGCGACCACTCCGCATTTATGGGATTCGCGCCGATGAACAACCCCAAGATTGCGATTTGCGTATACGTCGAAAATGCCGGTTTCGGCGCAACTTTCGGCGTGCCTATCGGCAGCTTGATGATGGAAATGTATCTAAACGGCAAAATCGCCCCCGAACGCCAACACATCGAAGACCGCATGATGTCGACATCAATCACACTCTACAAGAAAAAGAGGTAAGAGGTAATGGGTAAGAGTTAAGAGTAGAATACATTTGACTGAAAATCAACTTCAAATCAACACCTGCACAATTCGAGACAATAATATTTGCTGCCTCCGATACAAACAATGTCGGAGACGTGTCGGTGACTAAACTCACTGAACGTCAGGGGAAAATACTAAGTATTATCAAAAAGTCTCCGACAATTACAGGTCGCAAAATGTCGGAGATTCTGTCAGTGAGCCAGCGTACCATCGAACGCGACTTGTCTTACTTGCAAAAGAATGGTTATTTGATGCATAAAGGTAAGGACAATAACGGTGTCTGGGTTCTCGTGAAAGGAAACGGATACAGAAAGAAAGAGGCAAGAGAATAACTACATCCTCTTACCTCTTACCTCTTACCTCTTACCTCTTACCTCTTACCTCTTACCTCT
>JBJEDO010000027.1:0-28534 GCA_051872155.1 Candidatus Limisoma sp.
GTAGATAAAATTTTTAGCCTGCATTATTCATACTATTCCGTCACGAAAGGGCTAACCGGCAATGCATTAGCGTGAGCACAGCGATGACGATGCAGAATGTAGTAAATCCTACCTTTAAAGAGGAAGAGCGAGCATTGCGCTAAGGTGTTGGCAGTTAGTCTTTGCAGTAGGAATAGTATGAATAATGCAGGTTAGTATTAGGCAAAAACCGGGTGCGTGGAGATGTGAAATCTTTGCGCACTCTTTTGTATTATCTTTGAACTGGTCTATCTTCTAAGGAATCGGCTTGTAGTGCGCTTTTGCGTACGAGCGCGAGCAGTAGTTGAAGTGCCACCATTCCGAAGGAAGCGGCTTGAAGCCTGCCGACTTCATCACCCGACGCAGCAGCAGCCGGTTGTTGCGCTGTGTCACAGTGAGTTTGCCCGATTTCACAAAAGCCGCCTCGTTGGTGATGCCCGACAGCGGGCCGAGGTGGTCGAACGGCGTGCCCATGTCGAGCGGCGTGCCCCGGGCGTCGATGATAGAGATGTCGACAGCCAAACCGTAGTTGTGCATGCCGCCTCCGCGCGCCGGATTCGACACGTAATTCTGACGTTTTGTACCCTTGACGACGTTCCACATCTGCTGTTGCACCGACATCGGTCGCGCCGCATCGTAGACTATCAGCGAGTAGCCGGGATGCTCTTTCCGCAGCAGCCGCTGTGCCTTGACCAGACACGCCATTGCGTCGGGGTGGAGAAAAGCCTCGCGGAGGTCGGTGTAGAGCACCACGCCGACGAAATTGTCGGCTCGCGTATACTTCAAGTCGATGGCAATCGACGGGTCGACGTCGGCAATGTTTTGCAGCCCCAATTTCGCCATGCCGCGCGCTGTTGCGCTCAGTTGAGCCGATGCTGTGGTACTCGCCAGAACAGCCGCCATTAGCACGATATATTTTAGAAAAATCATAGCGTTTACAAATTTCTTTGGCAAATTTATCAATTTGGCGTCGAAAATCGCAAATTTTTCAGTATGTTTACACAAAAATTATCCTGAACGATGAAAATAACGATGATACAGAGTGCACCGACGTGGGCAGACGCTGAGGCAAGCCTTGCGCGCGTGGAGCAGATGATTGCCGCCTCGCCGACGTCTGACGTCTACGTTCTGCCGGAGATGTTCGCCACCGGATTTTGTATGCAGCCCGAGCGGATTGCGCAGCCGGAAGGCGGAACCGTTTTGACTGCAATGAAGCGTCTGAGCGCGCACTACAATGCCGCCATAGTCGGAAGTGTGGCTGTCGCCGACGGCGGAAAATCGTACAACCGTATGTATTTCGTCCGTCCCGACGGCACGGTGGACCATTACGACAAGCGCCATCTGTTTACCTACAGCGGCGAGCACGAGCGCTATTCAGCGGGCGTCGAGCGTTGCATCGTCGACTACGGCGGCGTGCGCTTCCTGCTGCAAGTGTGCTACGACCTGCGTTTCCCCGTGTGGTCGCGCAACCGCGGCGACTATGACGCCATCATCTACGTTGCCAGTTGGCCCGTGGCGCGCATTTCTGCATGGGATGCGCTGCTTCCGGCGCGTGCCATCGAAAACCAATGCTACGTCGTGGGCGTAAACCGTACAGGCAACGATCCGGCGTGCTCGTATTGCGGTCATAGCATAGCGATTGACCCTCGCGGCAACGTCATGGCGCGATGCGACGACGACTGCGAGACGGTGCAATCCGTCGACATCGATATCGAAAGCCTCCGCCGTTTCCGCGCAAAATTTCCCGTCATCGCCGACGCCGACCCGTTCACAATTGTCATAAAATAAAAGATTTTTAAATTTCGATGTTTTATAGTAAAATATTTTTCTTATTTTTGCGATAGTATATAATATTTAGCTTAGAATTAATTGCTATGGCATTGCCGATAAACATAGAAGATTTGCTCAACAAACGGAAAGTTGAATCAAACCGCATTGAGCTTAAAGCTTCATGGAATCCTGATAAAATATATCACTCAATATGTGCGTTTGCTACGGATTTAGAGAATAATGGTGGCGGTTACATTCTTGTGGGTGTTGAAGAAGAAGATGGAATTGCTAAGCGCCCGGTAAAAGGATTAGAATTAGGCGAAATTGACAGAATACAAAAACAAATGGTTGGATTCGACGCAAAAATCCAACCAACATATTTGTCAAAAGTTTCTGTTGAAGAGATAGATGGAAAGTCAATTTTGGTCATCTGGGTTCCATCGGGAATAAATCGTCCGTATTCCGTATTAGAAAGTGTCGTGGCAAGCAAATCATTGCCTAAGTTTTATGTTCGTAGTAAATCTTCAACAATAGAAGCGAAGGGGGAGATTCTTGACTAAGTAAGAAATCTGGCTAATCGTATTCCATTTGATGAGCGAGGAAATGAGTCGATATCAATTTCAGATATTTCAGCAGTTTTAGTCTATTATTACTTAAAAACTGTTGGCAGTAAACTTATTGATGATTTTTCTAAAAGGGTATTGGTAGAAAAACTTGATGAGATGGATTTGTTGACAGGTTCGGTAGAGAATCGTCTAATCAAGAATTGTGCAGCGATGATGTTTTGTGAAAAACCTGAAAAGTTTTTCCCTATTACAAGAGTTGATATAGTGTTATTCCCTGAGGGAAGTATCAATAATCCTGATGTAATGATTGAAGTGCCGCCAATTATGGGCCCGGTACCAAAAATGATTTCTGAGACATTATCCTATATCCGCACTAATGTCATAAAAAAGAAAATTCTTAAGCCGTTGGACAGCGAAAAGTCTATCACTATAACAAATTACCCTTATCAAGCTTTTGAAGAAGCCGTAGTTAATGCTTTGTATCATCGTAATTATCAAGAGCGAGAACCTGTTGAAATTACGATAGAGCCTACTCATGTTGATATATTGAGCTATTCCGGACCCGATTGTTCTATTAGTTTGGAATCTATAAAAGAGGCGCGCCGTCTGAAAGCTCGCCGTTACAGGAATCGTCGTTTAGGTGATTTCCTTAAGGAATTAGAACTCACGGAGGGCAGAGCAACAGGTATCCCTACTATTCAAAAGTCGCTGAAGCTAAATGGTTCCGCTCCCGCAACTATTGAAACTGATGACAATAGGACTTATTTCCTTTTGACAATTCCTTGCAGAGAAGGTTTTGAGCAAACAGACGACGAGTTGGTAACCGGCAGAATCGAGGATGTTGAGAACAAACTTTTACAGATTTTTGGGAACGGGTTTGTAAAAGTTCAAAATGTTGTAAATGAGAATTTTACGCAAGATAAAACATTACTTTTACAACTACTTTTACAAATGACTGTAAATGTGTGGAATAAAGTAAAGGAGCAAAGTGCGTTGGAATTATTGGCTATTTCAACAATTGAGATACTTGTAGCATTGAAAAGGAATAATAGCTCAAATATCACCGATTTACAAAAGAGCATAGAGATAGAAAAGACGTATGAATTTCGGAGAAAAATTTTAAATCCGCTCATAGAGATGGGATTTGTTTCTATGACAATACCGAATAAGCCAAGAAGTTCCAAACAAAAATATATCCTCTCAGCCAAGGGCGTTTCTTTGTTCTGATTAAGAACTATTATTCGGTATGAAATGAACTATAATTCTTCTGCTCTTAAACGTGAAATTTTGTTCAAACTAATGCAGAAATAAAAGATTTTTGACCTCTTTAACTCAAAAGTTGCCTAAATTTTTTCATAAATGATTTTTATATATTAATTTTGCATTTCGTGAGATAATATGAAAAAACGAAAAAAATAAATACAATGGCAAAAGAAAAGAAATCCGCAACGGCACGCACGTCAATCGACGAATTGAACGAATCATTGTCAAGCATCGAGCAACGTGTGGAGCAAAACAAGAAGAGAATTATTCTTTATGTAGTAGGTCTGCTCGTAGTACTCGGCATCGGTCTTGCTTGGTTCTACGGACACAAGAGCAATGTTGAAAACGCTACAAACATGATTGGTCAAGCCGACATGTCGCTCATGAAGGGCAACGACTCGATTGCATTGCAGCAATACCTCGCAGTTGCTAACGAATACGGCAACGGCGTGGCAAATCGCGCAAACCTCAACGCTGCTATCTTGCTCTACAAGGAAGGCAAATACGAAGAGGCTCTCAAGAGCGTTAGCGAATACGACGCTGAAGAAGAGCTCATCGGCGCTGCCGCTCAATCGCTTAAGGGCGACTGCTTGGTTAACCTCGACAAACTTGACGAAGCTATCGCTGCCTACGATAAGGCTGTAAGCATTTCAAACGGCAACGAACTTTATGCTCCTATCTTCCTTATGAAGAAGGCTACTGTTCTCAACGCACAAAAGAAATATGCTGATGCAGGCGCTATCTATCAAACAATCAAGGATAGCTATCCTAAATATGTTGCTGCATATCGCGTAAACATCGATAAATATATCGAACGTGCTAAATTCCAAGCAGAACAAAAGTAAGAAAGAACATTTTGTTTCATAAATAGTCGGCGGAGTTGTCGTGTTGACAATTCCGTCGATGCTTTTTTATGGGGTGGTTTTTATTGTGGCAGCCGAACGCTTTTATAATCGCCGACAGGCGCAGAATTGCGTGCGGCGGGGAGTAGGATATAGGACTAAAATCAAAATAAAAAGAGAGGTGCACCCGGTTGGTACACCTCTTTGCGTTTCAGAAGGAATGCGCTCTAGCGTGCTTTATTGAAGCGTTCCATTCCGGCTTTTACGTCGGGGTGGCTCATGAAGAGGTCCCAAAGCAGCCCGGTGCGCGAGTTCTCAATCATCACCGTGATAGGTCCTTGGTTGAGTCCCATGAAAATCGGCGATACCCAGTTTTGCGACAAGTTGAACGCGTCGTGGAAGCCGTATTCGCCCCAGAGGAACTTGCCGTGGTTGCGGTAGTAGTTTTTGAGAGCGGCGAGCGAAGCGTCGGGCGCGTAAGGCATCGAAGCGAGAGCACCGGTCGGTGCGATAGTGCCGTTGTCGTGTGCAGGTACAGGTTCGCGAGCATCGTAGCCCCAAGCGTAGTCGCTGGCGGTTAGACCCCAACAGTCGGGACCGTAGCCTTGGTATTCGCCTTGGTTTTCCATGCAGTAGCGTTGGTTGATGCGCGCAATGTTGCAGTTGTTGTCGAAGTAGTTGGTGTAGCGGTCAGTCACCTTATGGGGGTCGAGTCCGAGGAATGCGTAGTGGGTGAAGAAGAGTGGACCGCCGTTGGAAACGCCGACGTCGAGCGTGATGCCGTAGAACGTAGCGCCGTTGCTGTAGAGTCTGCCGTGAGGCGAGTTGCCCCAGCCGCGGTAGTCTTGTGCCATCTGTTCTTGGCTTGCCCAACCGGTGTAGTACATCTCAGGCTCGATGGCGTGTGTCGGCGAGAAAATCGACATCATGTAGGTAATCATTGTCTCGTTCCAACCGATGAGCGGGTGGCTGATGACCCACGCTTGGTCGGGCGACCAGTGCCAGTAGAGATATTTTGAATCTTTGGTTTTCTTATACCAATTCCATTCAGCCTCGCGCCAGAGTTTGTTGATGCGGCTGCGGATGAGCTTTTCTTCTTTGGTGTCGCGGTTGAAGTATTGGTGAGCGGTAAGGAGTGCTTCGAAGATGAAAGAAGTTTCGACCAAGTCGCCGCCGTTGTCGCGGTTGCCGAAGAAAGGCACGACTTTGCCTGTCGTTCCGTCCATGAAGTGCGCGAAAACGCCGTGGAATCGGTCGGCTTTTGAGAGGAAATCGGTGATTCGGAGGAACCGTTCGACGCCTTGTTCGCGCGTGATAAATCCGCGGTCGACGCCGACGATAGTGGCGAGGATGCCGAAGCCGGAAGCGCCGCAAGCAATCATGTCGCTGCGTCCGGGGATGTTTTCGCGAGCGAGACCGCTGTTGGGCTCACAGCCTTCCCAGTAGTAGCGGAAGTTGGCTTCTTGCACCATGTCGAGCAGTTCGTTGTCGGTCATCGGACGTGTTTGAGCCGAAGCGACCTCGCTGAGAGGCGATTCCGCGAACGAGTAGTCGACGGCGCACACTTTGTATTGAGCCTTTGCGCCCACGATGCCGATATAGTCGGCGTAGCGGTCAATCCACGGCTTGGAGATGCCGACGGGTTCGAAAGCACCACCGTTGAGCGAGCGATAGATTTTGTAGTATTTCACACCCTCGGAATTGTCGGTCCAGCGCAGGTCGATGTGGCGTTCGTAGCCTTTCGATTCGACGATTTTCGGCGCTTGCAAGTTCGACTGCGGGCGAGCCGACGGAAGGAGTTCGACGTCGTCGATTTTGAGCGTATGCTCAACGCCGTCGCAGTCGCCTTGGCTGAACACTACGGCTGCGAATTTCTTGATTTCGGCAACTTCGATAGCCGATACGTTGAAGAAATTCGACGCGCCCATGCTCTTTGCGTCAGCGCCTCCGAGCGTAACGCCGAGGTCTGCCAACGGAATCTCCA
The DNA here is from genome assembly GCA_051872155.1 of Candidatus Limisoma sp. GTDB lineage: Bacteria > Bacteroidota > Bacteroidia > Bacteroidales > Muribaculaceae > Limisoma. The sequence continues at coordinate 6,444 of JBJEDO010000027.1, forward strand.
CGCGTTGCCAGTTGCCGGCGAGCGGACGAAGATACTTTGCCATTTCGACCGACTTTGATAGCGTAGAGTCGGTGTACTGGACAGCCACGCGCGGAAGAGCGGCAGTCGATGTGGTGTTGACGTTCATAGCCAGCACGTCGGGGAGGCGGAAGAAGTCGTTGCCGCGCACCGGGCAGTAGAGGATGCGTGCAGTCCAGTCGCCGCCCTTTGCTGCGATGTAGTGCAGGCGCAACGAGTTGCCGGGCGACACGTAGTCGGCGTCTACCGGAAGGCGCTTGCGCGAATTTTCAACCCACGATGGCGATGTGTAGTCGACTTTCGAATAGAAATAATCTCCTGCCATGCGACTGTTGTCGAAGAAGGTGTAGTCGAATGGCTTTTCAATGGCGCTTGCTGCCACCGGCAACAATGCCAAAAACATTAACATTATTTTTTTCATCGTAAATAAATTAGTTTGTCACCGCAAATTTGCAAAAAATATATCAAAATAGCAAGCGGAATTGACGGTTTTTGTAGCGAGGTTTAGCTTGTTTTTAAATAATCTGCCTCGGTTAAGAATTTATTACATTTATATATAGGATAATATATTGCTAATGCAATTATTTATTCTTATATTTGTAAAATGAATCATCTTAATTCAAAATACTCGTTGCCTAAGCAATTCATGACGTCTGTAAACGTTGTGAATAGTGTTTTGAATTTGCCAATTTCTATCATAAAAAATGAACTTCGTAAAAATAATTATTTAGTAGAAGATGACTCAAGCAACTGTATAGATGAAAAGATGCTCGAGCGTTTTGCTGAGTTATACAAAAAGCGATTGAAAAGATATTTTATTTCAAGCGTCAAGAATTTCAGCAAACTTACCGTAGAAGAATATAGTGACTTTGTAGATTTTTGTAAAACATTTAGTAAGAATTCTTCAATAACATTTAATTGGAGGAATATTGACAAAGACGCTATCCAAGAGGCCTTCTTCTCGGAAATTAAGAAAGCGGCGGAACATGTACTCAAATTTAAATTAGGATCTGAACGTCAAGCCGCTTATAAAGATGCCTTTGTATGCAGAAGTCTTTTTTTCCTGCCAGTCATTGACGTTAAGGCATTGGCCTCTGATTTGTTTAACAATCGTATTAATAATGATTTATTATCATATGTAGAATGTAATTATCATCCCCGGTTTTTTAATCAACAGATTTTAGTATTAAGCAGAGTAAAACGTAATAAGTATTATCGTTGTAGAATAACGAGGAAAATACAATGTCATCCATTAGAAAGAAAACTGCACCGAAAGTTTTTTGCTTGTTTACGATGGCACATTATTCCCGATGATGGAAATTCTGATGACGAGATTATAAAAATTGCATAGTGAGAAATACTATTTATTTTTTATAATCTTATTACAACGATAATATATTATGTTTATCAATTCTATGGTTGCAGACGGCGACCGTTTATATGCCAGTGATAACAATTTTGGCATACCGTCATTATTATTAGACCTACAACCCGAGAAGTCTATTCTTCTCCCTGTCTGCCTTTGGGGACACAAAGGTAAATTTTCAGAACCAGTTAAAACATATCTATTTTATACTTATGACAATGTTTTTAATGGTCTGATTAATAATTTTAAAAAAATCGTACTTTCCGGATGTGAAGAGGTTTCAGAATTAAACTTCACAATAAACGATATGACACCAATGGCAATCGCCATTGAACGTACATACCAAAAGAGATGGATCTCACGTTCACTTCAAGAATGTGGTATTAAAGTCTGGGTCGACTTAAATGTTTCTCCCAGATATGCTGAGCTAAATTTAATCGGTATACCATCTGGATATAATGCCTTTATTACTCGTGGGTATGCAAATCGTATTGGTGATTTGAATTACGAGTACACTCTTGCGCAGCGCATTTCTCAAAAGGAAAATCCTAATTTTGTAGTATATGGCGGAGGGCGAGCAGCCCAGAATTTTTGCATTGAGCATAAGGCTGTATACATACCCGATTTTATGACTGAACGACATAAAATTATTGTTCAAAAGAAAGGAGGTAAGAATGAGTAAAACAACCGGAGGAGTCAGAAATGTAAAACCTGGCGGCAAGGCTTATCGTAATCGAATTGCTGAGATTGCAAAGATGCGTTCAAGTGGAAAATATTCTTCTGTTAGAATGGCTGACAAAGGCACAGGATATGTGGCAATTGAATGTAGTTCAGCAAGACACAAACCCGAAGAGATTGAAGCTGCTATGCACTTAGCGAACAAGGGTTATAAGGTCGTTTTAAAAGATGAGGGTGGATCTGTTAGAACTCCCGACGGGTACATCTTCAAAGTTTCATTCGAGCAGAAGACACCTAATGCGTCTGGAGCAAAGAGTGTAAACAATGCGTTGGAGCATGCAAAAGTAAAGGGTGCAAAAATTGCCGTAATTTACGATAAGTTCCATAAATATGATAGGCAAATTGTCGAATCAGGGATTCTTAGATATTAAGGGTTCAACCGTTATAGATTTGATAGAATTTTAGTTATCGGTCCGACGGGAAGAGTTCATATACACAAACATAACAATAGCTGATAAATAAAGAGGGTCGTCCGCACCCGGTGGCCCTCTTTCAACAAAGTTTCCTCGCAATCGAGCGTCTTAGTACGGATCCCCATTCCCAATAATGTACTCCTTTGTTGTTATATTTTATATGATAATTGAGTTTGTCCGAAAATGATTTGCTATTCGAAACCGTGTAATTAATATTAAACCGTGTAATTAATATTAAAACGTCTAAAACCGACTATATTTGAACAAAACTCCTATTCCAAGAATTTGAAGGTGGGGACTGCCCAGTAGGGTTGTTGGGCTTCTTCTTTCTCTACCTCGAGCACGCGGCATGCACCGACGTAGCGTTTTGCGTAGTAGGCTTCGGTGGAGTGGGTTATCGTTACGCCCGACGAGCATGCGGAGTGGATAAATTTAAACTCTCCGGTTTCGGGGTTTACTTCGGTAACGATGCCGACGTGACCGATACGGCTCTTGCTGCCACCGCGACCGCTGAAGAATACGAGGTCGCCTTTTTGGAGGTCTTTCGGGTCTTTAATTTCTGTTTCTTTGCAGAACTGGTCGCGCGACGAACGCGGCAGGTAGATGTTCTGCTTGCTGTAGATGTAGGAAGTAAAGCCTGAGCAATCGAAACCGCGCTTGGGATTCATCACGCCGTAGCGATAGGGCGTGCCGATAAACTCCATCGCACTGTTGACGATATCTTTGCCCGTAGCGGTAGAGATATCACCCTTGATGACTGTCTGCGCGCTTGCGCCGAAGACTGCCGTCAAAAGGATTGCCAATATGATGAGTTTACGTTTCATGCGTGGTTTGTATTGCTTTTTGTTTTACACCTACAAATTTACTGATTTTTTTGCGGCGCTCCAAACGCGTTCCAACTATTTGGGCAAAGTTTAAGGTCTTTTAGGTGGAATCGTATGTTGTTTTTAACATTTTAACAAAATTCCGTGTTTTTGCATAGTAACTACCACGGTTTTGTTAAAAATATGTTGTACAGCAGGTTTTTTAACCTAAATTTGTATGCTAAGATAAAGGATGAAGTAAAACAAAAGAGCCTTTGCGCCATTTCTTGTTAATAAAGATATCTCATTGAGTAGCGACTATGTACCCCAGCCGTGTCGAAGATACGGCTGGGGTGGCTGTGCCGAAGGTACAGCAATCGTGGGTAACACCAAGTTTAACCTCGGAGAGGTTCAACTTGGTGAATATCAGCGCATTGGGTTGCGAGCTTCGGAGATGCTCGGTGGTGGTTATAGACCGATTTCAAGTTTCTGATTCCTGATTACTTCTTCTTCTATCGTGACCGAACCTCTCCAAGGTTCGAATGTTTATGTAGTTGTCGTTCACCGGGTTAAGTACCTCCGGCACTGAACCCGGCGTTACCCACAATTGGCGCCTCTCCGAGGCTTGACAACCTCGTCGTATCTTCGATACGATGAGGTTGCGTGTTCGCAGCACACTGCAGTGTCGCAGAGCCTATGTTTGCAAAAAAAACGAGAGTGTATCAATAGTTATAATTTTGATACACTCTCGTTGCAAAGTGCTATGAAAGTTAATTATTCTTCGATGCCGGCGAGTTCGGGGTCGATCATAATGCGACCGCAGTATTCGCAGACGATGATTTTTTTGTGCATTTTGATTTCCATTTGGCGTTGAGCCGGGATGCGGTTGAAGCAGCCGCCGCAAGCGTTACGCTCTACGGTAACCACGCCCAAGCCGTTGCGAGCATTGCGGCGAATGCGTTTGAATGCTTGCAGGAGGCGTTCGTCGTCGATTTTGCCTTCGATGGTTTTTGCTTTAGCGTAGAGTTTTTCTTCGTCTTGACGAGTTTCGGAGATGATTTCGTCGAGCTCTTTTTTCTTGTCAGCAAGGATGTGTTCGCGGTCTTCGAGTTGCTCTTGAGCGGCAGTGATGTTGCTCTCGATGCGTTCTGCTTGCTCGGTGTGTTCGCGGATGCGCTTTTCGCAAAGTTCGATTTCAAGGCCTTTGAAGTTGATTTCTTTAGCGAGGAAGTCGTATTCCTTGTTGTTGCGAACGTCGTTTTGCTGAGCGGTGTATTTGTCGATATCGGCTTTTGCTGTGAGGATATCGTTGTTTTGCTTGGCGATGTTTTTGCGAAGCTCTTCAGCGTTGTCTTTAAACTTTTGGATACGCGTTTTGAGGCCTTCGATTTCGTCTTCAAGGTCTTTAACTTCGAGAGGAAGTTCGCCGCGAACGGTTTTGATTTTGTCGATGTTAGTAAGAATCGTTTGCAATTCGTAGATTGCTTTGAGCCTTTGCTCGGTAGTCATTTCTTTATTTGTTGCCATAATTAAATGTATTTAATCGTATTTGTGTCCGACTCTGCCATACTGACGGCCAGGTCGGGGAAATTCTTTTTGATGATGTCGGCGAGGATTTGCTTGGCGCACTGCTCGCTTTCGTAGTGACCGATGTCGGCAATGGCGATGCGCTCGGCGTAGGTGGTGAAATCGTGATATTTCAAGTCGCCCGTCACGAATATATCGGCGCCGGCGGTTATTGCGTTGCCGATAAGAAACGCGCCGCTGCCGCCACAAAGCGCCACGCGGCGGATTTTGCCGTCGTCGTTGCCGCTGTAGCGTATGGCAGGAACGCGGAACGTGCCTTTCAGGCGTGTGAGCACTTCGGCGAGCGTCGATTCTTCGATGCTGCCAACCACGCCCGAACCGGCGCGATTGTCTGCGTTGTCGAGAGCGATAATGTCGAAAGCCGGCTCCTCGTAGGGGTGTACTTTTAGCATAGCCGACACAATGCGGTCGACGTTGCTGCGGCGTGCAATCACTTCGATGCGCGTTTCCGGCTCGCTGTGAATCTCGCCGATGTTGCCGACGAAAGGATGCGCGGCGTCGAGTGCGCGAAACGAACCCATGCCCTGCATACGGTAGCTGCACGAGTCGTAGTCGCCGATGTGTCCGGCTCCGGCGGCAAACATTGCGCCGGCAACCGTGTCGGCGTAGTCCGTAGGAACAAATACCACGACTTTCGCCAACGTGGCACTTTGCGGCTCGAGCACTCGGATGTCGGTCATGCCCAGCATTTCAGCCATGCGGTGCGACACGCCGCCCCACGCATTGTCGAGCGACGTATGTGCCGAGTAGATTGCTATGCCGTAGCGGATAGCCTTCATAAGAATTCTGCCGACGGCGGAATCCGGCGAAATTTGTTTTACGGGTTTAAAAAGTATGGGATGGTGAGATATAATAAGATTTAGGTTGCGCTCAATCGCCTCATCGACGGTTTGTTCCGTCACGTCGAGGGTAAGAAGCACACCCGAACAATCCAATGCAACGTCGCCTGCCTGCAGTCCGGAGTTGTCGTAACTCTCTTGCAAGGTTCGATGCGCAAGGGATTCTATAGCGTCTAACACACTGCGAATCCTCATTACGGGTGCAAAATTACAGCAAATCGAGCGAAAAAGCAAGCGCCGCGGGCGAAAATTGTGGCTTTATTTGTTATTTCGGATTAATTCTTGTATATTTGCAAGCAAAATGCAGAAATTATCAAAAACTGATAAGATATGCATATAAATTACAATGATTATTTCGGTAAAGAATAAGAGTTTACAAAACTGGGTAGAAGACCAAATGCAACGTGGACGTTACACTTTTACTCGCGACGATGCACAATCAGTATTGGCATCGTCTACCGATAATTATGTGTCTGTGTCACTGAGTCGCTTGGTAAGTCGTGGCGTCATAATGTCACCATGGCAGAATTTTTATGTCGCTATCCCTACAGAGTATAAGCTACGAGGCATCGTGCCGCCGTCGTTTTATATCGACCGACTGATGAATCACTTGAGGCGAGAGTATTATGTATCGCTATTATCTGCAGCAGAGTTTAATGGCGCATCGCATCAACGTGCAATGCTGTTTCAGGTGACGATGAATGGCGGTTGCATACGCTCTGCGGTGAAGAACGGAACGCTCTTGGACTTTACCCTACGGCAACAATTGCCTATGGCGTTTACTAAGAAGATTAAGACGCAGATGGGATTTATGAATGTAGCCGGTGCGGAGTTGACAGCACTCGATCTTGTGGCTGAGCAGCACAAGGTAGGTGGGCTGAGTAGAGTAGCTGAGATGTTGGTAGAACTATGCGAGAAAACACAATGGGATGAGCAGACACTCCCATTGCTATCCGTTTTCAGCATCGCTTCCATTCAGCGATTGGGCTATCTACTTGAAAAGATTGAGGAGGAACAGCAGGCAGACAACTTATATGCCCTGACAAAAAAAATTGGCAAGACTATGCGAACCATTCCGTTGAAGCAAAACGTCGGCTACGATAGTAGGACGCTCTTCAACAAGCGTTGGAAGATTATTGAAAACTATGAATTGCAAATTGACGAGATATGATACCGATGCGTATAATCTTGTCTTCAGCAAACTGATAGATAAAATGCAGGGAAAGAGAAAATAGAACAAATTAATTCTCCATAAATATACATCTGCACTAATTATGCAGAAAAAGCAAGCGCCGCGGGCGAAAATTGTCGCTGCGGCGCTTGGATTATTTATGGGTGGTTTGCAAAATATATGCAAGTATTATCATATTGTGATAAGATTTGCATATTACAGTGCGCCTTTGGTTGAAGGGAGGGTGTAGTTGAAGATGTCGCGGCGGGCGGCTGCCTTGATGGCGCGAGCGAGGGCTTTGAAGATGCCTTCTATTTTGTGGTGCTCGTTGGAGCCGTGCGCCGATATGTAGAGGTTGATGCGCGCGGCGTCGCTGAGGCTCTTGAAGAAGTGGAAAAACATCTCTGTGGGCACGTCGCCGATGCGTTCGCGCCGGAATTCGGCATCCCAGACGAGCCAGGGACGTCCGCCGAAGTCGAGTGCAACGGTGCAGTTGCAGTCGTCCATAGGCAGCACGAACCCGTAGCGATCGATGCCGCGTTTGTCGCCGAGGGCTACGGCGAGGGCTTCGCCCAACGCGAGTGCGGTATCTTCGATGGTGTGGTGCTCGTCGACGTGGAGGTCGCCGCGGGTGTGTATCTTGAGGTTCAGCCCGCCGTGACGTCCGATTTGGTTGAGCATGTGGTCGAAAAATCCGAGTCCGGTATCGATGTCGCAGGTGCCGTTGCCGTCGAGGTCGAGCGCCACTTCGATATCGGTTTCGGAGGTTGTGCGGCGGACGGTTGCCGTGCGACTTCCCGCGCGAAGAAATTCGGCTACGCGATCCCAATCGTCGGTGATTAACGCCGTCACCTCGCGGAGTTCGTCGTTGAGCATGGCGAAGCCTGTTTCGTAGGGCTGCAAGAGAATTGCGCGAGCGCCGAGATTGCGCGCGAGCATGACGTCGGTAGCGCGGTCGCCGATGACGAACGAGCCGGCGAGGTCGTAGTCGCCCAAAGTGTATTTGCTCAAGAGCGCGATGCCGGGCTTGCGCGTTGGCTTGTGCTCGTGCTCGAAGGTGCGGTCGATGATGATGTCGTCGAAGGTTATGCCTTCGCCGCGGAGTGCGCCGAGCAGTTTGTTGTGCGCGGGCCAAAAGGTCTCTTCGGGGAACGATTCGGTGCCCAGTCCGTCTTGGTTGGTCACCATCACCAATTCGTAGTCGAGCGTTGTGGCGATGAAGTGCATGTTGCGGAACATTTTGGGCACGAATTCGAGTTTCTCGAGCGAGTCGAGTTGGTAGTCGACGGGCGGCTCGACGACGAGGGTGCCGTCGCGGTCGATGAAGAGCACTTTGCGCGGACGATTATTTTCCATAACGGTATAGCGCTTTTATGAGTTCTTGATTTTCTTGAGCGGTGCCGACGGTGATGCGCAGGCAGCCGAGACACATAGCCACGTTGGTACGGTTGCGCACAACTATACCGTTGTTGCACAGGTAGTTATAGACAGCCGTTGCGTCGCCGACATCGACGAGCACGAAATTGGCGTCGGTGGGATAGATTTTGCGCACAATTGGCAGTTGGGCAAGTGCGTCGGTGAGAATTGTGCGGTCGGCAAGAATCTGGCACACAGTGCGTTGCACGTCGTCGGCGTTGTCGAGGCGCTCCAGCGCATAGCGTTGCGTCAGCAGGCTTATGTTGTAAGGATATTTCACCTTGTTGAAGATTGCGATAATCTCAGCCGAGGCATAGGCGATGCCGAGTCGAGCGGCGGCGCTGCCCCATGCTTTCGAAAGCGTTTGCAGCACAATCAGGTTGGGCGCGTCGTCGAGAAGTGTCAGTGCCGAGCCTTTCGCCGAGAAGTCGATATATGCTTCGTCGACAATCACAATGCCTTCGAATCGCTTGCACAGGTCGGCAATGATGTCGAGCGGAAAAGCGTTTCCTGTAGGGTTGTTCGGCGAGCAAATCCATACCACCTTGGCGTCGGCGGCAGCGTCTAAAATGGCGTCGACGTTAAGCGAAAAGTCGTCGTTGAGCGCTACTCGGCGGTATTCCACGTCGTTGACGTCGGCGCAGACCTCATACATTCCGTAGGAGGGAGACATCGCCACCACAGCATCTACGCCGGGACGGCAGAACACGCGGTAGACCGTGTCGATGCATTCGTCGCTGCCCACGCCGAGGAAAACACGGTCGGCTTCGACTCCGCGAAGCGCCGCCAGACGCTCTTTTACTTCACGTTGGAGTGGGTCGGGATAGCGGTTGTAGGGCGCATTATAGGGCGATTCGTTGGCATCGAGCCACACGCTTGCCGTGCCTTGAAATTCGTCGCGAGCGCAACTGTAAGGCACCAGATTCCATATGTTCGGTCGGACTAATTCTTTGAGAGGTTTCATTGTTTTCGAGATTTGTTAACGAAGTCGATGCGGACGGTGGCGGCGAGGGCGTGTGCCGAGAGGCTTTCGCCGTTAGCCATTGTCTCGATGGTCGGACCGAGTGTGGCTATGCCGTCGGCGGAAATCGTTTGGAACGTGATTTTTTTGACGAAACTGTCGAGGTTTACGCCGCTGAAAGCCGTGGCGCACGCGGCAGTCGGCAAGGTGTGGTTGGTGCCCGATGCGTAGTCGCCGGCGCTCTCACATGCGTAAGGTCCGAGGAATACGCTTCCGGCATTGACGACCGTTTCGGCGAGTTGCTCGGCGCGCGAGTGGTTGATGATTAAGTGCTCCGGCGCATAAAGGTTGGCGAAATCCATCATTTCTTCGTCGCTGTCGACAACAATCAAACGGCTGTGCGCCAGCGATTTCAATATCATTTCTCGACTCGGCAGCATTTCTGTCAGTCGCCCGCATTCGTCGGCAACCGCACGAGCCAACTCCGCACTTGTAGTGACGAGGATTGACTGGCTGTCGGGACCGTGTTCGGCTTGCGAAAGGAAGTCGGCGGCGACGAACGTCGGATTTGCCGAGCTGTCTGCCACGATGAGCACTTCCGACGGTCCGGCGGGCATATCGATGGCAACGCCCATCTGCGCAACGAGCATCTTGGCAAACACCACAAAGCGGTTGCCCGGACCGAAAATTTTATAGCAGCGCGACACCGACTGCGTGCCAAACGCCATTGCCGCAACCGCTTGCGCTCCGCCGACCTTGTAAATTTCGGTCACTCCCGCCAGCCGAGCGGCGTAGAGTATCGCCGGGTTGACGCGTCCCGAGCGGTCGCACGGCGTGCACATCACGATGCTTCGGCATCCCGCGATTTTTGCCGGGATGGCAAGCATCAGAACCGTCGAAAAGAGCGGTGCATTGCCGCCGGGGATGTACAAGCCGACGCGACTGATTGGCACGGCGCGCTGACTGCACACCACGCCCGGCATCGTCTCCACGCTGACGGGCTGCATACGCTGCGCTGCGTGAAAGGCGTAAATGTTGTCGTAAGCCGTTTGCAGCGCTTGTTTGAGCGTTGAGTCGACGGCAAGTTCGGCGGCGTCGATTTCTTCTTGGCTAACCTTCAAATCGGTAAGCGTTGCCCCGTCGAAGCGTTGTGCGAAGTCGCGTAGAGCGTCGTCGCCCTCGTTGCGCACGCGGCTTACGATGTCTTCGACGGCGGTGCGCACGGCGTCGACGTTGGCAATTCCGCGTCGGCAAAGCATTTGTTGCTCGTCGGCTACGGGATTATAGTAGATTCTCAGAACGTCGCTGATGTTCATAATACCATTTTTTCGATGTCGAGTGCCAAAATACCTTCAGCGCCGGCGGCTTTGAGTCGATTGATGATTTCCCAGAAACTTTTTTCGTCGAGCACGGTGTGTACCGAACACCAATCGGCGTCGGCAAGCGGCAGTACCGTCGGGCTCTTTATGCCGGGCAGGATTTCGAGCACCGTGTCGAGACGGTCTTTCGGCACGTTCATCAAGATGTATTTCTTGTCGGCAGCGGCTTTTACAGCCTCAATGCGGAAGAGCAGTTCGTCGAGAATCTCTTGCTTTTCGTCGGTCAAGGGCTGTCCGCCAATCATCACCGCTTCGGAGTCGATAACTTTCTCTACTTCCGACAAGTTGTTGCTAATCAACGTACTGCCCGACGAAACGATGTCGAAAATCGCGTCAGCCAAGCCGATGCCCGGTGCTACTTCCACCGAGCCGCTGATTTCGTGAAGGTCGGCGGCGATGCCTTTCGATGCGAAAAATTTGCGCAAAATCACAGGATACGACGTTGCCACTTTTTTGCCGTTAAACCATTCGAGACCCGTGTAGTTGGCGGCATTGGGCACGGCGAGCGACAGTCGGCACTTGCTGAAGCCGAGGTTACGCACGATGTGCACCTTGCGATTTTTTTCGAGCACTTCGTTAAGCCCCACGATGCCGATGTCGGCGGTTCCTGTGGCTACTGTGTCGGGGATGTCGTCGTCGCGCAAAAAGAGCACTTCGACGGGAAAGTTTTTCGACGGCACAAGCAGCGAGCGCTTTACCGCGGTGAGTTTTATCCCGGCTTCGCCGAGCAATTCCATTGTTTCGTCATACAATCGACCTTTCGATTGAACTGCAATTCTCAACATATCTTTTCGTTTTTTTTCGTTAATATTCAAAAAAAATCGCCTGCAACGCAGAGCCTGTTTAGTTTTGGCTCAAGGTTGCCGGCGTAATTTGTTAACATATACACACCACGACGCAACCCTATCTGATAAGGTGGCAATGATGATGGATATGTAGATTAAAAATCATAATTTCTTACAAAACTTTGCACAAAGGTAAGAATTAATTTCGAAATACAAGCAATTTGGTCGAAATTATTTTAATTTTTTATAATTGCGCTATCTATTTGTCGTTCCCGGCGTTGACGATAAATTTGTAGCAACGGGTTGCTTCGAAGCGTGGCAATGCGATGAGTTGCACGTCTTTAGCCGCTTCAGTGAGAGTTTCCGAGCCGTCGCCGACGGTATGTCCGGTGGCTTCGATGGCGCTTTTTGCGCAGCTAAGAGCGATTCCGGGCGTGTTGTTATCCTTGCTCAGGTGGCACAAAAAGGCGTATTTGAGGCGTCCGCCGGCGTGCTCTGCCAGAAATTTCGCCGCGTCGACGTTGTCGAGGTGACCGTGGTCGGACATTATGCGATGCTTCAAGAAGTCGGCGTAAGTTCCGTTGCGGAGCATTTTTTCGTCGTAGTTGCTCTCAATCATCAGGTAGTCGGCTTCGTCCATATATCGTTGTGCGCCCGGGATGATTTCGCCCATGTCGGTGGCAATCACGAAGTTGGCGTCGCCCATCGATATGTTGTAGCCCGAATTGCACGAGCCGTCGTGCGGCACGTCGAAAGCGGTGATTTCGAGTCCGGCGAGTTTTACGGGGATTTCCTTGTAGATCGGCTTGTGGTAGTCTTTTACGCGACGTGAAATGCTGTGCTTGCGCAAGATGCCCGAAAGCACTCGCGGCGTACAGTAGATGGTGGTTCGCAGCATGCGCGTGAGCGTGTAGACGTAGCGCACGTGGTCGCCGTGGTCGTGGGTTAGGAAGATGCCCTTGACCGCCGACGTCGGTATGTTGTTGTATTTCAGCGTGTCGACAACGAGTTTAGGCTCGATTCCGGCATCGACGAGTATGCCTTGGTCGGCGCTTCCCAGGTAGGAGCAGTTGCCCGAACTGCCGCTGCCGAAGCTTATGAAGTGCAGCGTCGAGGTGCGGTGAAGGTCGACTATCGGTGCGTTGATTTCCGACGTAGTCGCCTGCGGGCGCATGCCGCGTCCGCCGCTTAGCGTCGTCGTTGTGCCAAGTTCTTCGTCGTCGAACAGACTGTATTGGTATCGGTCGTATTTGTTTTTCTTGCTCATCGTTACTTATATAATAGGAATATAGCAGGCTTTTTAGCGAGGGTCGGTTGCGATTTCTCCCATTCGGCAATCGTTCGCGTGGCAATCCATTCGTCGGCGCCGGTGATGTCGTAAGCCACGCACAAGCGCAGGTCGCGTCGCAACGCCTTTGCCAATTCGCCGATTAGTCGGTTGTTGCGGTAGGGCGTTTCGATGAATATCTGCGTCTGACCGCCGTCGATGGCGCGCTCCATCTCGCGGAATTTGCGCACTCGCGCCGCGCCGTCGATGGGCAGGTAGCCCTGGAAGGCGAACGACTGTCCGTTGAATCCCGATGCCATCAGCGATAGCAGTATGCTCGACGGACCGACCAGCGGCACTACCTTAAACCCGCGTCGCTGCGCCATTGCAACCACGTCGGCTCCCGGGTCGGCAACGGCAGGGCATCCCGCCTCCGAAATCACTCCCATCGGCTCGCCTTGCGCCAGCGCATCGAGATAGCCGACCGTCTCTTCCGGGCGCGTATGCTCGTTGAGCGGATAGAATGTCAGCCTGTCGATGTCGATTGCCTTGTCGCACTTCTTGAGAAAACGTCGCGCCGTACGCTCGTTCTCGACGATGAAATGACGAATTGAGCGCACAACGTCGAAATTGCGGCGCGGCAATACGTCATCCAAGTCGCCGTCCGACAAGTTTACCGGTATAAGATATAGTCCTGCTTCCATGTTCTGCTGTATTCAATTTACAAAAGTACTCAAAATTCTCCGACTAACGCCCCGACTGCGCCTCAAAATTCGTTAAGAGCGCGTTCTTTGTGTTTTTATTTTGCTTTTTCGATTATTTTGCTTTATCTTTACCTCACCATTCACTATTAGTGCGCTCTTTTGTTGAGAAACATTGAGAGTAATAAATAAGGCGGGCTTCGAGTCCGCCTTCGCATTTTTTAGACAAATAATTTTGTTTATGTATTTTTAATGCGTATATTTGCGAAGAAATTTCAAAAATGTTACATATTTATGTCAAACGAGTCGAAAAAATATTTATTAAACGAGAAAGAAATACCCGAAGCGTGGTATAACGTAATAACCGACATGCCGACCAAGCCGCGGCCAATGCTCCATCCGGGCACGAAACAGCCGTTGAAAGCCGAAGACCTTTATCCGATTTTTTCGGAAGAGGCGGCGCGTCAAGAGCTCAACACCACCGACCGCTGGATTGAAATCCCGGAAGAGGTGCGCGAGATGTACAAGATTTGGCGCCCGACGCCGTTGGTTCGTGCTCGCGGACTGGAACGCGCACTCGACACGCCGGCACACATCTACTTCAAGAACGAAAGTGTAAGCCCCGTCGGCTCGCACAAACTCAACTCGGCAATCCCTCAAGCCTACTACTGCAAGCAGGAAGGCACAACAAACATTACCACCGAAACCGGTGCCGGACAGTGGGGTGCAGCCCTTTCGTTGGCGGCTAAGCATTTCGGATTGGCACTCGCCGTCTATATGGTAAAGGTGTCGTACAACCAGAAGCCGTATCGTCGCTCGATTATGCAAACCTACGGCGCAGAAGTGATTGCTTCGCCGAGTATGTCGACTAAAGCCGGTCGCAAAATAATCACCGACAATCCCAACTACCAAGGTTCGCTCGGTACGGCTATCTCCGAAGCCGTCGAACTTGCCACCTCGACACCTCACTGCAAGTATGCCCTCGGTTCGGTGCTCAACCACGTGTCGCTCCACCAAACGGTTATCGGTCTCGAGGCTGAAAAGCAAATGGAAATGGCAGGAGAATATCCCGACATCGTTATCGGTTGCTTTGGTGGCGGTAGTAACTTCTCCGGCATCTCATTCCCGTTTATGCGTCACAACTTCAGCGGCGACCGCAACACGCGCTTCATCGCTGCCGAGCCGGAATCGTGCCCGAAACTTACGCGCGGCGTCTTTCAATACGACTTCGGCGACGAGGCAGGCTATACGCCGCTCATCCCGATGTGCACCTTAGGTCATAACTTTGCGCCTGCCAACATCCACGCCGGCGGTCTTCGCTATCACGGTGCCGGCGCCATCGTCAGCCAACTCATCGAGGATAAACTTATGGAAGCGGTCGACATTCCGCAACTCGAGACATTTGCCGCAGCAACGCTCTTCGCACAGGCGGAAGGCATTATCCCGGCGCCTGAGTCGTCGCACGCCATCGCTGCCGCTATCCGCGAAGCAAAACGCCTCCGCGAGTCCGGCGAGAGCAAGGTGATTCTTTTCAACCTCTCAGGACACGGACTTATCGATATGGCTTCTTACGACCGCTATTTTGCCGGCGACCTCGCTAACTATCAAGTGACCGACGAACAAGTCCGCGAAAACACCAAAGATTTGGAAAAATTGATTTGATTGTAGGTAAGAGGCGCCTTCGGCGCGGTTATAAGGTTAAGAGGTTATAAGGTTAGTCGGCAGCTTGCGCTGCGAATAATGATTATAGCTAAGAACTAAGAGCGGAGAGTGGAGAGTGGAGAGCGGAGAGGCTTCCACTCTCCCTTTTTTCATCCACTCATCCGCTCATCCGCTCATCCACCCATCCACTCATCCACTCATCCACTCATCCACTCACAAAAAAAGATTCCAAAAGTATCTGCACACTACTTTTGGAATCAAGCCTGCATTATTCACACTGTTCCTACTGCAAGGACAAATCGGCAACACCTTAGCGCAATGCTCGCTCTTCCTCTTTGAAGGTAGGATTTACTACATTCTGCATCGTCATCGCTGTGCTCACGCTAATGCATTGCCGGTTAGCCCTTTCGTAACGGAACTGTGCGAATAATGCAGGCTGGTCACCGTATAATTACGGAGAAACCGCTATTTTACGGCGATTTTTTTGACGGTTTTGCCTTGGCGGACAATGTAGATGCCCGGGGTAAGGCGGCTCGTCGTGTCGGCTACTTTTACGCCATAGAGGTTGTAGACCTCAACAGGAGCATCGGCATCGCTGCTAATCTCTGTAACCGAACCGTTGTAGTATGTGAAGTAACCTCCGTAAGGAGTTGCCATTGACACGCCAACCTTTGTCGGGTCAAATTCAACGTCACCCTTGAGCGAAGTACAATATTTAAACATATCTGCTGAACCAGTTGTTGAATACCACTGATGGTTACAATAGATTGTCTCAAGATTATTGCAATCATAGAACATTTTGGTAAAATTGGTGTCGCTTCGTGGGACGAAATTCACGAGATTCAGCGTGGTAAGCGAATAGCACTGATAGAACATGCGATTCATTTCAGTCACTTTTTGTGTATTGAAATTAGACAAGTCAAGCGATGTGAGTGCACGACAATCATTGAACATATTACCCATTAAGGTCACATTAGAAGTATCGAAATTTGACACGTCAAGTGTGGCAAGCACAAAACAACTGTTAAACATATTAGTCATCTTGGTCACATTAGAGGTATCGAAATTGGAAACGTCAAGCGAAGTTAGATTCCTACAGTTAGAGAACATATATTGCATAGACTCGACATTTGATGTATCGAAATTGGAAACGTCGAGCGAGGTAAGTGCATTGCACATGTTGAACATATAGTCCATATTCCAGACATTTGATGTGTCGAAATTGGAAACGTCGAGCGAGGTGAGTGCACTGCATCCGTTGAACATATACTGCATGCCCGCAACTTCCGACGTATTGAGATTCTTTATACCTTCTATTGTGGTGAGGTTTTCGCAGCCGGTAAACCAATATGAAGTTGTTCCGGGATAATAGTTTTTGAACGAGTCATCGAACACCACCTTAGTGATTGTTGTATTCTGAGACCACTCGTGGTTTGTATTAACACTATAAACAGAAACAGAGCCGGTGTGTTGTGAGCGTTTGTTGTCATAGTAGAAAGTGAGCACGTCACCGTCTTCAACGACGTAGGCTTCAGGCGCATAGAAGTAACCGGTCTCGGGATTAGCCATCGAGGCGTCGGTCTTCGTCGGGTCGTAAGCAACAGCACCCTTGAGCGATGTACAGCCGGCAAACATGTCCGTAGAGTTGTCGCACGTCCAAGTGTCGACACAATGGATGGTCTCAAGTTTTGCGCATCCTTTGAACATTTCGCTCATATCCGTAACCTTATCCGCTCTAAAGATTTTAGCACTTGAATCCTTGATGACAATAGTCTTAATATTACTACAGCCGGCGAACATTCCACTCATATTCGTCACGTTTTGCACTAAACTCTTTGAGAGATCGAGCGAGGTAAGGCTGCTACAGTCGGCAAACATATTGCTCATGTCGGTTACCCAAATCGCTTTAATCCCTGAAACATCGAGCGAGGCAAGTTTGCTACATCCTACAAACATATAACTTGTGTTGGTTAACCATAACCCGTCGAAATTAAAGCCGGAGATTGATGTAAGGCTGCTGCAATCGTAGAACATATAACTCGAATTTTTCAGTGATGTGCTATTGATGTTTTTGAGACCTTCGACAGTTTCCAATGCCGTACAGTTGGCAAACCATTTAGATGTCGAAGAGGGGGCATAGCCAATGAACGAGTCGTCAAACACCACTTTTTTGATAGTTGTATTATTAGCCCATATCGGGAAGGAATCGTCTTCTGCATTTCTTTCGGAGACGAGATACGACGTGCCGGTGCGCGATTTGCGCTGATAGTCGTCATAGAAAGAGAGTGTGCCTTTATCGATTACCACGTACGCTTTTCCGCAGAAGTAGCCTGTTTTCGGGTTTGCCATCGAAACATCGGTTTTGCTTGCGTCGAAAGCCACAGCACCTTTGAGGGCGGTACAGCCGGCAAACATATCGGTAGAGTTGTCGCACGTCCATGTGTTGTCGCAATAAATGCTCTCAAGTTTTGTACATCCGTTGAACACATTGCTCATATTTGAAACTTTCGAAGTGTTAAGGTTGGAAACATCGAGTGTTGTCAGGCCACTACATCCGGCAAACATACCTTCCATTTGATATATACTTCCTGTGATGTTGGAAATGTCGAGCGATTTGAGACTGCTGCAATCGGCAAACATATTGTTCGTATGCCACAATAATAAATTAGGCAACTTGAGTGTAGTCAGGCTACTGCAGCCGTTAAACAGATTGTTTGCATATCTTGCCGCTGAGAAGTCAAATTCCGAGAGGTCGATTGTGGTAAGGCTGCTACAACCTTCAAACATACTGTTTATATACGATGCCTTTGCGAAGTCAAAGTTCGAGATGTCGACAGATTTAAGCGACGAGCACCCTTTGAACAGTCCCTCCATATTAGTTACACTACCGGTGGTGAAATTCGGAAACTCGAGCGAGGTCAGGCTGCTGCAGTCGGCAAACATAAAGTACATTGACTTTAGCGCCCAGGTTACGTATGGCGAGAGGTCGAGCGAAGTCAGACTGCTACAGCCGGCATACATCTTGCTCATCTCTGTTATCTTTTTCGTATTGAGATTCTCAAATCCCTCAAAGGTTGTGAGTTTGGTCAGATAACTGAACCAATAGCAAGTCTTTGTCGGTTGGCATTTGCTGAACGATTTGTCGAACACCACCTTGGTTACTGTCGTATTCGGATTTTCCTCAGTGCCTGCCCAGCCGGGAACGGTGTTGTCGGTAGGGTCGATATTGACAGTGCCTGTGCGATTTCCGGATTCGCTATCGTAGTATAGCGTGAGCACGCCGTTGCTTTCTACACCATATATTTGCTTTTCGGCAAGGCTTGTAAAGTAGCCTGTGTCGAAGTTTGCCATACTTAAGTCGGTTTTGCTTGCATTGTAAGCCACGGCGCCTTTGAGCGATGTACAGTTCAAGAACATGTTGTCGGATGTCGGAGTGTATCTTAAATTCCAACCATATTTGCTAATATATATGGTAGTAAGTGATGTGCAATCGCGGAACATATTCGACATATCACTTGTATTGTATGGACCATCCGGCAAATCAAGTACTTTAAGGCTTTTGCAACCATAGAACAAATCGTTCAGATAGTTAGCATACCACAAACCAACCGTGTTCAAGTTGATATCCTCTAAACTCTCGCAACCATAGAAAGTCGCTTGCATATTAGCAGGTGACGTATTGAGATTCCGCAAGTCAAGCGATTTTAACGACTTACAGTTGTAGAATGTGTTGTTAACATTCTTAAGTTTATTTGCGTAGAGCGACTTGGTGTTGAGCGACACAAGTGATGTGCAATCGCGGAACGTATTCTCCATCGTAGTAACTTTAGAGATGTCGAACGTCGACATGTCGAGCTCCGTCAACGAACTACAGCCGTAGAACATATCATTCATCCACTCCAGATTCGAAGTGTCGAGTTGCGACAAGTCGAGCGACGTCAGCGCACTACAGCCGTAGAACGTGCCATCCATCCTCGTTACATTCGAAGTGTTGCAGTTGGCAAAGTTAATCGATTTAAGCGAAGTACAATTCTTAAACATTCCTTCCATGGTTGTTGCTTTTACCATGTTGGAGTCGGATAAATCGATAGATTCGAGGCTTGTACAATTATAAAACATATACTTCGGAATTTCCAAACTACTCATGTCTAAATGCGACAAGTCGATAGACTTTAGCGATGTGCAGCAGGAAAACATAGATTCCATAGTCCATGCCTTGGAAGTGTTCAGATATTCAAGACCTTCAATTGTGGTAAGTTTTGTGCACTGCTGGAACCAACCATAACAGCCTTGTATTTCGCAATTGATAAACGACGGGGCGAAAACCACCTTGATAATACTCTCGTTAGGGGCTGCATCCGTTCCGCTCCATGCGGAACGCACATTTGGGTCAGGGATGCTGTAAGTTTTCCCCGTGCGCGAATCGCGGTCGCTGTCGTAGTAGAACATGAGCACGCCTCCGATTTGTTCTGCGTAGCCTTGCGGCGCTTGTGCCCTTGCCAACGGCGACAGGGCAAACATTGAAATCAACAGTGCAACTATCGCTGCAAACCTGTTGCTTTTAAACTTTGTTTTCTTCATAAATGATATATAGTGTTTTGGAAATATTGTCAGACTACCGCTTTCTGACCACAAATTTATATCACAAAAAAGGAAATATGCGAAAAAAATTCGTGGTATTTCGTGTCAGACATCGAAATACCACGTTTTGCTACGTTTTTACTACGTTAAAATGTCGGTTGCTCACCCTCCGGCTTATGAATTTGCAAATATGCTTGCTGATATTCGCGGGGAGTCATGCCCACATATTGGCGGAAAAGTTTGTGAAAATTACTTTTGTCGGTAATCCCGACAAGCGTGTGAAGCGTTGAAGTAGAAACATTCTCTTCACGCAAAATTCGCTGAGCCTCGACAACGCGTAGCCGCTGCCGCCAACTGCGGAACGTCGTATGCTTGCGTGTGGTGAAAAACCATTTCATCACGGTGTGCGTAGTGCTGAGCGCAGCAGCAATATCTTCGACAGTTTGGTCGTTGTGGATGAACATCTTTTGCTCGACCCATTTGTCTAAAGCCTTCGAAATGCGAAGTTCTTCTTCGGCATCGATGGGTGGCATGTCGTCGGGTACTTCCTTTTTCTCTTCTTCGTCGGTAACCGATTTCGTACTGACAACCTTGAGAATGTAGCCCGAACTGATGCGATAATTCAGGATGCAAATTACAATATAAATATAATATAAGGTATAGATACATGTGAACGTAATATACCAAATTCCGCCCAATTGGAACATGGCGAATACCAACGCACTCACGCCAACCGTCAGCGCGCCCAAGAAGCAATTCTTCACAAGTCGCAGGCTGCCGCGCATATCCTCGTCGAAGTTTTCCTCCAAGACCTGCAAACTGCGGTCGTAGCAATTCTTGAACAAGAAGCAATAGTAAGTCAGTTGGGCGATATAGATAGCAATACACCCCCACAACGCCAACCTAATAAAACTTCCGCCGGCAACAAATCCTGCAACCACAAGGCCGACAACAAGCGTAATCGCCACGGCATTTTGAACAAGCCAGCCGATGCTAATCTTATGAGGTGCAACGAAAACCACGCACGAGGCAGTGAAGAGCATCGCCTGATACATCGACACCAACAGCATCGCCCCCGACATAATCGGGTCGTTAGAGTCGCTGACGCCGCACATTGCCGTGACAAAATTTGACACACCCATTGCTCCATAACACATAATCAGCAACTTGTTCATGCGTCGAAAAGGCTTCCACAACTCGCCGCCCGGCATCTTTACGAACGATAGCACAAGCACGAGAGCAAATGCTACCGACGCAGCAAATATATCGAAATTGTTACTACCCATCTCTTCCATTTTTTGCAAAATTACAAAAATTCGCGAAATTTCGCATCCGCATAAATAAGAAATAGTTTTTAAACGGTGTCAACTTTCACTGCCATACAAAAAATCACGATTAAGAGCGCTCAAAGGTACAAATTTTTGCGATTATAACCGCGATTTTTACAAAAAACTGCGATTAGGAGGCTGGAAAGCAGTTCTTTAGACAAAACCTTAAAGGAAAATAATAGATAAAAAAATCGCCGGCAATGCTGTCGGCGATTTTTGTGTGATCCGAGTGCGGTCACAAAATTTTTCATAGTCAGTTGTGCCACAGAGAGTTACGAAAGGTGTTTTTGTGGTACTGTACCACAAATTGTGGTACACTTTGACCTTTCAGGGTCAAAATGTGGTACAAAAACAGCCTCTTTTAAGTGCTTTCAAAAATTCAACATATTTTAACTAAATTCTTTAATATTGGCATAT
Organism: Candidatus Limisoma sp.; assembly: GCA_051872155.1. GTDB lineage: Bacteria > Bacteroidota > Bacteroidia > Bacteroidales > Muribaculaceae > Limisoma. Next base: position 27,876 of record JBJEDO010000027.1, read on the forward strand.
ATTAAAGATATATTAGCATTATTTAAGTTTCCAAAACAGGATAAAATGAGCCTTTGATTAACTGCGACATTCCCTGCGAGGTGAATGTTGCAGTTAACTTTTCACAGACGTAGCGTTTGCCACGAATGATGAAAAGGCTGCGTGGATTGGGGATTGTGTCGGAAAGAAACTTGAATGTAGCCTTTTGCTTCGGGTTCACCTGATAGACAGTGCGATATTTGTTCAAAATCTTGTTGTTGAGCCGCAGAGTGGTGTGAGGACGGAAGAAACTGCTCCAGTCCTCCGCTATCACCACATCTTCGGTGTAAGGGTACGGGAGTTTGCCGTCGTAGTCGGCGGCAGCGTCCCACCACCCGATATAGATTTTGTCGTAATACTCGCTCTTTTTGTCCTTCTCGCCGGCTTCGATGTTCTGCACCGACAGCGTTTGATAGAACGTGCCGTCGATGCGCTGCTTCCTCTCCGCCATACTCTCGCCACGAACAAACGAGGCATCGCCCGAAGTGTCGTTCTCGTCGTAGCCCGAAAAAGCGAGGAAAAGGCAACGTCCGTATGTGGAGTCCGTGAAGTCAATCCATGCCGGAACAAACTCCACCTCGTTCTCCTCCGCCTCCTCGCTGTCATCGACAATGCGACCACCGAACAGGTTTACAGGCTGC
>JBJEDO010000028.1:0-6415 GCA_051872155.1 Candidatus Limisoma sp.
GTCTTCGGCGCACGGCTTTTACCGACAAAACGGCGCTCGTTTTCGGGATTGCTTTGGCGGTGAAGTTTCTTGTGTTCGACGTGCTGTGGAGCATCCCGACCACGTTTAAGCCGTTCTCGATTTTCGAGTTTTATCCGGCAAAGATTGTCGCAATCTTGCTTTTGCTCATTCCGTTTAAGGTGTTCCGCTCGCGGACGGCGCAGTTGGTTGTTATGCTCTTGCTCGACGGATTGTTAGTTGCCAATTTGATGTATTTTCGCACCTACTACACGGCGATACCGCTTGCAAGCTATGGTCAGGCGGGCAATTTGGCAGACTTTATGAGCAGCGTTGTCGACTCGTTGCGGTGGATAGATTTGGTGTTCCCGCTGACGACGTTGCTCTGCATACCTTTTGCGCTGAAAATCAAGCAGAAAGAGCGTCAACTCTCGTTCTATCTGACCACATTGGCGGTCGGCGCGGTCGCTCTGGCGGTGCCGACGATTGCCAAAGGCGGCTACTATAAGGCGTACAACGACGGACGTCAACAGGCTTATCTATGCTCGAGCATGCCGTCGGTCTATACCGTTTTCGGCGGCATCGTGTTCGATTGGATTGACAGCAGCAGGGTGCTTACCGACGAAATGCGAGCCGACGTCAACGCGTGGCTCGACGCGCGTCCCAAGTCGCCGCGCTACGAAGGCGCAAAACGCAAGAATTGCGTGGTGATTCTGTGCGAATCGCTCGAGAGTTGGGTGCTTCAAGCCACCGTCGAAGGTCAAGAAATTACGCCCAATCTCAACCGACTTCTTGCCGACACGACTACGCTCTATGCGCCGAACGTGCTGACACAAGTTCGCGGCGGTCGGTCGATTGACGCACAACTCATCCTGTTAGCCGGAATGTTGCCCTTGGCGAGCGGCACGTACAGCAGCCAGTATGCCGGCAACGAATATTATACCATCCCCAAAGCTATGAAGAAGGCGTATTCGTCGCGCGGCTACCTGTTGACCATCGACAAACTGTCGACGTGGAATCAAGGTCCGGTGGCACAGGCTTTTGGCGTCGATACGCTGATTGCCTACAGCGACTTCCGCCTCGACGAGGCATTCGGAACGCATAAGCGCACCGGCGATAGGGCGTTTATGCGTCAATGTGCAGAGAAAATTCGTAACGGCGAGGTGTGGAAAAACGGCGAAAATGCGTTCATCCAGTTGGTAACCTATTCCGGCCATGCGCCGTTCGTTATTCCCGAGCAACTCCGCGAGTTGCATTTCTCGGCAGCCGTGCCCGAGAAGATGGCAGACTATATGCATGCCGCACACTATACCGATTCGGCAATCGGCGAATTTGTTGACTTTCTGAAGACGTTGCCGCAGTACGACGAGACGATGATAGTCGTGACCGGCGACCACGAAGGACTCGCCGACTATCGCAGCGATATTCGTGCTACCGATATGGGCAAAAAATATGTCAGCGCCGAGATGTTTACGCCTCTGGTTGTGCTCAATTCGCCTACCGGGGCAATGCGCTACGACGGCGTGATGGGACAGATTGATGTCTATCCGACGCTGCTCGACCTACTTGGCATCGTCGACTATCCTTGGCGCGGAATGGGCTGCAGCATACTTAATCCCGGCAAAGCGCCGTTCGCCGTATCGCCGAAACTTGAGCCCGTCGGCGAAGGCTACGACAGCGTGTCGCTCGAACACGCGCGCCGTGCTTACGACGTGGCGGACATTATGTTGCGTTTTGGCTTTTTTAAAAGCGTAAATTAAGCGTATGGCAAAGAAGATAATTATATCACCCGAATATGAACATTTGCGCGAATTCTTGACGGCGTTGCCCGAAATATTCGACAGTTCCGGCACGGTGCTCTACGAAGGACGCAATGTGGTGAAATCGATAACCGTCGACGGCGTGGAACTCATTGTGAAGCGCTATCGCCGACCGCACGTCGTGCAATGCTTGTCCTATTCCTACTTCACGACGAGCAAGGCGGAACGTGCCTACAACTATGCACGGCGCCTCCGTGAGTCGGGCTTTTCGACGCCGCGCGAAGTGGCTTATATCGAGATGAAGAGTAATACGCTGCTGACGTATAGCTTTTTCGTCAGCTTGCCCGACTATCGACCGCCGCTTTCGCAACTGCTTCGCCGCCCGGATTTCAGTCGCGTTTGCGTCGACCAACTCGCTCGGTTTGTGGCTTCGTTGCACGAAAACGGCGTGATTTACGGCGACCTGAATTTGACGAATATCCTCTATAGCGTCGACGACCAAGAGCAATATCAATTCGCGCTGATTGACACGAATCGTGCGCGGTTTGACTATCCGTCGCGTCGACAAGCAGTCGACGATTTCATACGTTTGAGCTATGAACACGATTTTTTGAACTATTTTGCAGGTCGTTATGCCGAATGCCGCGGATGGAAGCCCGAGCGGACGCAAAGTGAAGCCATCGACGCACTTGCGCGCTTTGAACGACGCCACAGCCGTTACGATGCCATAAAACGTGCACTGGGATTAAAAAAGAAAGACAAATGACGCTACCAATCAATATAGGCTTCGACGCCAAACGCATTGTGCGCAATCGCACCGGACTCGGCAATTACTGTCGGACGCTTGTCAACGACCTTGCCGAAGTGATGCCCGACCGCCGGTTGAGGCTCTACACGCCCGTCGAAGGCTGTGAGGACCTTCGCGAGCGAATCGTGGCTCGCCCGAATGTGGAATTCGTATTGCCGCGTCGCGCGGTGATGCCGGGACATCATTCGCTGTGGCGTTCGCACGGCATTGTGCGCAACCTCAAGGCAGACGGCGTCGGCATCTATCACGGACTCACCGGAGAGTTGCCCTACGGGTTGCGTCGCTCCGGCATTGTCGGCGTTGTGACCATTCATGATTTGATATTCTTGCGCCATCCGGAGTATTATCATTGGTATGATGCGTGGATTTATAAGCAGAAGTTCAAACTTGCGTGCCGCGAAGCCACGCGGATAATCGCCATCAGCGAATGCACCAAGCGCGACATCATCGAATTCGGCAACGTCGAGCCGGAACGCATCGACGTGGTCTATCAAAGTTGCAACACACGCTTTAAGACGCGAGTCACTGACGAACAGCGTCGCTCGACTTCGGCGCGCTATTCGCTGCCGCGCCGCTATGTGCTTAATGTCGGTACTGTTGAAGAACGCAAGAATGTGGGCTTGGCTGTTGAGGCGATGCGCGGTTTGCCCGACGACGTGCATTTGGTTATCGTTGGGCGGCGTACGCGTTATGCCGATAGTGTAGAGTCGATGGCGCGAAAGCAAGGCGTTGCCGACCGTGTGCATTTCCTTTCAAACTTGCCTACCGACGAACTCTATGCCATCTATCAAATGGCGGAATGTTTTGTCTATCCGTCTCGCTATGAGGGTTTTGGCATTCCGATTATCGAAGCCATACAGAGCGGGTTGCCGGTTGTTGCGTGCACGGGAAGTTGCTTGGAAGAAGCCGGCGGCGACAGTTGCTTATACGTTTCGCCCGACGATGCTGCGGCATTGGCATCAGCCATCAACGCGTCGCTGCGAGGTGCGCCCGGCAGAGAGCAACGCATAGCGCAAGCGCAAGAGTATGCCCGACGCTTCGAAAATCTCGGCGTAGCCGAACAGGTTGTCGACGTCTATCGCCGCGCCGTCGACCACCGTTGATGGTTATTGTTTGTATTCTCTATAAGGAGTTTCGAGGTCGACGTAATGGAAGTTGTGCTGACGCTGATGCTGTCGGTCGGGAATAACCATATAGTCGCCATATTTATTGCTCAGATACTTATTGTAATGCTCCACGCCTTTGACTTCCGCCGATTCGAAACGGTAGGGCGTCGGTTTGCCGAGAATCGATTTGTCGATGATGCCTCGCATTCCGTCGTCGTAGTCGGCAACGCAGCGCGATTCGGCGTAGGGGTACTTGTGCAGAAGTGCGATAATCTTGTTTTGCACGCCCTTCATCGTATACAGCCGACGGCAAAGTAGCGGAATCCAGCTCGATGGGCCCTTGCCGTGTTTGTACGGGTCGCGGTGGATGAAGTAAAGTACGCGTTTCCAATATTCGTAAGCTGCGAAGTGAAAGCGCCGCGCTAATGCGTTGTCGGGGACGCCGTCGATGGGGAAAACGTCGATGTAGATGCCGCCGACGTATTTCAGGTGCATACGCTCAATCAACGTCGTGTTGGCATCTTGTATTTTTGCGAATGGCAAGGGGTAGGAGTCGTCGGTCTCGGCGCACACCATTTCGAAATTGCTCGGAAGCCATTCCCGGCAGTTTGCAACGAGTCGGTCATAACTTTCGCGAGGCATGGCGATGTCGAGGTCGTCGTCCCAGGGGATGAACCCTTTATGGCGTACGGCGCCGAGCATCGTTCCCGCCCAGATGTAGTAGTCCAAGCCGTGCTCCTCGGCGCATCGGTCGATGGCGAGGAGGATTTTCAGTATGTGGTTGTGTACGTCGTCGACGCTGTAGGTTGCCATATTATTAGAATAGGTGAGTCGGAATGGTTCGTTGAGCGTTTTCGAAGTCGTCGACGGTGTCGAGTTCTATCGAAAACAGGTCGGTGGTGTCGACAGCCTTAAACATTTTGCCTTGACCGACAAGACGCTCGAAGGCGAGTTCGTAGAACACGTCGCAAAGCCCTTCGCGGCGTATCATCGTGTTGAGTTCGTCGGTCAGTGCCGCCGAGTAGTCAGCCTTTATAACCTCTATTCCCACCGATTCGCCGATAGCCTTAGTCGGCGAACAGGTTTTGGAGAGTTCGACGACGTTTCGCGCATCGTCGACAATCACCTTGATTTCTTCGTCGCCGAGTTCGTGAGCGTTGACAGCGAGCGAAGTGCTCTCTTGTCGGAGCATCCGCGCAACGATTGCCGGGTCGAAAAGGATGTCGCTGTCGAGGAGTATAAAGTCCTTGCCGCCAACGATTTCGATAGCCAACCAAAGCGAATAGATGTTGTTGGTCGTTGCGTAGTCGGGGTTGTTGATAAAGGTGATTTTCAGTTGCGGATATTGCTCTTTGAGGAAATTCTCAATCATCTCGCGGAGATATCCGGTAACGACTACCAATTCGCTGACTCCGCCGGCAACGAGAGCATCGACGGTGCGTTGGAGCAAGCAGCGTTCGCCTACGCGTAGCAGGCATTTGGGACTGTTGTCGGTCAGCGGACGCAGTCGTTTTGCCATCCCGGCTGCCAAAATTACGCCTATCATTGATTTTTCGCAATTTTAAGAGCCTGTTTCATAAGGATTATGTCGCACACTTTGCGGTTCTGCTCACGGCGACCGAGGGTAATGCGCATATGGCTGTCGATGCCCGGCTCGTTCATAAATTTCACCTTGTAATAGCAGTCGGCAAATTCGCGTTGCAGAGCCTCTTTGATGGCAATCGGGTAGCGAATGAGAATGAAGTTGGCTGACGAGCGATACACCTTGAATCCGTCGAGCGCGCCAAGTTCTGACGCATACATTTGACGAGCCTCTTCCATTACGCCTGCGATATCGCGATAGTAGTCTTCGGAGTTGAGTGCGGCGATTGCCAGGTCTTCCGACAAGCGGTCGTAGCCCAAATATTTGTTTGCATAGCGTGCAAAGCGATCCATCTCGTCGCTTTTGCTGACAAAGCCGAATCCCATACGCAGTCCGGGCAGGCCGTAGAACTTCGACAACGTGCGGCAAAAGATGACGTTAGGCTTGCGCTCAACGATTTTCTTGATATAGCTGACGTCGCTCGTCACAAAGGCGGCATAAGCCTCGTCGACCAGCACGATTGTTTGCTCGGGGATGGTGTCGATAAGTGCTTCCAATTCCGTAGGGGTAAGCCCGTTGCCGGTGGGGTTGTTGGGCGAGGCAATGAGCAGAATGCGTGGCTGCAAGTCTTCTACCATCTTACGCAGACCTTCGGCGTCGTAGCAGAACGAGTCTTCGGTTTCGTTGACGGGATATTGCAGCGTTGTGCCTTTCACTTCGTCGGCAATCGACTTGTAGTACCACCACGAAAATTGCGGTATGAGCATCGTTTTGCTGCCACCGTCGGTCAGAAAGTAGTGAACGGCTTGCTTAAGCAGGTCTTCGGCGCCGTAGCCAAGCAGGATTTGGCTCTCGTCGATGCCGTATTTCTCGGAAAGATATACAGAAAAAATACTCTTCTTGCCTTGGTCGTAAATTCTTGTGTAGAAACAAAGTTTATTGACGTCAAATTCGCGAAAAGCCTTAACCACTTCGGGAGAAGGTGCGAAGTTGAATTCGTTTCGGTCCAAATAGTTCATATTGTGTCGGTCTACTTTATTTTTTTAGTTAGATTTTGCAAATTTACACACAATATTTTAATTAATTGCAAAATTGTCGTCGAAATATTGAGAGGTAAGAGGTAAGAGGTAAGAGGTAAGAGGTAAGAGGTAAGAGGTAAGAG
>JBJEDO010000029.1:0-27658 GCA_051872155.1 Candidatus Limisoma sp.
TAGAGCATCTGACTACGGATCAGAAGGTTACAGGTTTGAATCCTGTCGGGGTCACTTTTAAGGAGGATGCTTTCGGTTCGCCGAAGCATCTTCCTTTTTTTTGACCAAATTGAAATTTTCGGCAAAAAAGCGTATCTTTGTAACTTGGAAAGTATTGAAAGATTATTATGAGTAAAACCGACTTGTCAAACGAGTTAGCAAATCGATTGAATAGAGACGTCGACGATGTCAAGGCTCTTCTTGAGGGCTTTGCCTCGACGGTGCGCTCTCGTTGTGGCGAAAATAGAACTGTGGCACTGCCGGGATTCGGCAACTTTATCCCGCTGAAGGAGGACGAACATATAGAAGTGGATGCTGCGACAAATCGCCGTGTGCTTATGCCGCCGCGAGTGTCGTTGCGCTTTGAGCCGAGTACCATTTTGAAATCGAAAATTGCAGAGAAAGGAGGTCAGGATGGCAAATGATGTAGTGGTTTTTGCCGACTTGGTAGCTATGCTGGCAAATTCTACCGGGACTACGGAGGCTCTGTGCGATTCGTTTCTTCGCGAATTGTTGGCGCTCGGCGTTGAAAAACTCACGAGCGGCGACGATTTCGCTATCAAAGGACTGGGCACGTTTCGTCAAGTTGACGGCGATGTGACTTTCGAAATTGATATAAATTTCGCCGACGAACTTAATTCCGCATTCGATTGCTTTGAGCCGATAGAACTCGATGACGATTTCGACGAAGAATTGTTCGACGAGGCTGAACAAGAGCCGGAGCCCGCTCTGCCTGACGAGCCTGTGCAGCCGACTGCCGTAGAAGAACAGGAGGGGGAACTTCCGCCATTGCCTGCCGACGAATCCGAAACCGCCGAGCCGGAAGAACCTCAAGCCGACGAGCTGCAATCGGAAGAGCCGGAAACCGATGAGCCGGAAGTGCTTCCGCCGCCAATCCCCGAAGAGGATAGACTACAGCCGTCGGAGCCTCCCGTTGTCGAACCCGAGGAACCGACTATCGCCGAATCGACTCCCGTCATTTCTGACGTGCCGGAAGATGACGCATACGGATATGATGACGACACTAAGTCGAGCAAACCTCGTTGGCGGTTGTTCGTCTACGGCATCGTTTGCGGCATCGTTGTGGCTGCGATTGCATTCTTTGCGTTGTCGTATTTTGGCGTACTGACCACCGGGCAAGAGCAAAATGTGGCTGACGAAATGCCTGCAGCAACAGTTGCCGACGATACGGTCGTTGTCGACACAATCTATCCGATTAAGCCCCATGTTGTCGATACCGTTTCGGCGGAAGAGGTCGCAGCCGAGAAGATTGACGAAAGCGAAAAAGAACCCGAAGCAAAGTCCGAAATAAAGCCGATTACTTGCAAAGTGAAGGCTTCTACAACTCTTTGCGACTTGGCGCGACAATATTACGGCGATTATCATTTTTGGATATATATCTATCAAGAGAACCGCGAAAAAATCAAAGACCCGAACAATTTGCAGTCGGGGATAGTTTTGGTGATACCGCCGGCTGAAAAGTATGGTATCGACTCAAGCAATCAAGCCAGCATCGAAAAAGCCGCTGCAGCAATTGATGCGCTGAAGTAATCCTCATCTCGATAACTAAAACGATAGGGGCTGCTCATCACGAGCAGCCCCTATCTGAATTAGAATAGATTAGATTAGTTCTTAAAATCGTTTTGTATATAACTTTCAGCGTTTGGACTTACGTCGCTTTCTGATTTTTTCGCATTTGTAAATGTGAAAGTATTTCCGGCACCATATTGAATATTATTTGTCACAGAAGACGGTGACGTATTATTATAGGTGTACGACCAATTTGTTTCTTTGACCGTCCAATAACCGGGAGTGAGAGCTACTGTCTTTTTCAGAACCGTGCTTTCGTCACCGTCTGTATTGGTAAATGCCAATGTCATATAAGGTGTGCCTGAGCCGTCTTCGTTGTTGTGGAGGGTAAATATTGTCGTTTCACCGCGTCTGAGCCCTTGCTTAGTGATGTCGGCATATACGAATTGATAACCCAAAGCAACAGCAACATAGCCCGTGTATGTGTTATTGACGATAATCATATCTTTGAGTTTGTCGCTTTTTTCCGCCAATAGGTCTCTGTATCGACCGGGACATGTCGCCAAGCCGCCTTTAATTGCCGTAGAATAATTGCTTTCGTCGGTCGGGAAGTCTTGCATCCAACGCAGATTCTTTTTCAATTCGTTTGGCAGGTTGAGTCCGTCGAGGTTTGCTGTACTACTGCTCCAAAGGTCCGGCAACTCGACGCTTGTTCCGGTGGTGCCGTCGTTTAAGATGTCGTCGCCGCCACGTTGGGCAAGGTTGTTATAGATACCGAAGCGATTGTTCGATGAGTCGAAAGAGAGTTTCCCATAATAGTCCAATGCTATGCCACCGCCCCAACCGGTGCTACGACTATTTTCGCCCCAAAAATCAAGCTTATAGCCGGTAGTTTTTAGTTGACCGTCGTCTGTCTTTATGGTTTCGTCGGTTCCGTCGGGAGTAAAGTCCATATTTCGGCGCTGATTGGCTATGTTGTTGCGAATCACACCTCCCTTGTATGACAATGTTGCTTCTTGGATGGCAATTCCACCGCCGACTGCTGCACGATTGTTTTCAATGACATTGTTTTCCAATGTCACTTGAATATTTTGAAAACCGCCATCACTATAACCATCAAAGCCGATAGCACCGCCTGCGCCACTGACATTGTCGCGGAACGTGGCATTTTTGATATATGATTTTTGTACATAGTTTGCATCGCTTGAATTGCTCATGAAGAACAATGCTCCACCGCCTACGCGCGATTTATTGCCTGTAAATGTAGCTTCGTTGATTTGCAGACTATAATCCGAAGTTCCGGTGCCGGCATCCCACACCATAATAGCACCGCCACGTCCGTGAGCTGAGTTGTCGGGTAGGTGATAGTTGCCTTCAAAAATGCCTTTATTGATTGTTACTTGTGCTTGTCCCATAATGCCTATAGCACCACCACCTTCGTACCTTTCTAATTTTCCATCTTTGTAGGTCGCTGTTCCTGTGGTGTAGTTCTTTTGAAATTTGGCTTCACCGTTGATAACCAGATGGCTACCGGTGTTTACGGTAACAGCACCACCACTTAGACCACAATGATTGTCTATAAATGTGGGATTGCCGTTGATTGTTAACTTTGAATAGCCGTTTTTCGATGCATCGTCGGTTGTAACATAGACCGCGCCGCCATGCCAGTTGGCGGTATTTCCCTCAAACGAGCAGTCCTCAAACGAAATATCGGCTCCATAATAACCAACCACTGCGCCACCTTCATGATTGCGAGCTACGTTGTTTTTGAAAATGGCATTACCGGTGATAACTACCTTTCCACCTTGTGAATCAATGCAGCTACCACGAGTTGCCGAATTCCTTTCAAAGCTGCAATCGTTAATAGTTAGAGTCGGGTTATGAGTCTTATTAGGATTCCATACAATTCCGGCACATGCATTTCCTGCATAATTGTCGGTGAATACACAATTCGTTATATCAACATTTCCAACAAATTTGTCATTAAAACGCATAAGACCGGTTAGAAAAGGACTGGCAGAAGATCCTCCATCAATCGAAGTTAATGTCGCACTATATTGCTTTGTATCTGTGACAGTACAGCCATTGATTGTTATCTTGCAACTTTCTTTATTGTTTACCGAACGTCTTGTTAAGTCGCCATAACAAGAGAGAATGCATCCGCCACCGCCCGGACTTTCGACGTTATTGAACGATACATTCTCTAATGTGGTTTTACCTAATTTGAATCTATTGACTCCAATTGAGTTGAGTTTTATACAAGGCCATTCACAATCGGCTGCTTTGCCATTCAATCCGGCAAACACTACATTGCGAAATTCTACGTTTTTTAAAGTAAGCGTACCTGCCGATTCAACCAACCCCCACATTATCTTTGGGGAAGGTTCTTGGTTGTATTTGCCTTTATCGTAGCTTGTCCATTCATTTGTTAACCTTGTCGAACCGCCGTCGATAATGATTTTTGCGTTTGGATTATTGGGACCGCTACCATCTATAATAAGTTCGCAATCGCCCCAGACAGTGAACAAGACGTTACTGCCATATTCCTGATATTTATTTCCGTTTCCACTGTCGGTAGTGGTACATCTGTTACCCCAAATATTTTGATAGATTATTATATCGTGGTCAGTATTATTTTTAATGTAAAGTTTAGCTTTTTTGCCTGCAGGTAAGTCCCAACACTCTTGCCCGGTACTATTATCTGTGGATGTTGTATATGCACTTTGCAAACTCGAGCCGATAAATACGCGGTCGTTAATCCAAATATCCCCATCCAAATACACATTTTCTGTGTTTCCGCCATCTTGAGGAGGTATGCTGATGATTTTTAGACTTTTTCCTTCCCAGGCTGCTTCTTTTTTCGGATCGTTAACGTAAACGCTCCAATTTCCTGACGTTGTGAGACTATTAACCTCCACTCCGCTATCACCCTTAAAATTGTTGACATAAGCAAAAGTGGCAAAATGAGCTAATAAAAACGAGAAACTAAGGGCAATTTTTACCCCCCCCCTAAAATTTGAGATTTAACATTTCTTAAAGCGTAATTCATTGTGTTTGTGATGTTTAGATAGTATGGTTTTGTGGACAACATTTTTAGTTGCCAACCGCAAAGATAAAGATTATTTTCTCAAATAAAAAAAATAATCTAAAAAAATTGACTAAGAAAAACAAATCAATGCGAAAAAACGACTTTTTGGAGAATTATTCGGCCGTTCTGCAGTCGCTATTCGTCGGTCCAATGCTTTCGAATCGGGTATTTGGTCGGGCGAATCAGCAGACGCAGAGAGTTTGTGTAGAAAATGTAAGCCCAAATCCAATTCATCAAAACATTAGCCTTGTTTCGCATGCCAAGGATTGAAATCAAGTGGATAAACATCCAAGTGAGCCAAGCGGGTCTGCCGTAGAGGTATGCAAAATTCAAGTCGCAAACGGCGCGGTTTCTGCCAATGGTTGCCATCGAGCCCTTGTCGACATAGTGGAACGGTTTGCCGTTCGATTTGCCGTTGAGCGCAGAGGTGAGATATTTCGCCTGCTGAATGGCAACTTGTGCAACCTGAGGATAACCGTTGGGGTGCGAGTCGTCGGTAAGCATGGCGATGTCGCCGATAGCGTAGACGTTGTGCGTGCCTTTGACTACGAAATCGGGGCCAACAATAAGACGGTTGCCGCGAGCAATTGCATCGGCGGGAAGCCCTTTGACGACGTTGCCCGTAACGCCGGCAGTCCATATCAGCGTTTCGCAATAAATGTCTTCGCCGTTCGACAGATGCAAAATGTTGTCTTCGTACGATTCCATCAAGCAGTTCAGTCGAGTTTCAATCATCAGGTGGTCGAGATATTTGGCGGCATCGGTGGAAGCGCGTTCGCTCATGGTGCGCAGAAAGCGGTCTGTGCCTTCGATAAGGATGACTCTTACTTCCGAGCGGTCGATTTCGGGATATTCTTTCTTAAGGATATAGCGTTTCATTTCGCCCAAAGCGCCGGCGATTTCCACACCGGTAGGACCGCCGCCGACAACGACGAAACTCAACAATTGGCGACGCCGTTCCGGGTCGGCTGTTATGCATGCGCGTTCGAGACGGTCAAGAATTTCGTTGCGCAACCGTATTGCCTCGGCTGTCGATTTGAGCGTGTGAACCTTCGTGCACAGTTCCGGATTGTTGAAAAAGTTATTCGTGGTTCCGGTGGCTACGATAAGTTTGTCGTACCGGATTTGCTCGAATTCAGTAGTAACGATTTGCGAGTCGGTGTCGATAGCTTTCACCTTGCCAAAGTGGAAATCGGCATTCTCGAGTTTCCGCATTTCGCGTCGGAACGGGAAAGAGATACTTCCCGGCTCGATGCCCGATGATGCTATTTGATAAAATAGGGGCGGAAAACTATGATAATTGTTCTTGTCGATAATCGTGACGTGATATTTGCGCTTGTCGAGGCGCTTAGCTACATTGATTCCGGCGAACCCACCGCCGATAATTACTACTTTTTCCATACAAACCTAAACAATTATTTATTCAATTCAACAGCGAAAGTAAGCAATTTGTTTATAATCTGCAAAAGATTTGCTACTTTTAAGACATTTTATAGCCCTATTGTCGCTTTTTTGCTCTAATTTTGCCTTATGAATGTTTTGAAAAGAATATTTTATATAGGTATAACGATAGTTTGTGTGTTGATTCCCGGCAGGGCAAATGCGCAAATCGATACCGACAAGGTAATGACGATAGGACGCAATGCGCTCTACTTCGAGGACTATCTGCTGTCGATTCAGTATTTCAACGAAGTAATCAAGACCAAGCCATATCTTGCCGAACCATATTTCTATCGTGCGGTTGCAAAATTCTATCTCGAAGACTATAGCGGCGCCGAAGCCGACTGCTCGTTAGCCATCGACCGCAATCCGTTTATCGTTGATGCTTACGAGGTGCGAGGCATTTCGCGACAAACGTTGAAAAAAGACAGTCTGGCAATTATCGACTACGATTTCGGATTGAAATACTTGCCGGAGAATAAGACATTTCTGCTCAACAAAGCAGTAGCCCAAACCAACGTGAAGGACTACGACGGGGCGGAACAGACGTTCGACCGCGTCTTGCAAATCTATCCGAAATACGACAACGCCTACCTCGGATTGGCAAGCCTTCGCCTCGAGCGCGGCGACACGGTCGGTGCACTCGACCGAATCGGCAAATGTATCGAACTCAACGCAAACAATGCAGATGCATTCATTATGCGCGCCGATATTATGATAAAAAATCAGTCAGACTACGCCAAAGCCATCGACGACCTTAGCAGCGCTATCACCTTGCGACCGAAAAATGCCGACCTCTTTGTCAATCGCGCTTTCTTGAAATATAAACTCGACGACTATTTCGGCGCTATGTCCGACTTCGACTACGCCATCAATCTTGACCCGAACAACGTGGCGGCGCACCTCAATCGCGGTTTGCTTCGCATGGAGGTGGAAGACAACAATAAAGCCATCGAAGACTTTTCGCTGGTCATCGACAAAGACCCGTCGAACATCGTTGCCGTCTACAACCGCGCTATGCTTTATCAGAAGACGCGTCAATATGCCAAATCGGTTGCCGATTTCAACCGCGTCATCGAGAAATTTCCCAACATGTCGATGCTCTACTATCTGCGTAGCGAGAGCAAACGCTTGATGGGCGACAACCGGGGTGGGGAGGCTGACTACAACCATTGGCGCGGACTCTCCAAAAAGAAGTCGAAAGACGAATTCGACAGCAAAGAAGAAGTTCTCAATGAAGAACAAGAAGCCGCTCAGCGCTTCAAACAACTTGTGGCTGTCGAAAACGACAACAGCGTAAAGCCCGAATATGCCAACAAATATCGCGGAAAAGTGCAAAACCGTGTGGCAGCCATAGAGCCGCTTCCAATGTACGTGCTGTCGTATTACGACCGTCCTACGGAATTACGCTTAAACTCGTACTACCAAAAAGAAGTCGACAATATCAATGCCAAGAATTATCTGCGCGACAAGCTCTATTTGACCAACTCCGCGGGAAATCTCAGCGAAGAGCAAATCAAGTTGCAGTTTGAACTCATCCGCCATTACACGTCGATGATAGAGAGCCACGGACGACGTCCGGTGGACTATTTCGGCAGGGCAATAAGCCATATGCTGGTGCGCAATTTCGATTCGGCGGTCGAAGACCTGTCGGCAGCCATTCGCTTGAGCCCCGACTTCGCACTCGCTTATTTCGCACGAGCAATGGCAATGTATCGCAAGAGCGCTGTCGAACAGATGTCGTCGACCGACGCCGCCAAGTCGTCGCAAATCGCAGCCACTCGCGAGCGCCACGACATCCGCATTGCTATTGCCGACCTTGATAAAGTCGTGGAATTGTCGCCGAACCTCGTCTATGCTTATTATAATAAAGGTACAATCTATTTGGAACACAACGATTTTACGTCGGCAATTTCGTGCTTCACGGCGGCAATCGACTTGCGTGCCGATTTCGGCGAAGCCTACTACAACCGCGGCATTGCATATATGCAACTCGGCAACACCGAACGCGGAATGAGCGACCTCTCTAAAGCCGGCGAACTCGGCATAATGGCTTCGTACAACGTGCTCAAAAGAATGAGGAAGTTGTAAGAGAGGTAAGAGGTAAGAGGTAAGAGGTAAGAGGTAAGAGACTGCGGGGATTAATGGGAGTAATAGGACTATTCAATAACCTCTAACCAATAACCACTAACCACCGCTGAAAGCGGTTAAAAACGCTCACCTTGCACTACTTTTAGATAAAGTAGGCTGCGGTTCGGAAAAACAAATCTAAAAAACTTCGTTTTTTGCTTTGTTTTTCGCTCACCTTGCACTACTTTTGCAACCGAATTAGGCGTTCGTTGTATTAACGCTATTATTTAAATTTTTACAAAAAGTTATGAATATTAAATTTCCAGACGGAAGTATCAAGCAATACGAAGAAGGAACGACACCTCTTCAGATTGCAGAAAGTATCAGCCCTCGCTTGGCAGCCGACGTATTGGCTGCAACAGTCGATGGCGAAGAGTGGGATTTGACACGCCCGATTGTAGGTGGCGGCGAATTGAAATTGTTTAAGTGGGACTCTGCCGAGGGTAAACATGCATTCTGGCATTCTTCGGCACACTTGCTCGCAGAAGCGCTCCAAGAACTCTATCCCGGAGTGCGTTTCGGCATAGGTCCGGCTATCGAAAACGGTTTCTACTACGACATCGACCCGGGCGAAAATTCAATCACAGCAGCCGATTTCCCGAAAATCGAAGCGAAAATGATGGAACTCGTTGCAAAAAAAGAGGAAATCGTTCGCAAAGATATTTCGAAAGCAGATGCGCTTGCTATGTTCGGCGAAAGAGGTGAAACGTATAAATGTGAGCTTATCTCCGAACTCGAAGACGGCCACATCACAACATACACACAAGGCAACTTTACCGACCTCTGCCGCGGTCCGCATATCCCCAACACGGGAGCAATCAAGGCAGTGAAAGTGCTGTCGCTCGCCGGCGCTTACTGGCGCGGCGACGAGAAGCGCAACCAGTTGGTACGCGTCTACGGTATCACTTTCCCCAAAAAGAAGATGCTCGACGAATATCTGACAATGCTCGAAGAAGCCAAGAAGCGCGACCACCGCAAATTGGGTAAAGAAATGGAGCTCTTCATGTTCTCCGAAACCGTTGGTAAGGGTCTTCCGTTGTGGTTGCCGAAGGGTACGGAACTTCGTCTGCGCTTGCAAGAATTCTTGCGCCGCATCCAACGTCGTTACGACTACCAAGAGGTGATTACTCCGCCGATTGGCAACAAGATGCTTTATGTCACTTCCGGTCACTATGCAAAATACGGCAAAGACTCGTTCCAGCCGATTCACACTCCGGAAGAAGGCGAAGAATACTTCCTTAAACCGATGAACTGCCCTCACCACTGTGAGATTTATAAGAATACGCCGCACTCCTACAAAGAGTTGCCTTTGCGTATCGCCGAATTCGGAACGGTTTGCCGTTACGAACAGAGCGGTGAGTTGCACGGATTGACACGCGTGCGCAGCTTTACGCAAGACGATGCCCACATCTTCTGTCGCCCCGACCAAGTGAAAGGCGAATTCTTGCGAGTTATGGACATCATTTCTATCGTGTTCCGCTCGATGAAGTTCGAAAACTTCGAGGCACAAATCTCGTTGCGCGACAAAGTAAACCGCGAAAAATATATCGGAACGGAAGAAAATTGGGATAAGGCTGAACAAGCCATCATCGAAGCCTGCCAAGAGAAAGGCTTGCCGGCACGCATCGAATACGGCGAAGCAGCATTCTACGGACCGAAGCTCGACTTTATGGTAAAAGACGCAATCGGTCGTCGTTGGCAGCTCGGTACAATCCAAGTAGACTACAACTTGCCTGAGCGTTTCGGACTCGAATATACCGGTGCCGACAACCAGAAACACCGTCCGGTGATGATTCACCGTGCGCCGTTCGGCTCGATGGAACGTTTCGTAGCCGTGTTGCTCGAACATACCGCCGGAATTCTTCCGTTGTGGCTCTCTCCTGAACAAGCGGTTATTTTGCCGATTTCCGAGAAGTTTAACGACTATGCGGAAGAGGTTCGCAAGACCCTCGCAGAAAAAGGCATCCGCGCAATCGTCGACAACCGAAACGAGAAAATCGGTAAGAAAATTCGCGACAATGAGCTCAAACGT
Organism: Candidatus Limisoma sp.; assembly: GCA_051872155.1. GTDB lineage: Bacteria > Bacteroidota > Bacteroidia > Bacteroidales > Muribaculaceae > Limisoma. Next base: position 10,260 of record JBJEDO010000029.1, read on the forward strand.
ATCCCTTATATGCTCGTTGTAGGAGAAAAAGAAGTTAAAAATGGTGAAATTTCTGTAAGAAAACAAGGCGAAGGCGATAAGGGTTCAGTAAAAATCAGTACCTTTGCCGAGAATTTTTCTCGAGAAATAGAGGAGATGACAAACTATTAAAAGCATTTAATGGCAAAACTACCACAAGGAGCCGGGCAAAAACCGAACAACGCCCGAGAACAGAAAAAAGATAACAAAGGCCCGAAAGGCGGATTCGCTATCAACGAGCAGATTCGCAGCCGCGAAGTGCGATTGGTTGGCGATAATGTAGAGCAGGGAGTCTATCCCATAGCTGAAGCGTTGCACATAGCCGAATCGCAGGGGCTTGACTTGATAGAAATATCGGCAAGCGCAAATCCTCCGGTCTGCAAAGTTTTGGACTATCAAAAGTTCTTATACCAGCAGAAGAAACGCCTTAAGGAGCAAAAAGCGAAGTCGACAAAGGTCGTTGTCAAGGAGATTCGATTCGGACCACAAACCGACGACCACGACTACAACTTCAAGCTCAAACATGCAATGGGCTTCTTGAAGGAAGGCGCAAAAGTAAAGGCTTATGTGTTTTTCCGCGGACGTTCGATATTGTTCAAGGAGCAAGGTGAGGTGCTTTTGTTGCGATTCGCCAACGACCTTGAAGACTACGGCAAGGTGGAACAGATGCCTGTTTTGGAAGGTAAGCGCATGATAATCATGCTCTCGCCCAAAAAAGCAAAATAATTGAAGGCTTTAAAAACAAAGTAAATCATATAGTAATTTAAAAAAGAAAAAAATGCCAAAGGTTAAAACTAATTCCGGTTCAAAAAAAAGGTTTACCTTTACCGGGTCAGGAAAGATTAAAAGAAAACATGCTTACAAAAGTCACATTTTGACAAAGAAGACCAAGAAGCAAAAGAGAAACCTCCGCCACTTCACGACGTTGGCAACAGCCGATATCAACAACGTGCGCGCACTCCTCGGTGGTAAGTAAGTTCGCTTTTTTACTTTTAATTACAGAGATTTAATTGAATTATTAACCGGGTGATTAGCAAAACAAGAGCGAAAGCCGCTAACATCCAAAAAACAAAGAAAAAATGCCAAGATCAGTAAATCACGTAGCATCAAGAGCTAAGAGAAAGAAAGTTTTGAAACTCACAAGAGGTTACTTTGGTTGCCGCAAAAACGTGTGGACCGTAGCAAAGAACACTTGGGAGAAAGGTCTTACCTACGCATATCGCGACCGTAAGAACAAAAAACGCAATTTCCGCGCATTGTGGATTCAACGTATCAACGCTGCAGCTCGTCTCGAAGATCTGTCGTACTCGAAGTTGATGGGTCTTATCCACAAAGCAGGCATCCAAATCAACCGCAAGGTGCTTGCCGACCTCGCTATGAACAATCCTGCCGCTTTCAAGGCAATTGTTGACAAGGTGAAAAATGCTTAATCATTAGATTCTTAGCAAATTATAGAGCCTCGGCGATTTTGCCGAGGCTTTTTTCGTGAAAAAGTGGTCGCAAAATTTGGAAAACATATTATTTGTGTGTAAATTTGCAATAAAGAGAAAAACCCACATCAAAGCAGATTGGGAAACTCATCAAATAATATGAAATACCGAGTCTGATTCTGTCTTTAATGGCGGGCCTCGTCCGAAAGGAAGTCGAAAGACCGGAGGATTACAGAGAAGATGGAAAACTCAAATCCTGACTATCGGAGTTTCATCGCACTCTTTGATGTGGATGCTATAATGTGGCAGAGCAATGACCTAATCAGCGCTCTGCCACTTTTTGAACGTAATTTTTGTGGTAGTTTTGTTTTTGAACAGGCTCTTAACTGATATTATATGGAAGATTCTTATTTCGCATATGCTTTGCTGTGTTTCACCTCGTTTTTTACGTTGGTGAACCCTTTCGGTACGATGCCTATTTTTCTGACAATGACGCAAAGCCTCGGCGAACGCGAGCGTGCGCGAATCCTTAAAAAGTCGGCGTTTGTCGCATTCTTGATTCTTGTGTCGTTTACCGTTTTCGGACAGTTTATTTTTAAATTTTTCGGCTTGTCGACCAGCGGATTTCGTATCGTCGGCGGTATTATTATCTTTAAGATTGGCTACGACATGCTACAAGCAAAATTTACTCGCGTAAAAGTTGCCGAAGAAGAAATCAAAGACTATGCCAACGATATTTCCGTTACGCCGCTTGCCATACCGATATTGTGCGGACCCGGTGCAATTGCCAACGGTATTGTCTTGATGGAAGACGCTAAAGACATTTTTCAAATTATCACGTTGATAGCCGTTATAGGCATCGTTTTTCTGTTGACTTACCTGACGCTCCGCGCTTCATCGCGCCTCCTGAAAATCATCGGCGAAACGGGTAATAACGTGATGATGCGCCTTATGGGCTTGATTCTGATGGTCATCGCCGTAGAATGCTTCTTCAGCGGATTAAGCACGATTATCGGCGAGATGCTCTAAACCGTATACGGGTTGTGGGCTTTCTCAAATCCTATTTGGGTCGCGCCTCCGTGCCCGGGAAGCACAACAGTGTCGTCGGGCAGGGTGTATAGCTTGGTATCGATGCTTGTCAGCAGAGTTCGATAGTCGCCGCCGGGAAGGTCTGTGCGGCCGATGCTCATTTGGAACAGCACATCTCCGCAGAACAGCCGTTTATCAGCTTCGCAATAGAGCGCGATGTGACCTTTGCTGTGCCCGGGAACGTGAAGCACTTTCAGCTCGGTTTCGCCAAAAGTTACTACATCGCCGTCGTTCAAGTTTTTCCCTATGTTGACAACACTTCCTTTGTAGTCAATGCCAAACATTCGCGCTTGCTCCTTTACGCGTTCCGCCAAGTAGGAGTCTTCAGCATTGCATTCGGCAACCAATCCGTAACGGCTTTCCACAAAATTGTTACCCGCCACGTGGTCGATGTGCATATGCGTATTTATAAGGTGAGTAGGGTACAAATCGTATGACTCAATAAATCCCGCCAGCTCGGCATTTTCGACGTCGGACATCATACCAGGGTCGATAATTACGCATTCGCCGCTACGGTCGTAGGCGATGTAGGTGTGCTCGCCAAACGGGTTGAATGTAAAGACTTTTATTTCCATAATTGTCGGATTCTAAATTTGTATGTAGACAATTCTCTTTGTCTCGAAAAAGTCTTCGCTGAAGTAGGTCGAAAGATTGTCGACAATCGCACGGCTCTTCAGGCTGCCGATTTCCGCATCGAGTTTTCCGCCTTTTAGGCAAATCAAGCCATTGGGTAGGGCGTTGATACACTCGCTTTTTATGTTTTTCTTAATCAGCTTAACCAATGCCGAAGTTTCCATAACGGCACGCGAAACGGCAAAGTCGTAGCGCTGTTTGATTTCCGCCACGTCACCATGGTAGAATTCCACATTTGTCAAACCGATTTCTTCAGCGATGCTGCGTGCCACTGTGATTTTCTTGCCCGTGCGGTCGGCAAGCATAAAACTGCATTGCGGAAACATAATGGCAAGTGGTATGCCCGGGAATCCGCCTCCGGTGCCGACGTCGATGATTTGCGTCGAGGGTTTAAAGTCGATAAACTTGGCTATTGCGAGCGAATGCAGGACGTGGTGTACGAAAAGGTTGTCGATGTCTTTGCGCGAAATGACATTAATTTTTGCATTCCACTCGGGATACAACTCGCCGATGCGAACGAATTGGTCGCGCTGAGTCGGCGACAGTTGCGGAAAATATTTATCTATAATTTCAATCATTGCTTTTAGTAAAATAGTTTCGCGGAGAAGTCGTTGTCTTTTTTGTAAGGAGCGAGTTGCTTGAACGATAGGGGAATGCATACTTCTCCAACTTGCAGACATGCAATCTCGTATGGCTGGTAAGCGAATACAATCGATTTGTTTGTGATGTAGAAATTATTGCTTGCCGAGAGATTGTCGATGTTGAAGTATCCAAGGTCGAACAGTTGCGATTGATTGGTTACGTCTTCTTGCTTCATAAGTTGCTCTTTGAGCAGGGCCTCAACGTCGGAGGTGTATTCCTCGTTAATGATGTCGTCGATGCCGATACGCGCCGATTTGACGACGTCGAACGTAATGTAAGCGTTTGTGTTCATCGTCGATGTTCCGTTTTTGGTAAGCGACGTTGTTTTCTTAATGCTAACAATTCCGGCTGCGTTATAGATGGGTACGATGCGGTGACAAATTTCATATTTCGACACTTTCTCGGTTTCGTCTTCAAGATCCGAGTCGATTGAGTCGCCGGGCGATTCGTAGAAGTCGAGGATGTTGTTGACATACGATTTTACAGCCTGATTGGCATCGATTGAGTCACCGTTGATGCCGAGAAGTTCTTTTGTGAAAAGATTGAAAAGCTGTTTGTCGGTCCGAGGCAGCGAAATGTTTGCATCGACAATTATGCTGCTATTTTTCGAATCGAAAATTGAGTCGCGAACGACGATTGAGTGAAATTGAACCGTGTCGGATGTCGACACGCCCGATGTATTCGATGCGTTACGGCAAGACGTAACGACCGATAATATTGCTATAACTAATGCAAAATGAGTTAGATAACGTTGTTTTAACATATTTTTTTAGATAAAAAACTCGTAATTAATTATACTATTTAAATTATTATAGCGAAATTCGCAAAAAATTCGTTTGTAAAGTTATGATAAAAATTGGAAAAATCAATAATCTTCGGGTAGTAAAAAAAGTAGATTTTGGCATTTATCTTGACGGAGGCGATGCCGGCGAAATATTATTGCCGAATCGATATGTCCCGGAAAGCACGTCGGTCGACGACGATTTGGACGTGTTTATCTATCGCGATTCGGAGAATCGTCTGATAGCCACGACGGAGTTGCCGTTGATTCAAGTCGGCGAATTCGCTCTGCTTAAAACGGTTATGGTCAACGACGTTGGCGCTTTTGTGGAAATGGGCGTGATGAAAGACCTTCTTGTGCCCTATCGCGAGCAGCGCGAGCCTATGGTTGTTGGCAAGTCGTATGTCGTTTATGCCTACTTGGACCAAGCCAGCAACCGAATAGTCGGTTCGACAAAACTGAATAAATATTTGGGAAATAAGATACCACGATATGCTCCGGGCGACGAAGTGGAAGCCTTGGTGGTCGAGAAAACCGATTTGGGCTATCGGCTGATTGTTGACAACTTGCATTGGGGCATGGTGTACAAAAACGACGTCTTCGACACGATGCGCATCGGCGATGTGATGCATGGCGTTGTTAAGCTGGTACGCGAAGACGGCAAGGTCGACATTACTTTCCGCGAGCAGGGCGGCGAACGAGTTTTCCAACTCGCACGTCATATCGTTGGCTATCTTGAAGACAATAACGGTGTAATGCGCCTATGCGACAAATCGCACCCCGACGACATAAAAGCCGTATTTCATTGCAGTAAAAAAGACTTTAAAAAAGCATTGGGCTATTTATTTAAACGCAGAAGAATACTTGTTGCCGACAACGGTGTCAAGCTTTTGAATTGTCAAAATGATAAAAATATTCAGTAATATTTCAAAAACAGAGTTGATTGTTTGATAATAAAAGCGAAAATGATTAACTTTGTGCTATAATCGAGAGGTGCGGCAATTTTAGAAAACTGCACAAATCGGTCTAACTGAAAATGAAATTAAATACTTTAAGAATATGCAATTTAATATCAACAGCAAGACACTTTTGACCCACATGTTGGCAGTCAGCAAGGTCGTTTCGACAAAGAATTCCATTGATGTGCTCAATAACTTTCTTTTCGAAGTAAAGGGAGAAACATTGACCATAATAGGGTCGGACAAAGAAAACACTTTGGTGGCTCGAATTCCGGTTAGCGGTGTAGAAGGAGAAGCCTCGTTTGCGGTAAACGTCAAAAAGATGGTTGACCTGTTTAAGGAGATGCCGGCGCAAGGCATTACGTTTGAAGTGGATACGCAAACGTATGAAATTAAAGTAAAATGTTTGAACGGTACGTTCAATATCGTAGGTGTCGACGGCGGACAATTCCCGCGTCCCAAGCCTCAAGAAGAAGACGCATTCTCTTTCACAATTCCGTCGGCGGAGGTGCCAAAAAGTTTGGACAAAACGGTTTTTGCTGCAGGAACCGACACGATGCGCCCGATTATGATGGGTGTGCTCTGGGATATTAAGCCCGATTCAATCGTGTTTGTCGCTTCCGACACTCATAAACTTGTGCGTTTCATCAACAGCGCTGTTAAGCCCGGGCTTGAAGGTTCGTTTATTCTACCTATTAAGCCGGCTAATGTCTTGGCTTCGATTCTCGAGAAGAAAGAAGATAAAGAAAAGAAAGACGCTGAAGCGTCGGAAGAAGAAGCAGTTGAAGTTGCCAAGCCCGACAGTATGCTTACTGTTAAGTTCGACAGTAAATCAGTGGTTTTCGAGAACGAAACATACACTTTGGAATGTCGCTTTATCAGCGGTAAATATCCTAACTACGGTGCGGTTATTCCACAAAACAGCCCGTATGTTATATCTCTCGACAAGAGTACAATGCTCAACGTTGTTAAGCGTGTGTCGATTTTTGCTACCGACGGCGGCTTGATTCAACTCACGATTGCCGACAACAAAGTACTTTTCCAAGCACAAGATCCCGAAATGCTTTCAAGCGGACGAGAATACATCCCATGCGATTACGATGGTGCACCTCTTACGATGGGCTTCAACAAAGATTGCCTTATCGACGTGCTTAACAATTTTACGGTAAACGATATCTATCTTAAGATTACCGACACAACACGTCCCGGAGTGTTTGTCCCGATGGAAAACAAGGAGAACGAAGATTGGCTCGTTTTGGTTATGCCAATGATGGTTCCTAGATAGTAGGGAGGGCATTATGGAATTGAAGTTGCAAAATCCGTTGATTTTTTTCGACCTCGAAACAACGGGAGTAAATGCATCGAAAGACCGCATTGTTGAGATTTCGTATATAAAATTGATGCCTAACGGCACGGAAGTCGAAAAAACGTTGCGTATCAATCCGGAGATGCACATTCCCGAAGAAGCGACAGCCGTGCATGGCATAACAGATGCCGACGTTGCCGATAAACCGCGCTTTAAAGATATTGCAAAAGAACTCGCGCGCGTGTTTGAAGGCTGCGACATTGCCGGATTCAACAGCAATCGTTTCGATGTACCTCTTCTCGCTGAAGAGTTTCTCAGGGCGGATGTCGAAGTAGACTTCTCACGTCGCAGATTCGTCGACGTTCAAACAATTTTCCACAAAATGGAACAACGCACCCTCTCGGCTGCCTATAAGTTCTATTGCGGAAAGGACCTCGACGATGCACATTCGGCAAATGCCGACACTCGTGCAACCTACGAAGTGCTGAAGGCTCAACTCGACAAATATCCTTCGTTGCAAAACGATGTCGACTTCCTCTCGAAATTTTCAACGCATAATCGCAATGTCGACTTGGCGGGAAGAATTGTATATAACGATAACAACGTGGAAGTTTTCAACTTCGGCAAATACAAAGGAATCCCTGTCGAAGAGGTTTTGAAAACCGATTCGGGATATTTTGGTTGGATTCTCAACGGCGATTTTCCGCAGAACACAAAAAATGTGCTCACCAACATCAAACTTAGAATGCGATAATGCTTAAAGGAAAGCATATAATATTAGGAATATCAGGCGGAATAGCGGCATACAAATCTGTGTCGCTATTACGTCTTTTTGTAAAGGCAGGGGCAGAGATTCAAGTCGTTATAACGCCTTCCGGCAAGGAGTTTATCACACCAGTAACGCTTTCCGCACTTAGCGGACGCCCTGTGATTAGCGAGTTTTTTACCGCCAATACGGGTTCGTGGAACAGCCATGTCGACTTGGGTCTGTGGGCAGATGCTATGGTAATTGCTCCGGCAACGGCATCCACGATTGCAAAAATGGCTAACGGCGTTGCCGACAATATGCTCATAACCACATATTTGTCTGCCAAATCGCCCGTCTTTGTCGCTCCGGCAATGGACCTCGACATGTTTGCCCATCCGTCGACTCGGCGCAACATCGATTTGCTTCGTAGCTATGGCAATCACATAATTGATTCGCCCGCAGGCGAACTCGCCAGCCACCTCGTCGGGAAAGGGCGTATGGAAGAGCCCGAGCGGATTTTCGAAGTCGTTGATGAGTTTTTCGACAAAATGCAAGATCTAAAGGGTCGGAAGGTGATGATAACGGCAGGACCTACTTACGAGAAAATCGACCCGGTTCGCTTTATCGGCAACTATAGTTCCGGAAAAATGGGATATGCCATTGCTGAAGAATGTGCATCTCGTGGCGCTGATGTTGTCCTCGTCAGCGGTCCCGTATCGATTAAGTGCAACGACAGTCGCGTCAGAGTGGTCAGCGTGGAATCGGCTGCGGAAATGAACGAAGCCGCTCAACATGAGTTTGCCGACAGTCAATGTGCTATAATGTGTGCCGCCGTTGCCGATTATGCTCCGGCAGAAGTTGCCCTCTCAAAAATCAAACGCGAAAAGCAAGACGTGCCGACGATTGTCTTAAAGAAGAATCCCGACATAGCCGCCGGATTGGGCGCTGTAAAGTCGGGCAACCAAATTCTTGTCGGATTCGCCCTCGAAACGGATAATGCAACAGCGAATGCGGTCGAAAAAATCGAACGTAAAAATTTAGATTTCATCGTGCTCAATACCGTCACTGCAAATTCCGGTTTCCAAGTCGATACCAATCAGATTTCGATAATTGATGCCGATGGTAAAAAGACCGAATACTCAATAAAACCCAAGCGCGAAGTTGCAAAAGATATTGTAGACCATCTTGTTGAGAAAATTAAAAAGTGAATTCTTTTATGAAGTACATATTGCTATTGTTGCTGTCGACGCTAATGCCCGCTGTGGCGTTATGCCAAGAATTGAATTGCACGGTCGAGATAAACACCGATAAAATCTCAGGTACCGACAAGGCAATTTTCAACACGTTGAAAACAGCCATAACAGAGTATATGAACAATACTCAATGGGGTAATGCGAAATATCTGACAAACGAAAAGATTGAATGCAAATTGTTTTTCACCATGAGTTCTTTCGACGGAACAACTATGTCGGGCGATTTGCAAGTTCAGTCGACGCGTCCCGTCTACAATAGCACTTATACGACTACGCTGATTAATTTCAAAGACACAAGCATCGAATTTACTTACACCGAAAACGAGCCGTTGATATTCTCCGAGACCACAATGGAGAGCAATCTGACAGCCATCTTAAACTTCTACGGTTACATGATTCTCGCCATCGATTCAGATAGCTTCGCACCCAACGGCGGCGATTTCTACTACGAAAAGGCGGCTGCCGTTGTCAATATGGGACAAAGCTCCGGCGAAAAAGGTTGGAAAGCCTTCGAAGACAATAAGAACCGTTCTGCCGTACTGTCGGCATTTACCGACAAATCGACAAGCGGAATTCGCACTTTGCTATATAACTATCATCGCAAAGGCTTAGACGAAATGGTGCTCAGCCCGGATAAAGGGAAAATGGTCATCACACAATCGCTCGACTTGCTCAAGCAAGTCTATGATGCCAATCCGATGTCGGTTGCCCTTTCGATGTTCAAGGATGCCAAACTTGACGAACTCGTTAATGTCTATTCGAAATCGAACACCACGGAGCGTCAAAACGTATACGAATTATTGTATCAATTATATCCGACCGAGTCGCAACGACTAAACCAAATCAAGGAGGAGCAAAAATGATAAAGCATCTTAAAATATCCAACTACGCTCTCATCGACACTGTCGAAATCTCCTTCGACGAAGGGCTTTCTATAATTACCGGCGAAACCGGAGCCGGCAAGTCGATTATTATGGGCGCTTTGTCGCTGCTTCTTGGCCAACGCGCCGATGTTAAAGCGATTCGACATGCCGACAAGAAATCGGTCATTGAAGCTTCGTTCTTCATCGAAGGCTATGGCTTGGACGACTTCTTTACGGAAAACGACATAGATAGTTTCGACTCTGAATGCTTGCTTCGGCGAGAGTTGCTGCCCAACGGACGTACTCGTGCTTTCGTCAACGACACTCCGGTGACTTTGGCTGTGCTTTCGGCTTTGGCGATTCGTCTTGTCGATATACATTCTCAACATAGCAACGCATTGCTACTCAATCCTTCGTATCAACTTAAGGTCATTGATAGTCTTGCCGATAATAGTGACGCGCGTTGCGATTATGCCGAAAAATTCGCAAAGTATACAAAACTTTCCGATGAGCTGAAGCAACTCCGTGAGCGAATTCAAAAGAATAAGGAAAACGAAGACTATCTGCGTTTCCAATTGTCGCAACTCAGTCCGTTGAATCTTAACGAATCCGAACAGGAAGAACTGGAGGCAACGCACAAATTGCTTTCCAATATTGGCGAAGTTAAGGAAAAAGTTTGGGAGTCGTGCAATTTGCTTGGCGAGAGCAATAATTCAATCCTCAACAAGTTGAACAAAGTGCAGACACTCCTCGAACAACTTTCCTACGTGTTTGAGCCTTCTGCCGAATACGTGCAGCGTTTGGAGTCGGCAACAATCGAACTTCAAGACATTTACGAAAATCTTAACGGTCAGCTCGACGAAATGCACGACGACCCCGACGAACTCGAAAAAGTGGAATCGCGGCTCAACGCTATTTATTCGCTCGAAAAACGCTATCACGTTAACACCGTCGGCGAATTGATTGCCATAGAGAAAGACCTTGAAAAGTCGTTGAAAGAGATTGACAATTCGGAAGAGCAATTGGATGACTTGAAGAAACGGTTGGAAGAGCAAACGCAAGTGCTTAAGGCTGCCGCCAATAGGCTAACCCAAACGCGCAAAGCTGCCGCCGACGTGTTTGCTACGAAGTTGGAAGCTGTCGCCAAGCCTCTGGGTATGAAGAATCTTCAATGCCGTGTCGATTTCCAACAGCAACCCTTTGGCAAAAGCGGTTGCGATGCAATTGTATTTCTGTTTGCTTTCAACAAAAACCAACAATTGGTATCGGCGGAAAAGACAGCTTCCGGTGGCGAATTATCGCGACTGATGCTTTGCATTAAGTCGATTATCGCCGAAAAGATGCAACTGCCGTCGATTATTTTCGACGAAGTCGATACAGGTGTGTCGGGCGAAGTGGCAAACAAAATCGGCGAAATGATGAAAGATATAGCTTCGAAAATACAAGTCATTTCGATTACCCATTTGCCGCAGGTTGCTGCTTTGGGCGCTCATCATTTCAAGGTGTACAAGCAAGATATCGCCGACTCGACGGTTACCAACATCAAACGACTCGACAACGAAGGCAGAATCCTTGAAATTGCCGGGATGTTGAGCGGCGAACGCGTTGACGATGCCGCTATTAATAACGCTAAATCGCTATTAAAACTCAATTGATTATGTTACACTCAGACGAATATATTTTTGGAATGCGCGCCGTGATTGAAGCGCTCAACGGCGGCCGCGAGATTGATAGAATCTTAGTGAAAAAAGACTTGACAGGCGAACTTGCCGGCGAACTTTTCGAGGCAATTCGCAGCCGCTCGGTCTATTCGCAACGCGTGCCCGTCGAAAAACTTAATAGAATTACTCGCAAGAATCACCAAGGCGTTATTGCAATCCTTTCGCCGGTAAGCTATGCAAATCTCGACAATCTTGTGCCTGAGATTTTTGAGTCGGGGAGAGTGCCTTTTATCGTCGTGCTCGACGGAATAACCGATGTGCGCAATTTCGGCGCCATTGCACGAACTTGCGAATGTGCCGGAGTCGACGCTATCGTGATTCCCGAACGCAACAGCGTGTCGATTAATGCCGATGCCGTAAAAACCTCGGCGGGTGCATTGTTGCATATTCCCGTGGCACGCGTCAAAAATCTAACTTCAGCACTTCGGATGCTCAAAGCCAGTGGGTTAACCGTGGTAGGCGTTACCGAAAAAGCTGTCGACGACTATACGAAAGCCGATTTGTCGGTGCCGACGGCTCTCGTCATGGGCGCTGAAGACACTGGTATCGCTTCCGACAACATCCGCGAATGCGATGCTCTGGCTGCTATCCCGATGTTCGGCAAGATTAATTCGTTGAACGTGTCGGTTGCCGCCGGTATTGTTGTCTACGAAGTGGTCCGCCAACGCCTGGCTAACGCTTAATAACGCTTTTTTCGACGCAATTCTCTATTATTAGAAGTTTTTGTTGTACCTTTGCAAGGATAAAGAACGGATATATGGTTAATAGAATTTTGATAAGAATATTGGTCGTACAGACTTTGTATTCTTACCTCATAAATAAAGACAGTAAAGAAACTGCCGCAAACAAGCTGAAAAACAGCTTGGATACAGCATATCAATTATATTTCTATTTGTTGACGCTGCCTGTAGCTCTTACCGAACTGCAACGTCAACGTCTTGAGGCGGCTAAAAACAAATATCTGCCATCGCCGCAAGATTTGAACCCTAACACTCGTTTCGTCGACAATGCTTTTGCCGCAACGATTGCCGAAAATGCAATTATCAACGAATTCGTTACCGACAATAACGTATCATGGCTCGACGACGAAATCTATCTTCGACTGATTCTCGACAAAATTTTGGAATCGGACATATATGCCGACTATATGGAGAAGCCGGAGGTTACGGGCGACGACGATGCGGAATTTTGGCGACAAGTGATGCGCAAAATCGTTCTGCCCGACGAAGACTTGGCTGAAGTGCTCGAAGCTAAATCGGTGTTCTGGAACGACGACCTCGAGATTGTTGGTACGTTTGTCTTGAAGACTTTCAAACGTATGGCATCGAATCCCTATAAAGCAATACTTCCTCAATTTAAAGACGAAGAAGATGCTCAATTCGGATATTTGCTCCTTAACGATGTGATTGACAACTACGATGAATATCTCAAACTAATCGACAAGTTTATCCCCAAATCGTCGTGGGACATCTCTCGCATTCCGGTTATGGACATCGTTGTGCTCCAAATCGCAATCGCAGAACTCTTGCGTGTGCCCTCCGTGCCGGTAGTAGTGACAATCAACGAATATGTCGAACTCGCAAAGTGCTATAGCACAGGCAAAAGCGGTACATTTGTTAACGGAATACTTTATTCTATCATCACATACCTTAAAGAAGAAGGTATATTATTAAAACCGATCGATTAATTTTTTAAAACAGAATAACTATGATTAATTCAATTATGTTGCAAGATGGTGGTAGTGGCTTAATGCAAATCTTAATGATTGTAGCGTTGTTTGCCATCTTCTATTTCTTAATGATTCGTCCGCAATCGAAAAAGCAAAAAGAAATTCGCAAGTTCCGCGAAGGCTTGCAGAATGGCGACAAAGTGATTACAGCCGGTGGCATCTATGGCAGAATCAAAGAAATTAAAGAAAACGCCGTCATTCTCGAAGTTGCCGACGGTGTTCGCATCAAAGTTGACAAGGGTTCTGTATATCCGTCAGCTGCCGATGCAGAGCAACCCAACAAGCAATAATTATTCATTAACCCAACAATAGCCATATCCGCTTCGAGCAACGACTCGTGGGTGTGGCTATTTAGCTTGCATTATTCATAATGCAGGTTATTTATGAGCTTAAAAGACAACATACAAGCATTTAAGAGTAGGGCGGCTGCGTTTTTCTCGTCGTCGAGGGGACGCGATGTGTTGCTCTATTTGATTTTTGTTGTCATCTCATTCGTCTTTTGGTCGATTCTCGTACTCAACAATCAAATGCAGCAGAACTACAATGTCCGCATTGATATTGTGAACGTACCCGAGGGGACCACTCTCATCGACGAATGTCCGGATGCCGTACATGTTACTTTGAAAAACACCGGATACGCAATGATGCGCTATCTCTGGGGGGAAGGTCCAACCTTGAAAATATCGTTCGCTGAATTTTCCGACGGCAAAAGCCGATTCGTCGTAACAGCACAACAAATGACCGAACTGCTTAGCGACCTTTTTGGAATGGAAGCCAACGTGGTCAACTACTCGCCCGAATCGATTGTGCTCAGATATACAAATCGTCCCGGCAAGAAAATCCCGGTAGTTGCCGACGCCGATTTGTCGGCTAACTTTCAATATGTTTTAAACGGCAAAGTTGTTTTGGGTCCCGATTCGGTGGTCGTCTATTCCGACATGCTCACTCTCGAAAGCATCAATTCGGTTTCGACCGAGCGTTTTGTTGCTAAAGAACTTAAAGACACCTTGCGGACAAGCCTCGCTCTTACTCGCCTTGAAGGTGTGCGTTTTGTCCCCGACAGCGTTTCGATTATGGCTCCCGTCGAACCTCTCGTGCAAAAACTCTCGCTCGTGCAAGTCGTGCCGATTAACGTACCCGAAGGGATGCGACTCATCACATTCCCATCGCTCGTCAAAGCATCATATTTCATTCCGATAAGTTGCTACGATTCAGTGAATAAGTACAAACTAACGGCAACAGTCGACTATTCCGATATCCATGCCGGACAACGCACATTGCCGCTCCGAATCGATCGAGCTCCCGAAATAATGCGTAATGTAACTTTAACCACCGACAGCGTGGAGTTTATCGTCGAACGGCTATGAAAAGAATTGCAATCGTTGGTGGAATCGGTAGCGGTAAAAGCGTTGTGTCGCGACTGCTTTCGCTCATGGGTTATCCCGTATACGACTGCGACAGCAATGCAAAGCGATTGATGGACGAGTCGGAGGATATCCATCTGGGACTTGTCGACATTTTCGGACCACGAGCAATTACTCCCGACGGAATCGACCGCGCTTATATTGCATCGATTGCTTTTAACGACGCCGAAAAATTGAGCAGGTTGAATGCCTTGGTCCATCCGGCTGTGCTGCATGATTTCGACTGCTGGGCGCGACGAAACGGCGAAATCGTTTTTGTCGAAACCGCAATACTCGCGGAAAGCGGTATGTCGAAGTCGGTAGATGCCGTATGGAGCGTAGAAGCGCCGTTGGAAGTCCGCGTAGAGCGCGTAATGGCGCGTAACGCTATGCCACGCGAAGACGTCCTGCGACGAATTTCATCGCAAGCAGCCACAATTCCCGACGAATTCACTTCGGTAACGCATCTGACAAACGATGGCAGACACGCACTGATTCCGCAAATCGTCGCCGCAATCCGACAAGAACGCCAAGGCTAAGCGTCAAAAAAAGCGTCAAAACTGCTCATAAACCGATGCTATTCGTTTGGAAATTCCACATTTAGGCTTGCGTATTTCAAAAAAAATGCCTACCTTTGCACCGCTTTTAGAGTACCGTGTGATGGGAAATTAAGCAACAATAAACTTAATTTTGAGTAACACAAAAACAAAACAGAATGAAAACATTCCAATTATCAGCTAAGCCAAGAACAGAAATTGGCAAGAAAGCAGCAAAAGGCTTGCGCAAAGAAGGATTTATTCCTGTAGTAATGAACGGTGGCGAAGTAGTAGAATTGCCTTACAACGGCAAGCTCGGAGCCGGACAAGAAGTTATCGAAACTGTCAATAACAAAGGCGTTTTAGTAACAAACCTTAAAGTTACAGTTGACGATGTTCGCAAACTCATCTACACTCCCGACGTTTTTGCTATCGAACTCGATATCGAAGGCACAAAGAAAATGGCAGTGCTCAAGGAAGTTCAATTCCACCCGGTTAAAGAAGAGATTCTCCACATCGACCTTCTCGAAGTGAGCGAAGACAAGCCGGTTACTATCGAAGTGCCTGTTAAAATCGAAGGTCACGCTGTCGGTGTTAAAGCCGGTGGTAAATTGAACCTCTCGATGAAGAAAATCAAAGTTAAAGCTGTCTACACTAACATCCCCGAACGCGTTGTTGTCAACGTTGACGCTCTCGAACTCGGCAAAACTATCCAAATCGGCGACCTCCACTACGAAGGCCTCGAATTGGTTAACGCTAAAAACGCTGTCGTTTGCGCCGTTCAATTGACTCGTGCCGCTCGTGGTAACCAAGCTGAAGAAGCTAAATAATTTGTAAATGAAGTACTTAATTGTCGGTTTGGGTAATATTGGTCCCGAATACCAAAATACTCGCCACAATATAGGATTTATGATATTGGATGCCCTTGCTAAGGCATCCAATATCACTTTTAGCACAAATCGTTATGGCGATACGGCTGAGATGAGAATCAAGAATCGACAACTCTTGCTCCTCAAGCCATCCACCTACATGAATTTGAGCGGAAATGCCGTGCGATATTGGCTTGAAAAAGAGAACATTCCCGTAGAAAATCTGCTCATTCTTGTCGACGATTTGTCGCTTCCCTTAGGCGCCGTACGACTTAAAGCTAAAGGCAGCGACGGCGGACACAACGGACTGAAAAGCATCGCCGAAATGATTGGCACTCAGGCGTATCCTCGTCTGCGCTTCGGCATCGGTAACGACTTCCCGAAAGGATGCCAGATTGATTACGTCCTTGGCGAATTTAGCGACGACGATAAGGCGCTTCTCGACGAGCGGATTAAAATCGCCGTCGACGCTATTCGGAGTTTCTGCCTCGCAGGGCTGTCATTGACAATGAACCAATTCAACAACAAGTAAATGGATAAAGACGTAAGAATCGATAAATGGCTTTGGGCTACGCGCATCTTTAAAACCCGGACAATTGCAACTGATGCTTGCAAAAAAGGCAGAGTTACAATCGGTGGAATGAATGTCAAGCCTTCGCGCCCGATAAAGATCGGTGAAATTGTCGATGTTCGTAAGCCGCCAATCACCTATTCTTTCCGCGTAAAAGACCTCGCGGAGAACAGGATGGGGGCTAAACTCGTGCCCAACTTCTTGGAAAACGTCACCGCACCCGAGCAATACGAACTGCTCGAAATGTCGCGCATTAGCGGTTTTATTAACCGACAAAAAGGGTTGGGCAGACCAACAAAAAAAGACAGCAGAGAACTTTCAAAATTTACCGACAACATTTACTCGTTTAGCGAAACCAATTTCGACTTCGACGATTCATTCTTCGACGACTAGCCTGCATTACTCATGCAATTCCGTTACGAAAGGGCTAAATGGCAATGCATTAGCGTAAGCACAGCGATGACGATGCAAAATGTAGTAAATCCTACCTTTAAAGAGGAAGAGCGAGCATTGCGGTAAGGTGTTGTCAGTTAGCCCTTGCAGTAGGAATGGTATGAATAATGCAGGCTAGAACTAATGGTTTGTTCGGGAAATATACAAAGAGCAGTGGTTGCATCGTCAGCCGCTGCTCTAATTTTTGTCTCGATAAAACAAATCATTCGCTATCGTTGTGCTGCGCAGAGCCTTGGCATTATGATACAAAAAAAGAAACCGGAAGAGACCCGACAGCCATTAGTAAAAATACTAACCCGTCATTATTTGGCGATACCGGTTCCGAGGCAAAAGTACTTAACCTCAAATCCGCAACTATGCGCATAATATGATACAGAAGCGAAAAGAATCAGCAT
>JBJEDO010000030.1:0-27378 GCA_051872155.1 Candidatus Limisoma sp.
TTCTTGGTGGTACGGCATTTCCTACCATTTTATAACCATCTTGAATGTTTGTATAGATAAATCTAAATGAGTCGGGAAATGTTTGAATTCGAGCACATTCCCTTACACTTAGTCGTCTGTATAAATGCTCATATCCGGGAGCAAATATTCTTTCATTCTTGTTCTTATACACCATTTTAGGTGCTTGTGGATGCAGCGGCTCATTCTTTGCTTGTGCTTGAATGGTAAAAGAAGCTTCATTCCAACTACGAACTCTGTTTCGTGCCATAAATTTGGCATCAAAAGGTCCGACATAAACATCATGATTGGGAAAAATTAAATTTTCCACAACTTGATCATTTAAATATTTAGTCGGTTCTACTAATATATCACCGATGGCTTCTTTTAAAGTCACTTTTTCGGATTCTACAGGGTTGGGGAATAAATAGTATTTGCAATAACTGTTTTGGATTCCCATAATAAAAACCCGAAATCGGTCTTGAGGTATTCTATAATCGGCACAATTTACAAGAGCATATGTTACATCATAGTCTGCTTCATATAGTTTCTGTAAAAACATATTAAAAGCCTCAGAATGTTTGTTTTCCAAAATACCTTTTACATTTTCTATGAGAAAGAATTTCGGTTTTTTGTCGCAAACGATTCTTATATAGTCAAGGAATAATTTACCTCTATCATCGTCGATACCTCGACCTTTACCTCCTTCGCTCCAAGATTGGCAAGGTGGTCCGCCTATAATTCCATCACAGTCCGGTATGTCTGAGTTAAGTAACTTTCTTATGTCTCTCGTTTCCAAAATTGTGCTTTTGTGATTTAACTTATATGTGCTCGAGATTGATTTGTCAATTTCATTTGCCCATATAACTTCATATCCGGCTTTTTCAAAACCGTAATCCAATCCACCACATCCGGAGAATAGAGAAACAAGTTTCATTAATTTATTCCTTTCTCATTCAGATATTTTTTAATTTGCAATGCCACGTAATATGCAAGATTTATAGGTACGGCATTCCCAATCATTTTGTATCCGTAATTTACATCATCATATATAAATTTGAAGTCATCAGGAAATCCCTGAACTCGTGCAACTTCTCTTACACTCATTCTTCTATATAAATCTTCTTTTCCTTCAACAAACTTTTGAAGGTTTTTCTCGATTTTTATCATTTTTGGGGCTTGTGGGTGCAGCTGGCATTGTCGTCCACTTGCTTGAACGGTAAAACCGGGTTCGTCCCAACTTCTTACACGATTTCTTGACATGAATATTGGGGAATATGCTCCGATAAAGTATTCATGGTTAGGAATTATACAAGCATCTCCATTAGTTTTGTTATGGGCTTTTGCCGGAATTACATTATCTTTCAAATCCCATATACACTCTCTTAACGTAGGTTTGTGTTTGCAAGGTTGGGGATATTCAAAATTATGAATATTCAAATCCTTTCTAAAACCGATGTAAAACACCCTATCTCTATCTTGTGCCACATCATAGTCATTTGCGTTCAGCAGTTTATATACTACATCATAACCTGCCTCATCAAACTGTCTCAAGAATCCTTTTACTGCTTCGCTATGGCGATTTGCTAACATCCCTGAAACGTTCTCAGCAACAAAGAATAGAGGTTTTTTATCTTGCAAAATTCTTATATACTCAAAGAATAGTTGTCCTCTTGCATCTTCAATCCCTTTTAAAGAACCTGCTTCACTCCAAGATTGGCATGGTGGTCCACCGATTATGCCGATAATATTATCGGGGAATTCCGAACTGCTTATATCTCGAATATCACCCTCAATTAACTCAACATCAGGAAAGTTTGCTCGAAATGTGGGGCATATTTTTTTATCGTATTCATTAGCAACAACTGTCCTAAACCCTGCTTTATGAAAGCCAAGGTCTAAACCTCCTGCGCCACTGAAAAGACTAATAATGTCCATTGTTTATAAAGTTATTTAATAAGTGCTTCTCAAGGTTGACCAATCCTTTATCACACTTACAATGTTTGTTTGAATTTATATCTTAATTCGGTCGAAATAAAGATCTGTATTGTCTAACTGCAAATTTACGAATTTAATTTTGTTTACAAAACGAAGTCATTTACGATAATGGGTAAATATAAAATTCAGTTTCAGTATTTGAAAGCATAAGAGCAATACGATGTGTGTAAAAGAGCAGAAACACTTTTCCTTTACATTAATAATTCGCTATTGCTTCGATAAAAGGCACGTCGGTGGGTTCGCACGAGCGAAGTGGATAACGTTCAATCGGTCCTCGTTCATCGATGCCATAGCCCATTACTGCACAGAATGCAAGGGATTCTTCCTTGGCGTTGAATGTTGCGGGTTCCGGGAAGTAGGGTGTGTCGTCCTCGGCGAGATAGGCTTTAAAGCTGTCGAGGTCGTTGTCTATGATTAGGTCAATTGCAGTTTGGTCGGTAACTATGGAAACTTTGATTTCCATATTTTAAGCTAATGAGATGATTTGTGTCCATGCGTTATCGTCTAATAATTGCGAAGATACGAAAAATAATTCATTAACAATTGCGAAAAAGGAAGAAAAGAGTGGAGAGCGGAGAGTGGAGAGTGGAGAGTGGAGAGTGGAGAGCGGAGAGGAACGAGGGACGAGAATCCTGCCGATATACGATAAACGCTCCCCGATAAACGCATCGTCAGATGCCTTCTCTTACCTCTTACTTATAACCTTCCTGTAATACTCTGCTTTCCAGGCGATTGGGCGGGGGTAGGCGCGCGACGTGGAGGGCATGCGCCAGACGCAATAGCGACGGCCGGCAATCGTTACTTCGGTGGAGCAGCCTACGCCGATTTCGTCGAATCCGAACATCTCGCGCAGCGTGTCGGCTGACTTTTTGCCCGTCGCTACGATTTGTCGGCAGTGCGGAAGTCGCGCGAGTAGGGCGGCAACGTCGGTCGGACGGACAACCTCGAGGAAGTTGTCGGAAGCGTTGTTGCGCAGCCGAACGACCTCTGTTGCCGTGTCGTAGAGCGCCAAGCGCCGACGGCGGCAGAAGTCGACGACCTTGTCGAGGTCGAACCGCCGATTTGCCGTGTCGACAAATGCGTTTGCGTCGCCGGTCTCGATGTAGCCCATTATCCGCCACATGTCGTTTTGGAAGTTCGGGTAGTAGAAATCCATGCACCAGCGCACGCGCTGCGGCGGAAAACTCCCCAGCATCAGCGTTTCGGCGTCGTCAGGCAGAAACGGCTCCAACGGATGTCGCTCACTCTCAGGCATTACGCTATCGGTTTTTGTTCAACTCGTTCGATATTTCCCTCTTGCACGTACCAGATATAGCCTTCGAGGCGTTCGTAGCCGATTTCCTCGAGCAGATTCATATAGTTGCGCACTTGATATTGATATTTGCTATCGTAGGCGCCGAATTTGTAGTCTATCACGATGGTGCGACCGTCGCGCGTGCGCACCACGCGGTCGGGACGGCATATAGTGAAGTCTAATTGAAAGTATTCTTCGTTGTCGGGGTCGCCAACGTAGTGCAGCAATTCGGTCTCGTTGAGCACTTTAACGTCGTCGGCAAACCACTCTTTGACGCGCGGGTCGCTCAGCGCTCGGGCGAGGATTTTGCCGTAGCGCGACCGCTCTTCGTCGTTGATTATCGACTTTTTGTGGTAGTAGTCGATTGCCGACGCGAGGTCGGCGGCTGTCTTAACTCGCTGCATTATGTTGTGCATCGCCGTGCCGTCGAACTGCTTGGGATTGCTTAGACGCGTTATCAGTTCGGGCACTTTATATTTGATGCCTTTCTCCGCCTTGTCGCGCTGCGGCGGGATTATCAGAAGGTGCTCCAACTGATATTTCTTCGGCTCGATTTCGTCGTCGTTTTTCGCTTTTTTCTTCTTTTTTTCCTCTTTCTCCTGTCTTTCTTTCTCTTCTTTCGCCTGTTTCTCCTCTTTTGTTATCTTATGACCGTGCTCGAGTAGAACTTCGTTATCTTTTAACAAGAGCGGTGTCAGCTCGCTGCGGAGGAATTCCTTTTTGTTGTCTTTCTCCCCCGGAGCAAACATCACCAGTTCGTTGACGGCGCGGGTAAAGGCAACGTACGTTTTGTTGAGCGTGTCCATCTTGGCGTCGGTCTCGCACTTTTTGAGGCTGTCGCTGAATTGCTCCAGCGACGTGGTCAGCCGACTGCGGTTGATGGGCAATATCGGCGGCAAAATTACACTATTCTCGCCCGATTCTTTGACGAAATTGACCAATTTTTGGCTCGGTTCAATCCATTCGATGCCCTCTTTGTCGAACTTCCAGTCGCAGAAGGGGATGATGACGCACGGAAATTCGAGTCCTTTCGACTTGTGAATCGTCATCACCTGTATGGCGTTTATGCCGCTCGGCGACGACACTGTCCGGCGGTAGCCTGTCTTGTTCCACCACTTGAGGAAGAAGTGGACGTTCGACCCGAAAGTCTCCATATAGTCGGCTACCAAGTCCTTGAAAGCCAGGATGAAAGTCATTTCTTCGTCGAGGGTGTCCTGCCCGACGAAGTGCTTGAGAATGCGGTCGACAATCACGTCGAGCGTTACCGGCTCGTCGCCTTTGATAACCTTGCTCAGGTCGAAATCGCTGTCGATGTCGAGGGCTTTCCGGAACGCTGCTTTCGGATTATTTTTGTCTGCGCCGGTCGACAGCAAGTACTGATAGCGGAAGAGGAATTCCTTCGGCGT
Source organism: Candidatus Limisoma sp. (assembly GCA_051872155.1). Lineage (GTDB taxonomy): Bacteria > Bacteroidota > Bacteroidia > Bacteroidales > Muribaculaceae > Limisoma. The sequence continues at coordinate 4,696 of JBJEDO010000030.1, forward strand.
GAGTTTCTCTTTGCGCTTTTTGTCGGCTTCGGCGACACCGTCGGGTTGCGCGGTGCGGTCGATGGCGTTTAGCAGCGTGATGATGGTCGACACTGCCGACGACGAGCTGATGAGCAGCGATTCTTCCGAAACGACGTTGATGCCATCTTCTTGCAGCAGCGCAGCGATGATTTGCTCGCCTTCGCTGTTGCTATTCACCAAGATGGCGATGTCGCGCTGCTCGTAGCCGCGGTCGAGCATGTCGTTGATGGTGGCTATCGCCAGCTTTATCGCCTTTTCTTTAAATTTTTCGGCGTCGTCGTCGCTCAGCAACTCGTAGTGTACATAGCCTTCCGTATTTTCGTGCTTTTTCGACACATTCTGGTGCACGTTCGAGTAATAGTGGGACAATCCCAACTTCTCGGCGAGATACTTGAACACCATGTTGTTGAACTCCACGATTTCTTTGTCGCTGCGCCAGTTGATGTTTCCGTTATTGTCGTTATCTTGTCCCTCTTTCTTCTTATAACTGCCGAAACTCGCTTCCACCTCGTTGGCAAGCAGGTGCGGGTCGGAGTTGCGGAAGCGGTAGATGCTCTGCTTGACGTCGCCGATAATCAGGTTGTCGTGCCCTGCCGACAGGCTGTCGAGCAGCAGCGGTTCGAGGTTTTCCCACTGCATATGCGACGTGTCTTGAAACTCGTCAATCAGGAAATTGTTGATGAATGTGCCCAGCCGCGCGTAGATGTAGGGCGCATTGTCGCCGCCGATGACGTCTTTAAGGATGTCGTTGGTGTTCGACAGCAGGATGGTGTTGTTCTCGTTATTGTAGTTCTTGATGTTGTTATCTATGTGATAGAGAAGCCCTAAGCGGTAGATGTTTTCGCTGATAGCCTTTACGACAGCCATGCCTTTCAGCGCTGTCTGCACTTTCTCCAGCCGCTCGCCGAAATCGTCTGCAACCTCTGTTGTAGTCGATTTTTTCGTCCACGACTCGGATGAATTGTACGACTCAATGAGAGCTTTATCGACTTTACTCCCCGGCTTGAAGTCTTTCAGCTTCACGGCGGTCGTTTTCTTCTTGCCGTTCAAGTCAAGGCTGTCGTAGTTGATGTCGCACCACTGTCCGAAAGCGCGAATTTCGCTCGCCAGGCTACGGCTCATATCGTTGAGGCGATTGATGAGGGCTTTCAGATTGGCTCCGTCGCCTTCGGTAATCCATTCGCGCAGCTTGTCGAGATGCTTTTTTACATTCTCGTTGGTGAGATATTTGGCAAAATCCGAGATGGTTATTGTGTTTCTGTTAGTTTGCTCGCCGGATGAGTCTTTCAGCACGTTCCAACCATCGCCGCTGTTGACGCTGTCAGTAACGTACGTTTGAATCCATTTGCTCAGGTAGTCGTTATTGCTCGAGGTGCGCATGTCGCGTTTGAGGTCGCTGACGCCCACGGCGATGGCAAATTCGTCGCTCAACTCGATGGCGAAATCGCCGGGCAGGTCGACGTCGAAGGCAAACGTGCGCAGCACCGTTTGGAAGAACGAGTCAATCGTGCTAATGTTGAAGTTTGCGTAGTCGATAAGTAGCTGTTTATGCGCTTTGGCAGCGGCTTCGCTAACCTTCTTTTGGCTCACGCCAAACGCTTCGGCAATTTTCTCAAGGTGCTCGCTCTCTTCCGGGTCGTTCGCCATGTAGCCGAGTTCTTTGACGATACGTTGCTTCATCTCCTCGGTCGCCTTGTTGGTAAACGTGATGGCGAGAATCTTGTTGTGCTCGTTGTTTAGCTTGTTTTTCAGCTTGTATGCCGATTGCTCGCTGTCTTTTTCTTTGTAGCCGAGCAGCATTTTGATAAACTCGAAAACCAGGTTGTACGTCTTGCCGCTACCTGCCGAGGCTTTGTTGATGATTAGCATAATTCTTTTTTGTTGACGGCGGTCACCACTTCGTGACGCAGGTTATAGTTGTTTCTCAGGTTCTCGAATCGGTCGGGTGAGGTGCGTAGCAACTCCGTGTCAGCCAGCGGGTTATAGGTTGCGGTGACTTGCTCGATGCTGTCGATGTCGGCACCGCGAGCGGGCGCATCGATAGTCGGTATGGCGTCGACGTCGACGCCGAAATGGCGGGCAAAAGCCGTGAGCGTCATCGCCGTGGCACGCTTTTTGCCCTCACTGCTGTAGCCGGCGATGTGCGGCGTTGCCACAAAGGCTTTGGCGAGCAGGTTGCGGTCGATGGCAGGTTCGCCTTCCCAGCAGTCGATGGCGGCACTCTCGACCGTCTTTCCGATGGCTTCGGCAAGCGCCGCGTTGTCGACCACTTCGCCGCGAGAACTGTTAATTAGCAGTCGGCAACGGCTCAGACCGCCGAGCAGGTGCGCGTCGGCAAGGTGATAGGTTGCGTCGATGCCCGACAGGTTGAGCGGCGTGTGGAAGGTGATGATGTCGGCTTGCTCGGCAATGCAGCGCAGGTCGACGAAATCGCCGCCTTCTTGGCGCATCCGCGGCGGGTCGCAGCGCAGAACGGTCATCCCCAAACGCTCGCCCCAGCGCGCCACGATGCTCCCGACGTTGCCCACGCCGACTACGCCTAAGCGCAATTTGCTCAGATCTTCGCCGGCGAAACGGCTGCCGATGACGGCAAACACGTATTGCGCAACCGCCGGCGCGTTGCATCCCGGCGCATTGACCACCGTAATTCCGCAGCTGCGGCAGTAGTCGAGGTCGATATGGTCGGTGCCGATGGTCGCCGTGGCGATAAACCGTACGCGCGAGCCATCGAGCAAGTCGGCGTTGCAGCGCGTGCGCGTGCGCACAAACAGCGCGTCGGCGTCAGCCACCGCTTCGCGCGTGATTTCTCCGGCGGGAAGATAAGCCACCTCGCCGTGACGTTCAAGCGCTCCGGCGATATACGGTATGTTGCGTTCGATGATGATTTTCATTGTCTAAATACCTGGTTTTAAAGCAGTTCCTTCAAAATTGCAAATATCGTCGGACCTGCCATATTCGCTACTACAAGGAATATAAAAAGTATATAGCTTTTATTTAGTCGCGTAGTTGTAAAAAAGTGCGCAGCTTGGACCGCCAGGCAGACGTTGAGCACCGCCAGGTAGGTCAGCACGTTAGCCACGTCGACGACGAGCAGCAGCGTCGTGGCGAGCGCCAGCACGGTGAAAAATCCGTTGTAGGCGCGCAGTTGACGGCGGTAGGAGATGAGCGTGAAGGCGTTAGCGACGCCGAATGCCGCACCCGTTACGACGGTCAGCACCACGTTGACGATTACCGGCGACGTCACAAGCGCCATATAGCGTTCCGCGCTGAACTCAAGTTGCGGCAAGTGCAAGTCGGCGAGGTCGAACAGTCCGAATCCGTAGGCAATCCAGTAGGGCGTTATCCAGCCGAAAAGCATGCCCACAAAGCCTTTGAACGACATGATTTGCACCTGGAAGAAGCCGACCATAAAAATCAGCGCGTAAGCCACAAAGACGTAGTCGACCATGCTTCCAATCGAGAGAATCAGCGATATGAGGAAGATATAACTCCGATAATGCTGTTGCTGGTAGCCGCTGAACATGACGTGCATAGCCGGCAGAAGCAGCGCCACGACCACGTTAGCGGGGCAGAGCGCTGTCGTCAGCCCGGGGACCGACATCGTGAGCACTATCAGCATCGTGGTGTGCAGCCGGGTGTATTCGCGGATAAATGCAAATCGTTTGTTCAGAACCGACAGCAACACGATGCCGCAGCCAATCACAACCAGGTTGAGCGCCCACGACAGGGCACTTCCGCGCGCAAGCCCGATTTCCGCGCCGGCAACCACGCCGTAGAACTCGTCGGCATAGTCGATGCCCGCGTAGTTGTAGTAGCAGCTCAGCGCCACGCCAAGCAGCGCTGCCAATGCTATGCAACCGGCGCCGTTGATAAAGGCGTTCATCCTGCTTTGTCGTACTTGCTCCATAGCGTCGCCTTATTCTCCGAATTTCATGTTGCGCACTTCAAGAATCTTCGACACGTCGAAGTAGTAGCCGTCGGGCATCTTGTCGTTCTTCTTGTCGACGATTATATAGTCGACGTCGTTTTCCAACTCCTGATGGTCGGTCACCACGAGTCCCATAAAGTTGACGATGTTGTATTCGTGGACCGGGCTGATAACGAACCAGGGACTGTCCTGCTTGCCTGTGCCAGTCGATAAGATGGCTTCTATCAGGTGGTTAAGTCGATATTGCCAAATCGAAGCGCGAGCGTATTTGCGCTTGGTTTTCAGTGCGTAGATGAAAAACTGCATCTGGTTCAGGTCGAACGGATTGTCGGCGAGCGAGAGTTCGGCGTATTTGATAATCGTGTCGCACTCGGCTTCGGTGTGCTTTTTTTTGTAGTAGAGCGGCTGTATTTTCGTGGCGAATTCCGACACGCGGTAGGGGTCGTAATCTTCTTGGAAGACGTATCCCAGGTAGAAATGACGATATTCTTGAATCGACATATTCGTGTCGTTGCTCACAAACTTTCGCCACAGCCGTTTGTAGTAGTAGTTCGACTGTGGGTCGCGTATTGCCTTCTTAATAGCCTCCATATCAGGCTTTTCCGGCTTGAGTTTCTCTTTCGATTTGCCCTCGGCAATGCCCACCGAAAGCAGTATGGTTGACAGAATTACTATTATCAGTTTTTTCATTTTGCTCGTTTTTTATTCATATTCGACGGCGGCAATCAGTATGGCAATGCCGATAATCGACACGCTAATCACTGCCGGCAGGCCTTTGGCACATAGATACTGCAAAAATCGTTGCGAGGGGAAGTCGAGCCCTCGTCCGGCGGGAGTTCGTGCAAAGACGACCGCGCCCAGCGTTGCACCCACAGCCGCACCGACGACCATCAGCGCATAGCCGCCGACGGCGCCGAGCGCCATACCGGTCAACGCACCCAGGCATATGTGCACCATTCCTTGCGTCGCTTTGACCAACGTGCGCTGCTGCATCGACGTGATGATGAGCACCACAACGACCATTGCGCCCCAGTAGGTGAGCATCCGCATCGGCACGTCGAGCCATTCGCCGAGCGACAGCGCCCAAAGTCCGCCATACGACGCTATGACCGACGGAAAATGCGGCCTGACAATCAAATAGACTGACAAAGCCAGCAGTAATATGCCTGCGATTAGCAGAAATATGTTCATCTATTTGCAAATATAGTGTTATTTTGACCAAAAATCAACCCATATGCGCCTTATCTTTGCGCTAATTCCGATAATTTCGTAAACGAAAACAAATATTAACTAAGGCTTGTGCCGACTAATGCAGGCTTGTGCCGACTAATGCAGGCTTGTGCAGATTAAAAGTTATATCCGAGGCTGACGTTCCAGTTTCGGTTTCGGATTTTGATGTCGGGAGCGCCTGCCGCGTTTTTCGCCACGTTGCGGAGCCCGTGTTGGTAGTAGACGCCGATGAAATAGTGATTGAAAAACGTCATGCCGGTGCCGAAACGAAGTCCGAAATCGGCGTGCTTGATAGCCATAAAGTCTTTTTGGTCGGCTTTAAAGTATTTGGTCGACGTGGCTTGGTGGTCGAAGATTAGTTGACCGTCGACGTCGCTGAAAGCGTAGTATTGGTCGCTTTCGCGCTTACCGGCAATGCCGTAGGCGTAGTAGACGCCGGCGTCGAGGTGCCACTTGGCTTGCTCGCCCAAGTCGAGGCGGAACGACGCCATAGCGGGGATGTTGAGGTAGTGAGCCCGGGCGCGGAGAAACATGCTGCCCATATAGTCTTCGACGGCTGTGGCAGCCATCAACGAGCCTTCGTATTTGCGAACCTCCCAGAACAATCCGGTCTCGATGGCGAGGTAGCGGCGGATGTTGAGGTCGACCACGGCGCCGGCTTGTCCGCCCATACGCCAATAGGAATTGCCTTGGATGAGTTCAGGCAGTTGGCTGAGGTAGTTGTTGTCGATACCCGACGAGTTGAGTCCGGCGCGGAGCCCGATGGTTAGCGGCTTGTCGGGTCGCGAAGTGTCGATAAGACGGTCGTGACTCCACGCCGCCGCAACGGTGGTGATTATTAGTATAAGAGTTGCTAATCGTTTCATTTTGAATGTATTGCTATAAAGTTAATGGCATCTTTTGCCGAAATGTTTTGCTGCCTCATTCGACTGCGCGAGTCGACGATGAAAAGAGCCGGAAGCGACTCGAATTGGTAGGTAGCGGTCGCCATCGAGGCAAAATCCGTGTCGATACATTCCACCCAGCCCTCGGTCGGGTCCATTGCCGCCCATCGGTCCGATTGGTCACCGACATAGACCGACAACACGCGCAACCTGCCGTCGCTAACGGCACGCGCAATCTCGCTGCTGCGGCGCAGACTGTCGCCTACGGCGTGGCATTCGTCGCAGTCGATGTCGTTGAGGTAGACGAGCGTCAGCGGCGTCGAGCGGTTGCAGATGCCATGGTGAGCGCCCTCGCGGTCGACATACGTTATGTCGGCGACCGTCGACGCGGCGCGGCATCCCCAGAGGAGCAGCAGAAGCAGTATCGGCATCAGTTTTTTCATCGTTGGCAAAAATATAAAAAATTTCCATTTTTAATGTGTTATTTTGACTTGTTTTGTCGAATAAAATGGACTAAATTTGTCATTGACAAATTTTCTAAACAATGAAACGACTTGTAGTGTTGACCGGAGCGGGTGTCAGTGCCGAAAGCGGAATCAAAACATTCCGCGACGCCGACGGTCTTTGGGAAAACTATCCCGTAATGGATGTTGCGAGCCATACGGGCTTTATGCGCAATCCGGCGTTGGTGCATAAGTTCTACAACGAGCGCCGTCATCAACTCGTCAAATGCGAGCCGAATGCCGCTCACTACGGCTTGGCGGAACTCGAGAAGGATTTCGATGTCGACATCATTACGCAGAACGTCGACAACCTCCACGAGCGGGCAGGTAGCAGCCGCGTGCTTCATCTGCACGGCGAACTTATGAAGATACGTTCGATGCGTCACGAAGAGCGCGTCTACACGCTGACATCCGACAATCTCGATACGTCGGTCGACACGCGCGACAGTTACGGCGACCCGGTACGTCCGCACATCGTGTTCTTCGAAGAGGCAGTTCCCAACATCACGCCGGCATCCGAAATTGTTCGACAGGCGGATATTTTGGTGATAATCGGCACGTCGTTGGTTGTCTATCCGGCAGCCGGGCTGATGTATTATGCGCGCAAAGGTACGCCGATTTACTATATCGACCCGAATCCGGCGCAGATTCCATACGACATGGATAACGTCACTGTGATAGCCAAGCCGGCAACGGTAGGCGTCGCGGAGCTTAAAGAACTTCTAACACGCTAAAATTTCTGCATATCGACGAGGCGCTTGTAGTAGCCACCGAGTGCGATGAGTTCGTCGTGCGTACCGCGTTCGACGATACGACCTTCGTGCATCACGCAAATCATATCGGCGTTGCAGATCGTCGACAGGCGGTGGGCGATGACCAGGGTAGTGCGGTTGCGCATGAGACGGTCGAGGGCTTCCTGAACGAGTCGTTCGCTTTCGGTGTCGAGAGCCGAAGTTGCTTCGTCGAGGATTAGCACCGGCGGATTTTTCAAGATGGCGCGAGCGATGCTGATGCGTTGTCGTTGACCGCCGGAGAGCTTGCAGCCGCGGTCGCCGATGTTGGTTTGGTAGCCGTTTTCCGACGCCATGATGAAGTCGTGCGCATTGGCAATGCGAGCCGCTTCTTCGACTTGCTCCTGCGTAGCGCCTTCGACGCCGAAGGTGATGTTGTTGAAGAACGTATCGTTGAAGAGAATAGCCTCTTGGTTGACGTTACCCATAATTGCGCGGAGGTCTTTGACGCGCACGTCGCGGATGTCGACACCGCCAATCGTGATAGCGCCTTGCTCGATGTCGTAGAAGCGCGGCAGCAGGTCGGCGAGCGTCGATTTGCCCGAGCCGGACTGACCTACCAGAGCAACTGTGCTGCCGAAAGGAATGTCGAGGGTCACGTCGTCGACCACCCATTCTTCGCCGTAGCGGAAGCGCACATGGTCGTAGCGGATGCCACCTTCGTCGGTCGACAGCGACTTCGGCTCGTCGGGGTCTTTAATCGGATTGTCCGCGCTGAGAATTTTGTCGACGCGAACCATCGATGCCAAGCCTTTTTGAATCTGGTAAGCCGCTTTTGAGAGGTCTTTCGCCGGGTTGATGATGTTGTAGAAAATCACCATATAGTAGATGAACGTCGGCGCGTCGATGATGTTATGTCCCGAGAGAATCAGCGTGCCGCCGAACCAGAGGACGATGGCGATAGTCGCCGTGCCGAGAAATTCGCTCATCGGGTGGGCGAGCGCCTGTCGGCGGCTGATGCGCGTCGAGGTGCGGAAAAAGCGTTGATTTTCGTCGTGGAAGCGGCCGCGAATCTTGTGCTCGGCGTTGAAAGCCTTGATGATTCGGAGTCCGCCGAGAGTTTCTTCGATGGTAGCCATCAGTGCGCCCCATTGCTGTTGCCCTTCGAGGGATGTGCGCTTCAGGCGTTTGCCGACTTTGCCCATAATGTAGCCCGCAATTGGCAGCAAGACGAACACAAAGAGCGTCAGCTGCCAACTGATAGTTAGCATCATAACGAGGCAAACCACAATCATAATCGGGTTTTTAAACATCATGTCGAGCGATGACATAATGGAATTTTCAATTTCGGCAACGTCGCCCGACATACGCGCCATGACGTCGCCTTTGCGCTCGGTGGTGAAGAACCCGATGGGGAGGCTTACGATTTTGTCGTAGACGTAGTTGCGGATGTCGCGCACCACGCCGGCGCGGATGGGGATGAGGAAGTGCGAACTCAGGTAGGTCGTGCCCGTCTTGAAAGCGGTCATAACCACCAAAGCCCCGGCGAGCATAGCCAGCGTAGCCGACGAGCCGTAGGTGATTTTGCAGTAGTATGCCGAGTAGTAGAAGTTGTTGATAACAACGTCTTTCAGCGAGCCGCTGTCCCACGGCATAAAGTGATATTCAACACCGTCGCCCAAAAACAGCATTTGCAGAATCGGGATAATCAAGGCAAACGAGAACAGCGTCAAAACAGCCGCCAAGATGTTGAACACAATATTTAGAATAAGGTAGCCCTTATAAGGAGGCACAAACCTCCGCAATATCTGTAGGAATTCTTTCATTTCGGTTATTTTATGCAAAATTAATACTTAGCGCTCTAATGGGCAAATAAATACAGCTGAATCAGCCAAATCGACTATTTTTTCGCCTGATTTTCGCCAATTCCTCATTTGCCGGTTCGAAATTGAAAATTCTGTTTTTCGGCAGGTCGGTGTCGATAGAGAGGGCGATGCAGCGAGTCATGAGGATGTCGTCGTGATGCCCTTCCTTGGCGCCGAAAGTGCCGTTAGGCTTACGCTCGTAAGCGAGGTGCTCGTTGATGGCATCGCTGTCGCGCTCGATGTAGCGGAGTTCGCGGACGTTGGCGATGTGGCGATGCAGAATGAGCGGCTTGGTCGTGCGGTTGGTGTGAAAACCCGGCTTCGACTTGCTTCCCACCTTTCGGCGATACAGATTCGGGTAGACGTTGCTGATTTCGCTGAGCACGAAGCCGGAGTTTTCGCCGTCGGTGGTTTTCGTCTCGAGGGTGTTGCTCTCGACCACGAGGAGGGCGTTGCGGTAGTAAGAAGCTACCTGTGCCGCCTTCCACGCCACGATGTCGAGGTCGGCGTGTCCGCGCCATTGCGCCGCCGTACGGGGACGTTCAGCCGGCGTAGCGCCGCGGTCGAGCACGTAAATCACGGAATAGTCCGACTCGTCGGAGCGTCCACCCAGGTCGACAGCCACGATATAACGGTCGCTGCGGTCGGTCGGTTCGGGATGCTGCCACACTTTGAAGAGCCCCGTCGAGTCGTCGACGAAGTGCACGTTCGAGAGCGCGTCGCGTCCCGTCATCGCGTCGCCGGCGATTTCGCCGACCGACTCCGGCGCACGGCAGTCTTTGCGCATCTCCTCGAGGGCGCGCGGCGAAAAGACGATGCGGTCGGTAGCGGTAAAGGCTTCGACGTCGGAGGTGGGAAACTCCGCTTGCATAGCCGACGTGCGGGCGTATTCGCGGTTCTTGTATCGATACCACATGATTTGCTCGAGCGAGGCTCCGGCGTGCCAGAGTCCCGTCTCGTAGTCGTTGAGCGACGCGCAAAATTCGTCGGCATCGTCGACGGGCAGTTCGTAGATGTTGTGCCGGAACCAGGGGACGAAAATCGCCGTTTTGTCGCTGACGCCTGCCGACGCGCGAAGCCATTCCTCGTGGAAGAAGTTGCCCAAACCGTTTGCGGTCGACTCCATGACGACCACCGAGTCGGGCGTAAGAGCGACGGTACCGCCGATGCTTCGAATCATGTTCATCGGGTCGATGCGCGCCGTTTTGCGCCAGAACGCGACCTCCGAAAGGTGCGCGAGGGCGATGTCGAGACCGCGAATAGCAGCCGGCGACTCCGCCGAACAGGTCGTCACGGTGTTGTTTCGACCCGAGATTTGCGCGATGTTCGTCGTGCGCTGATATGGGCGAAAGGCGTACGGCTTTTCGGTGCCGAACTGTTCGGGATAGTTGGCGAGCATGGTAGCGTAGATTCCTTTGAGCGACTGCGCTGTGTCGCGGTTTTGAGCGCAGATAATGGCGTTTGTGCAGTCGCTGCGGATGAGTTGCATCCAAGCGATGTAGGCTTCGATGAGAGTCGAAATGCCGCACTGGCGCGCCTTGAGGATTATGGCGCGCACGGGCTTGCCGGCGGTGCGCATTTCCTCCAATCGGCGGAGCACTTCGCGTTGCGGCGGATTGAGCACAAGGTTGGTGAGCCTGTGCGTCATCTTGTCGGGGACGAATATGGTCGAAGCCGCCCAAAACTCGAAGTCGTAGCGAAATCGCAGACGCTCGAATTCGGCGGCGTCGAGTTCGGCGCAGTCGGGATGTTCGGCAAGCATAGCCTCGGGAATGAGAGCCGTTCCGGCGCGAGCGGTGACGCGCCGTCGACGCAGGCAGCAACCGATGCCGCTCAGCGGGTCGTAGCCGCTGTGAAGCGCACGGTTGCGCTCGTCGTTGATTTTTCGGATTTCTTCAGTGTATTTCATGGTTTTTTTGCTTTTTTCGCAAAGATAGTCACACACCCTATTGTATCTTTGCGAAAACGACAGGAAAAGAGGCGCCTTCGGCGCGGTTAGGCGGCGCTGACGCGCGGTTATTCGGCATCTTCGATGCGGTTATTCGGCGCTGACGCGCGGTTAGGAGGTTAAGGCGTCATTATCCGACAATTACACGCAGCGCAAGCTGCCGATTAACCTCTTAACCTCTTAACCTCTTGTTTGCCGGTTGCTTTGCGGTAGATTTTGTAAGAAAAAGCGGCGACGAGCATCGACATTATCGGGCTGAGGTAGTTGAAAAAGCAATAGGGCAGGTAGGTCAGCGTGGGCACGCCCAGGACGGTCGACTGCGTCATGCCACAGGAGTTCCACGGTACGAGCACGGAGGTGACCGTCACCGAATCTTCTGTTGTTCGGCTCAGCAACTTGCCTTCGTAGCCTTGTCGCTCGTAAATGTTGCGGAACATATTGCCTGTCAGGATGATACTGATGTATTGGTCGGCGGTGGTGAGGTTGAGGAAGAGTCCCGAACAAACCGTCGACGAGACGAGCGAGAAAGTCGACTTCATCATGCGCGCAAACATCGACGTGATGCTTCGCAGCATTCCGCTCGCGGTCATCGTTCCGCCGAAGCACATCGCGCAGAGGATTAGCCACACGGTGTAGAGCATTCCCGCCATGCCGCGGGTCGAGATGAGGTCGTCGACGAGTGCATCGCCGCTGCTGAGGCTTGTTTCGGTGGTAAGCATCCTCATCGCGCCCTCGAAAACCGGGCGGTCGCCGTGACCCAGCGCGGCAAGGATGTCCGGTTGGGCAACGGCGGCGGCAATGGCAGCCATCACCGTCGAGGCGAAGAGCGTGATGAGCGTCGGGACGCGGCGCGCAATGAGTACGCCGGTGACAATCGGCACGACGAGCAGCCACGGGCTGATGTTGAACCGCGCGTTGAGGACTGCGCTGATGTGATCGATTTGCGCACTCTCGGCAACGTCGCCTGTAATGCCCGCTACTATGAAGCTTATCAGCGTGATAACTATCGATGGAATGGTCGTATAGAGCATGTAACGGATGTGGTCGAACAGCGGCGTATGCGTCACCGAAGCGGCGAGGACGGTTGTGTCGCTGAGCGGCGAAATCTTGTCGCCGAAGTAAGCGCCAGAGATGATAGCCCCGGCAATCCAGCCGTCACTGTAGCCTTGGGCTTGCCCGATGCCCATCAGGGCTATTCCGATGGTTGCAATGGTTGTCCACGAACTGCCGGTCATTACCGAGACGAGGATGCAGATTAGGCACGCCGTGGCGAGGAAAAATCGCGGATTGATGAGCGCCATGCCGTAGTCGATGAGCGTGGGCACAACGCCGGAGAGCATCCAAGCGCCGCTTAATGCACCGATAATCAGCAAGATAATCGTTGCCGATGCGATGCCTTTGATGTTGTCGACGATGGCATTTTCGAAGCTCGCCCACTCGATTTTGTAGAACGCCATTCCAATGGCTATGGTCAGCGCTGACGCCACGAGCAGCACAATCTGGCTGGGACCGCTCAGAGCATCGCTGCCGAACGAGCTGACGGCAACGTAAAGCATTGCCACCATGGCGATTATCGGCACAAAGGATACTATTGGCGAAGGCGTTTTACTCATTTCGTCTCGTTGCGTTTTGTCAGTTCGGGATATTCCACGCGGGTGTGGTAGATGGTTTTCAGACGCGAGATGAAGACGCGTTTAATGCTTTCGACGTCGCGGAAACTCAGCGGCGAATCCTTCATCAGCCCTTGCTGAATCTGCCCGTCGATGATTCGGTTGACCAGCGCAGTGATAGCCTCCGGCGTATGCTCTTTGAGGCTACGCGAAGCCGCTTCGGTGGCGTCTGCCATCATCAGAATCGACGTCTCCTTGCTGCACGGATTCGGACCGGGGTAGGTGTAAGGCGTCGGGTCGACCGGCTCGCCGTTGTTGCGGTTGCACGCCGTCGTGTAGAAGTATTTCGCCACGTTTTTGCCGTGGTGCTCGCTGATAAACGCTTTGATGACCGACGGGAGTTTGTGCTTGTCGGCGAGACGCAGTCCGTCGGCGACGTGGCGTATCACGATTTTTGCGCTCTGCTCGGGCGTAATCAGCTCGTGCGGGTTAATGTCGTGCTGGTTTTCGGTGAAAAACACGGGATTTTCCATCTTGCCGATGTCGTGATAGAGCGCGCCGGCACGCGCAAGTTGCGTGTTAGCGCCGATTTCGTGAGCCGCCTCCGACACCAGGTTAGACAGCTGCAACGAGTGTTGGAACGTGCCCGGGCACTTCTCCGAGAGTTCGCGCAGCAGCGGATTGTTGACGTCGCTGAGTTCGACGAGTGTAACCTTCGAGGTAAAGCCGAAGAGGCGTTCGAACACGAAAATGAGCACGTAGGCAAACGAGAGGAAAATCGCGTTGATGCCGAAGTAGAGGAACACCTTCGGGTCGATGGTCACTATCGAGCCTTCCGACAGGGCGCATAGCGCAACGGCAATCACGCAGTAGCCCGTGAAGACGAGCGCAGCGGAGCGAATCAGCTGCGAGCGCTTGCTCAGCTCCTGCAGGCTGTTGATGGCGATAGCCGCCACGGGCAGGTGGAGCAGAATGAATTCGAGTCCGTCGTCGACGGCAAGGCTGCATATAAGCGTCTGAGTGATAGTTATATAGAACGCCGTGCGCGAGTCGAAGAACGTCACAATCAGAATCGGTACGATGGCAATCGGGATGAAATAAACGCTGTTGTGGAAGGTGTGGAACAGAATGAACGAAGCCACCGAGAAGGCTGTAACCAGCGCGACGATAAACGTGATGCGGCGCAAGTCGTAGTAGATGTTGTGGCGGTAGAGTCGGAAGAATGCGTAGAGCAGTCCGATGAGCATCACCACGACGAGGACGTATCCCGCCATGGTGTAGCGCTCGTCGTCGGTGTTTTCGCGGCTCTCGAGCATCTTTTTGTAGGTCGAAAGCAGGGCGGCGGTCTGTGGCGTGACGATTTCGCCGCGGTCGATGATTCGCTCGCCTTGCTGGATGATTCCGCGCGAGATGATAGCCGATTGGTAAGCCTCGTTGAGCAGTCGGTCGGTGGTCAGCGAGTCTTTTGTGATGTTAGGCTCGATAATCGATGCGATGTTCTGAGCGCGGAACTCCGGCGACGCTTCCATGACCGAGTCGAGCCATTGGTAAGCGCCTTTGACCGTGTGCATCTTCTCGGTCGAATGCGTGTTGGCGACGTTGCCGTCGAGCATACGGATTTTGGCAATCATACGCCCGGTCGAGGGGTCGGTAGCTGATGCGTCGACGATTCCGTTGTCGTAGAGGCGCTCGAGCAAGAATGCCGTTTTAGCGTCGCTGACTCGGCTGACGACGCGCGCTTTGACGCTACGGTCGATGGAGTAGACCGGCACGAAGCAGGCATCGATGCTGTCTTTCTTGGCGCGGATGCCGGTCGAGTCGAGCATAATGGGCATGTCGAACGGGGCGGTCAGCAGCGAGTAGCTCCAGGGCTTTCCGACCTCGTATTTGTAGTCTTTGTTTTGGTCGTCAGGAAAGAAATAGGCAATAATGACCGCTGCCACCACGAAAAGCGCGAGGCGGTAAAGCGAATGTCGAGTGAATTTCTTTTTTACGTTCATAAAGCCTATTTAATACGTGCGGCGTAGGTGATGTCTTTGATTTTCTTGATTTGACGGCATAGGCGGTCGACGATACGGGCATCGCTGACGCGGAGGTCGAGCAGACAGTCGAACACGCCGTCGCGCGCCTCGATGTCGAGCTTGCGGATGTTGATAGACATGTTGATGGAAATCTCGTGGATGAGTTCCTGGAGGATTCCCATGCGGTCGATGCCTTTTATGCTGATAGTTGCGAGGAAAGACGTCTGCAGCGGCGATTCGAGCCATTTAGTAGCCACGAGGCGGTTTCCGAAGCTGCTCTTGATGCGCATCGCCACCTCGCAGTCCATCTTGTGGACAATCACTTCTTCGTTGTCGTCGACGTAACCTACGACGTCGTCGCCGGGAATCGGGTTGCAGCAACTTGCAATCTTGTAGTTCTGTACGCCGCCTTCGCTGCGGAGCACGTAGATTTCCTTCTTGTTGATTTTGTCGGGCGTAATCGTTTCGGCGTCCTGCGGCTCGTCGACGTCTTTCTTCTTGCCGGAGAATGGCCAGATGCGAGTAAAAATGCCCTGATTTTGCTTCTTGTTGGTGGCTTTTACCACGCTGTCGGTGAGCGCCACCTTGTCGTCGCCGACGGCAAAGTAGAGGTCTTCGCGGGTGTGGAAGTTGTACATACCCATCAGCCTGGTAATGAAGCGGTTGGCGTCGGGGAGGTTATGGTCTTCGATGGCAGCCATGACTGCGGCTTCGCCCTTGTCGACAATCTTCTTGCGCTCTTTGCGCAGCGCCTGTTCCAACTTGCTCTTAGCCTTTGCTGTGACGACGAAGTTGAGCCATTCCGGGGTGGGTTTTTGAGTCTCGGAGGTGAGAATCTCGACTTGGTCGCCGCTCTGCAGTTTCTGCGAGATGGGCACCAGGCGGTGGTTTACCTTACCGGCGATGCAGTGCGAACCCAGTTCGGTATGGAGCTCGTAAGCCACGTCGAGCACGGTGGCGTTTTTGGGGAAGGTTATCAGGTCGCCTTTGGGGGTAAACACGAAAATCTCGGTGGCGAAGAGGTTGAGTTTAATCGTGTCGAGGAAGTCCATAGCGTTGGGCTTTGGCTCTTTGAGGATGTCGGTGATGGTCTTGAGCCACGATTCGAGTTCCGACTCTTCGTCGCTTTCGCCGATTTTGTACTTCCAATGAGCGGCAAACCCGCGTTCGGCGATGTCGTCCATCTTGCGGGAGCGAATCTGCACCTCCACCCAGTTTCCGTCGGGACCCATAACGGTCAAGTGCAGAGCGCGATAGCCGTTGGTTTTTGGCGTGCTAATCCAGTCGCGGGTGCGCGTGGGGTGGAGTTTGTAGATGTCGGTAATAGCCGAATAGATGTTCCAGCAAATCTGCTTTTCGTTGGCGTCGGCGTCGCAGTCGAACACGATTCGCACGGCGTAGAGGTCGTAGACTTCCTCGAAGGGGATGTGCTTGGTTTCCATCTTCTTCCAAATCGAGTAAGCCGATTTGACGCGAGCGTTGATGGTGTATTTTAGCCCCATCTCGTTGAGTTTCTCCTTGACGGGTGTCGAAAAGTCGGTGTAGACGGTGTTGCGGTTCTTCTCGGTCTCGACAATTTTGTCTTTGATGGCTTTGTATTTGTCGGGGTGCTCGTACTTGAAGCTGAGGTCTTCCAACTCCGTTTTGATGGCGAACAGACCGAGGCGATGAGCGAGCGGGGCGTAGATGTAGAGCGTTTCGCCGGCAATCTTATACTGCTTGTTGGGGAGCATCGACGAGAGGGTGCGCATGTTGTGCAGGCGGTCTGCCATCTTGATAAGAATCACGCGGATGTCGTCAGCCATCGTCAGCAGCAACTTGCGGAAATTCTCCGCCTGCGCCGACGCCTTGTCGCCGAAGATACCGCCGGAAATCTTGGTCAATCCGTCAACAATCGACGCTATTTTCTTGCCGAAGTTGATTTCGATGTCTTCGACGGTGTATTCGGTGTCTTCGACCACGTCGTGGAGCAGCGCCGAGCAAATCGACGTTGAGCCCAAGCCGATTTCTTGGCTAACGATTTTCGCCACCGCAATGGGGTGCAAGATGTAAGGCTCACCGCTGCGACGGCGGATGCCCTTATGCGCATTTTTCGCGAACTCGTAAGCGCGCTTGATGATTTCAACCTTTTTGCGGTGATTGCTGCGCAAGTAACCGTTGAGCACGTCTTGAAACGCCTCGTCAATCAATTTTTCTTCCTGTTCTTCGCTGAGGTTCAGGCTGTTATAGTCTTTCGCTTCCACATCCATATTCTTCGGCAATTTTTGCAATTTTACAAAATTAATGATTTCGCTGCAAAATAAAGCTATAAAAGTGAATTTTTTTTGCGAAAAAGACAAAAAGTGGGTAAGAGGTAAGAGGTAAGGGGTAAGAGGAAAGAGGTAAGAGGTAAGAGTGGGTTTGGCGGACGATGTATGCTCGTCTCTCTCCACTCTTACCTCTTACCTCACTGCCTATCAGCCGATTCTTCTGCTTTCGTCGGAGTGGAACTTGTACATACCTGTCTCATATGATATTCTTCCTAATACAATCCATTTGTTCAGTCCTTTTTCTGCTGCCCATTGGTTGTACTTGCGTTGAATTGTCGTCGGATTAACCCTTACTTTTGGGGCGCTCTTCCAAACTTCGTTGGGAATCAATGCGTTAGCGGCAAATGCGTTAGCTTCTCTTTCTTCCGGACTCTCTGCATCGTATTCAGCAATGCTAAGTTTGCTGTCACTTCGATTGTCGTCGAGATAATGTAAATAGATGTGCCCGATTTCGTGCATTAGTGCAAATGCAAAATTGTCTATTCGGTCGTAACGCCTTGTCAATATGATGTATGGTTTTCCGTTTTCTATGAATGAGTATCCGTCAACAGAAGCTTTATCGACCTTTTCTTCAATGCAGAAAGCTATTCCTTCTGAGGATAATATTTTCTTAATTGTCACTTCTGTCGAGTGGTTGTCGTGCAATGCTCTTACTAAAGCACTTATCACTTCGTTTTTCCTTTCTCTGTTAAAAGGATGCTCGACGTTTTGGTTCTTAGCGTTTGATTCTGCCAACAGCTTCCATGTCATCAGCATGCGTGGGTCTTGTCCGGTCTTAGCCGATTTCTTGAACATACCCGATGTCTCTAATTTCATCTCAGCGGGAGAAGGTAAGCAAAGTTCTTCGGTGATATATTCCATTTGACGAGCCGCACTATCCAATTCTTTGCCTTTGCGTTTCATCAGTATCTTTACATCAAAGATTTCGTTGTAAAGCATGAGGTTGTTTTGTGCTTCAAGTTCTTCAACGCCTCTTTGTTCAATCACTTTGATGTCATGTTCATATTGGGTCTGCATATTAAGCAACGATACGGCAGAGATGCCAAGTGCGGCTTCAATCTTGTCGGCAATTGGGTTTGTGACTGGGCGCTTGCCTTTTATAATCTCATTAAGATGAGACTTTTGCATACCAATCATAGCTGCAAAGTCTTTTTGGGAGATTTGTCTATCTTCCAATTCGTACCTCAGGATAGTTCCGGGATGGGTTGCCGTCCATGCCGTTTTGCTTTCACCTCTTGTTGCCATAGTGGTCGTCGTTTAATTCGATTAATGTTATCTCTAATCCTGTTTCTGTTTCTCGGAATAGTAGCCGCTCTACTCTGTTGTTGAATATCCTAACGGAACTCAATGATATATGCCTCAGTTGCTCGTAATGGAGAAAACTGTAGTCCTTTAATTTGGAAACATGCTCCACGGATTTCATCAAGTTGTAGATATCGGTCAGCTTTTTTACAAATTTCTTGTCGCGAGCAATTTTTTTATATTTCCCGGCATTTGCGCCATTAAGTATGAGCTCACGCAAGTCATCGTCCAATATTTCAACTTTTATCATGCTTTGGGCGTCGATTTTCGATGCAAATTTAACAACAAAATTCCCTTTTGAAGGGAATTTTGTTGTGAATTGTTGTCAAAATAGCGTAGAATTTTGATTTATTAACATGTTTAAGGCGCTCTGCGCCGTCTAACCGCATCGTCAGATGCCGTCTAACCGCTGCGATAGCAGCCGAATAACCGCGCCGAAGGCGCTTCTCTTACCACACTGCCTATCAATCGTGGACGGGGCGGATTTGGATGCCGGCGGCGCGCGAAGCGTAGGTCACTTCAGGTGCGCTGATTACGTTGCCGCCACCGCGTGTGAAGCGCAATGCGCCTGCTGTGGTCTTCATCGGCTGACCTTGCCAATTTGTGCGCATATCGGCGTCGCTACACCAGTAGTAGCCGGGGTTGTAGCTCGAGCGCGGTGCGCCTTTGTAGGTCATCATGCCCGATGCCGGGAGGTAGATGCTGTTGCCGTTCGGACCGACCACCTTGTAGCCGTAAGTGTCGGCTGTCCATGTGCAGTTGTCGACGAGTTCTTGCATTTCCGCCATTGTCGGCATACGCCAGCCGTCGCCCCAGAGCACGTGAGCCGCGTCGTATTCGGTGTTGGCAATTTGCTCAGCCACAAACTCATAGTCGTCGGCGAGCGGATCGTAGTATTTGTAGTTATAGGTGTGCGAGTATTGCTTTTCGGTGACTTCCGCCCAGCAGAGGAACAAGCCGTTGCTCGAGGCTTTGGATGCGCCTACGTTGAAGGCAGCCCACTTTATTCCGCTTGGCAAGCCGAGGTCAATCATGTCGGCTTCGGTCGGCTTAACCACGTCGGGAAGGGTTTCGACGGGCACGGGACCGCAGACGGCGCGGATGTTGAAGCCTACGTCGGGATAGTCGTAGCCGTCAGCCGAGTGGTTGGTGGCGTCGATGTTTGCGCGGTAGTTGCGGCATTCTTGTGTGATGTCCGATTGAACGAATTCCGTCGAGGTCCAGTAGAAGCAGCCGGTTTGGTCGTGGGTATGGCTTGTGCCGACCATGTTGCCCGCAGCGGGAAGGAATATCGAGTTGCCGTTGGTTTTCGACGTGATTTTGGCGCCGGTAACGCCGTTGATGGCTGTCCACGTCACTTCGCACTTGTTGAAAAGTTCGGACCACTCTTCTTTGGTAGGCACGCGCCAGTCGCCGCCCCACTTGACGTGAGCCACGTCGTAGTTTGTGCCGGTGAAAGTTGCGCCGAGTTTGTAGTAGTATTCCCACTCGTCGAGTTGGTCGTAGTATTCGTCGTAGTCGGGGTTACGCCATTGGTATGTGTCGAAGCTGTAGTCGGTTTTCGGCTCGATTTCGCCGTAAGCGTAGAAGTTGCCATAGCCTTCGGGCTTGTCGGCACCGATGTTGTACGAAGCCCAGCAGACGCTCAGACCGAGGTCGACGATGCGTTCGTCGACGGGTTCGGGGTCGTCGCCTTTTTCTTCAAAGGTTATCTTTGTGACGTCGCTGACCGGGTGAGTTTCGGTAGTTCCGTCGGCGTAGTGTATGCGCATGATTTTTTGCTGAGCAACGACGGCGAGGGCAGTCAGAGCAAGCAGCGAAAGGAGTAGTTTTTTCATCGCTAAATGGATATTTTTGTGGTAAAGTTGTTGATTTTTACAATGTAGATGCCGTGGTTGAGGGTGCTACGGTCGAGCGAGAACGAGTCGGAAGCCGTTGTGTTGACGATAGTTCGACCGTCGAGGGCTACGACGCAGACGCGGCTGGCGGCTGGCAGGTTGCGGAACACGATTTGTCCGGGCGTGGTCGCTACGAGAATAGTTGAACGGTTGAGCGACGCGGCGCTGCCGTAGTCGACGAAGTCGATGCTTTCGACGGCATCGATTTCGTAGGTCGCGGGCTCGGCGCCTAAGGTCTTGATTTGCAACGATTCAGCCAGGAAAGAAATTTCCGGGCTGTCCTCGAAGAGGAAAATAGCGGGTTCGCCCGATTTGAGCGTCACCTGCAGCGCATTCGGCTCGGCAGCGCGAGCTACGCCAAACAGCAGTGCGGCAACCGTCGCAATCGCTAAGATGATTAGTCGTTTCATAAATTGTTATTTTGTTTACGGTTTTCTAATGCGAATTAGTTTTCGGTTGCAAATTTATATTATTTTTATAGAATATTATGCGAAAACGACAAAAAAAATTGGGAAAGGTGAGAGGTAAGAGGTTATGCGGCTGCTATCGCAGCGCTTCTCTCCACTCTTACCTCTTACCTCTCCACGATTCACTTCTACAATGCGCCTTGTTCGATGCGGGTGGCGATGCGCTCGAGCATGGCGTCGTTGTCGTCGCTTTCGGGACGCCAGTCGGCTTTGAGGCTCACGCCGAAAATCTTGCCGAAGCCTTGCCACACCGTGGCGCGGAACGACCCGAGGAACGCCTTGATGATGTTGTAGCTCGGCTGGTTGGTTTCGCGGTAGATGAGCTTGACGAGCACCTTTGCCTGACGTCGCGAAAAGCGCTTAAGCTCAGGCTTATACTGGCGGAAAAGTTCGTCTTCCATGCGCTTCATATGCGCCTCGCGCTCCTTTTTGGTGGGCAGAGTTTCGATGTATTCGTAGGTTTCGATGAGCGTAGCCGAGATGAGTTTGGCGTAGGGCAGCGCCTTTTTGACGTCGCGGACGGTGCGCCAGTAGAATTCTTCGGCTTTTTTGTTCTTGAAACGCTCTGGCGGAAAGCAGGTTATCGGGTTGAGCACGAGCATAAGTGTGCTGTCGCCGTCTTCGTCGGTGTGGAAGAAGTAGTAGCCCTTATACACCTTGTTCCGGACGCTTGGCAGAGAGATTTCGTCGGCGTTTTGCGCGTGGGCGGCAAGCGAGGCGACGAGGAGGAATAATATGCCGAGCAGGTGCTTCATCTGACGACTTCGGTATGGGTTTGTCGGCTGTCGATTTTGTGGTCGGGCGAGCGACGAGAGTTGAGCCAAGCGAGCAGAACGCTCATGGCGAGGATAAACGCGATGATGGCGATGTACATGGCGTTGCCGGAGCGCTTTTCGATGGCGAGTCGAAGTTCTTGGATGTCGTGGAATCGGCGACGCGGGTTGGCGTCGGTGCAGCGGTCGGCGATGTGGCGCAGCAGCATTTGTTTGGTGGGGTAGACGTCGAGCACTTGGCGGAGGATGTCGCCGTAGTTGTAGATATCGTCGAGACAGTCTTGCGCTTTCAGGCGGTTGCGTTGGTCGAATCCCACGTCGATTAGCTTGATGTTGCGGCCCTCTTCGGTAATCATAATCATCTCGGGGCGCAGCGGGCGGTGTACGATGTGGTTTTCTTGGATATAAGCCAGAGCGTCAGGCAGTTGCGTCTTTATTTTGAGCAGCAGGTCGGCGTCGATTGCGCGAGCGTCAATGAGTTCGCGGAGCGATTTGCCGTAGACGTTGTCGGTGATAATGCACATTCCGAGCTCGGGAATCGGCTCGAAGTCGTTAATCATCACGATGTTAGGGTGCGCCAGGTTGTAGCGCACGTCGAATTCTTTTTCGAGCATCACACGAAATTCCGGCTTCTCCTTGTATTCCGGCTTGAGGCACTTGAGCATCACCCATTTACCGTACTTTTTGACGCGGTAAACCAGGCAAAATTCCTCTTCCCACTCGGGTAGCAGGGTCAGTTCGCTCCATTTGCTTTCACTGTCGGCCATAGCGTAATCTGTTTATTTTGGCAAAATTAAATCAAAAAGCGAGCAAATGCAAATTTTCGGGAGTTTATTCGGTCGGGTGGGGTGCGGACCGGGTAGACGGTAACGTGTCTATATGTCTGTGTATCAACATAGTAGGGTCGCGGCTTGCTGCGACCGAGTATGGGTGCGAAACAAATCTATCGCCTGATAGGTCGCAGCAAGCCGCGACCCTACGTTTGCTCCATATTTCATTGATAATCAAATTGATACGCTCCGCACGGCTGCTCGGTCGCACCGAGGCGCGACCCTACGTTTGCCCCGTATGTTGCTGAGAATCAGTATTCTACACTTAATAATAAAGGTCGCAGCAAGGCGCAGGTTAGTGGAGAGGTAAAAGGTAAGAGGTAAGAGTGGTTTTGGCGGACGATGTATGCTCGTCTCTATCCA
>JBJEDO010000031.1:0-6142 GCA_051872155.1 Candidatus Limisoma sp.
AGGTAAGAGGTAAGAGGTAAGAGGTAAGAGGTAAGAGGTAAGAGGTAAGAGGTATGAGGGGCGTCTATCGGTAGTCAATATCGGCAGGCGCCTCTCGTTTTTATTATAAAATAGGCTCTTGAAATTTTATGTTCCGTTTATCTATCACTATAATTAGGTAATTATGGACTTTTCGGCGAAATTACGTCTTGTTATTCTTGTATCTTCAGTGCAGATTCCGTAATTTTGCTATCGAAAGGACTTTTCGATGAAATTATCAGAACTTAAAACAGGTGAATCGGGCATAATCGTGAAAATCACGGGCCACGGCTCTTTCCGTAAGCGAGTTATGGAAATGGGCTTCGTTAAGGGGAAAAAGATTCTTGTAGAACTCAATGCGCCGCTTCACGACCCGATAAAATATCGCATTCTCGACTACGAAATTTCGCTTCGTCGCAACGAGGCGGAACTTATCGAAGTGGTTGCCGACCGTGACGAAATGGCGTCGGTCAGCGCCGATGCCGCGGAAATTCGCGAAGACGACGGCGAATTTATCACGGCTTTCGACCGCGAACGTCGTACTATCAATGTCGCTCTCATCGGAAATCCCAACTGCGGCAAGACGTCGCTCTTCAATGTGGCGAGCGGTGCGCGCGAGCATGTGGGCAATTACAGCGGGGTGACCGTCGACGCCAAATACGGCGAAATGCATTACAAGGGGTATCATTTCAACATCGTCGACTTGCCCGGAACGTATTCGTTATCGGCATATTCTCCCGAGGAGCTCTACGTGCGCCGTTACCTTCACGACCAAGTGCCCGACGTGGTCATCAACGTGCTCGATTCCTCTAACCTCGAGCGCAATTTCTATCTGACCACCGAACTCATCGACATGGACCGCAGTATGGTGGTCGCGCTCAATATGTACGACGAACTCGAGCGCTCGGGCGAAACATTCGACTACGATGCTATGGGTCGTATGATTGGTGTGCCTATGGTGCCGACGGTGTCGAAAACCGGGCGCGGCATCGACGAACTCTTCGACACGGTTATCGAGGTCTACGAGGGTCGAAACGACGTGGTGCGCCATGTGCATATCGGCTTTAGCAAGGACATCGAACGCGCTGTCAAGGCTATTCAGACGGAACTCAAGAAGGAGCAAACGCTCGACTTACACTTCTCTGCGCGCTATCTCTCCATCAAGTTTCTCGAAGGCGATAAGGAAATCGTCAACCTGGTAAAGTCGCTGCCGCGCTACGACGAAATTCGCCGTCTGCGCGACCGCCTTGTGGCTGAAATCGAGGAAATCCACCAAGAAGATATGGCGGCTATAATCGCCGGAGCAAAATACGGCTTCGTGTCGGGTGCGCTGCGCGAAACGCTGGTCCGCAACAGCGACAAAGACGAAATCAAGTCGAGCAGCGTGATTGATTCGATTGTGACGAGCCGAATTTTCGGTTTTCCGATATTTTTCTTCATCATGTGGCTCATGTTCTGGGCTACGTTCGAAATCGGTCAGTACCCGATGGATTGGATTGACCATCTCGTGCAGTGGATTGGTTCGATTGTGTCGAACTATATGCCCGACGGACCGGTCAAAGATATGATTGTCGACGGCATCATCGGCGGCGTCGGCGGAGTGATTGTGTTCTTGCCTAACATCTTGATTCTCTACGCGTTTATCTCGTTTATGGAAGATTCGGGCTATATGGCACGCGCGGCGTTTATCATGGACCGCATAATGCACAAAATCGGGCTTCACGGCAAGTCGTTTATCCCGCTGATTATGGGCTTCGGCTGCAATGTGCCCGCCATTATTGCAACGCGCACCATCGAGAGCCGCAGCAGTCGGCTGATTACGATACTCATCAACCCGTTTATGTCGTGCGGAGCGCGTTTGCCCATTTATCTCTTGCTGGCGGGTGCTTTCTTTCCGCAGCACGCTGCTGCCGTGTTGTTCGGCTTGTATGTGCTCGGCATCTTGGTTGCCGTCGTTACGGCGCGGCTGATGCGCAAGCTGAAGTTTAAGGTCGACGAAACGCCGTTTGTCATGGAACTTCCGCCTTATCGCGTGCCGACGCTCAAGGCTACGTTGCGCCATATGTGGGCGAAGGGACAGCAGTATCTGCGCAAGATGGGCGGCATCATTCTGGTGGCAAGTCTGTTGATATGGGCGCTGAGCTACTTCCCGCGGCCTACCGCCGAACAGGTCGAGATGGCGCATACCGAGATTGTCGGCGAGACCGTCAGCGACGAACAAGCGGAAAGTATTGCGCAGAGCGAAAATTCCTACCTGGGTCGCATCGGCAAGGCTATCGCTCCCGTGTTCGAGCCGCTTGGTTTCAACTGGAAGATGACCATCTCGCTCATTTCCGGCACTGTGGCTAAGGAGACAGTCGTATCGACGCTCGGCGTGCTCTATAGCGGCGATGCGGCATCGTCGAACGACGACCTCGGCGAACGTCTGCAAGCACCTAACCCAAAAACCGGTGTGCCCGACTTTACGCCTGCCGTAGCTTTGGCGTTTATGGTTTTCGTGTTGCTCTACGTGCCTTGTATTGCGACGATTACAGCCATTGTCAAAGAGTCCGGCAGTTGGAAATACGGCGCATTTACGCTTGTCTACAACACCGCCGTGGCTTGGCTGCTCGCTTTCATCGTCTACCAACTCGGCTCGCTTTAGCGGTTGATGTTTAATGTTAGTAAAGCTAAGCAAAAATAAATAAAAGTTAATTGATTGCGTTTTTTGTTGCTGATTGGTGCGAATTTAATATAATTTGTAATAAATTTGCAACGATTGGTGTGTATCGCCGATAAACTTAAAAATCTGCAATCAATCAAATAGTTAAGCCTAATTAATAAAAACCTTAATATAAAACAACCAGATGAGAAAATTACTTTTCACGATTGCCGTATGCCTCGCCACTGTGGCATCAGCAGGGCAATTCAAGGTAACGTCGCTACAATCAGTCGACGTCAACACCGAAAAGCCGACCTTTCATCCTCGCTTTATGCCCGACGGAGAGACCTTGTTGGTCAGCTCCGAGAGCTATAGCGGACTTGGATTGATCGACATCAAAACCGGTAGTTATAACCATTTAACCGACATGGTAGGTGCCGGCTACAAAGCCGCCATCTGCGACGACGGCAAGACCATCGTCACTCGCCAATTCAATTTCAACACGATGCGCGAGTCGCTCTACACTCTCGACATTGCAACTCGTCAAACGACGGTGCTTGCCGACGACATCGAGCACATCAACGCTGTGAAAGTTGAAGCCGGCGACGTCGAAATCAACAGCAACGGCACAATCGTGCGCCGCAACATCGCCACTCGCCAACACAAGGCTGTGCCGACCGACGACGTCTTTGTGACCGAAGAAGACCTCAAGATGGTAGTCTACAAAAACGGCGTGCGCACCGTGGTCGACCCGATGAGCACTCCCGAGCGCGATGCTCAATACACGTGGACAAGCCTTTCTCCCAACAAGAAGAAACTTCTCTTCGTTAGCGGCAACGACGCTTACACGAGCAACCTCGACGGTACGGGCGTTATTCGTCTGGGTGCCATCCACGCTCCCGTATGGCGCGGCAACGATTACGTAGTCGGTATGGAAGACCATGACGACGGCCACGTTTTCACCTCAAGCGACATCGTTATTGTCAGAGTTGACGGCGCAAACTATCAGAAACTCGAAGGCGTTAAAGGCGAAATCAATATGTTCCCGAGTGTTTCGCCCGATGGCAGCAAGATTGCTTATCACAACGTCGACGGAAAGATTTACGTTATGACAATTGAGGAGGAATAGGCTATGAAGAAACTTAGTATATTGGCACTCTGTGTGCTCGGTCTGTCGCTCTGCGCAAATTCTGCAAGTTACGGCGGCAAGAAATTCTATATCAACCCCGGTCACGGCGGTCACGACAGCGACGACCGCCCAACGGCTCTCCCTCTGAGCGTGCCTATGTTCTACGAGTCGGACGGTAACCTCGACCGCGGATTGCACCTTTATGATTTTATCGTTAACAACGGTGGCGCCGCAAAATTGTCGCGTACGACCAACAACTCAAGCGACGACTTGGCTCTGTCGACAATCGCTTCATACGCAAATAGTTACGGCGGCTACTTCATCTCGCTGCACAGTAACGGCGCTAACGCAAGTGCCAACTACATTTGCGCTATGTTCCGTTCGGAAGGCAACTCGACGTCGAACTCCAACGAAGCGATTTCCGGTTCTAAGGCTATGGCTACTGCTGCAGTAAAGTGGCAAGATGCCGTGACGCTTTCTAACCAAACTTACGAAACGGCGCGCGTATTTGCCGACTATCCTTTCTACGGATATCACTTGGGCGTACTTCGTACGAACAATTGCCCCGGTTATCTTATCGAAACATGGTTCCACGACTATCGTCCGGAAGCACTTCGCATGAAGAGCACCGTCTACAACAAATTCTTGGCATGGCAAATCGCTCGCGCTTCGCTCGATAGCCCCGGCGGTAGCGGTACGCTTCAAGCCGTTGTGCAAGGCGACATCCGCGACTTGTCGAAGTCGTGCGGCTATACCAACTACACAACTCGCGGTCGCGACCAGTATAAAGCCGTCAACGGCGCTACTGTCGAACTTCTCAACTCGTCTGGCACTGTCGTTAGCTCGATGACCACCGACAACTGCGAAAACGGCTACTACGCTTTCTTTATCGATTCGACCGGCACTTACACCATCAAGGTTACAAAATCGGGCTACAAAACCGCTACAAAATCAGTTACGGTTTCTGCTCTCAGCACTCAACAAATGTGCACATTCGACCTCACTGAAGGCGTCGACGAAGGTATTTCGGTTAGCCCGGCAGCTGTCGACTTCGGTAAAGTAACCATCGGCACACCGGCTACGGCAAGCGTAACGGTTACCGGCAACAGCCTCACTTCGTCTATCTCGGCAAGCATCAACAGCTCTGATTTCAGCCTCTCAACATCGTCATTGGCTGCTTCGGGCGGTACGTTGACCATCACTTGCTCTCCGGCATCGGCAGGCGCAAAGTCGGCTACTCTTACCCTCAAGAGCGGCTCGTTTACCAAAACCGTGCTCGTCAACGCAAGCGCTGTCAACCCGCCGTTGAAGTTTACCGAAATATGGAACTACAGCGAAACATCGGGCGTTAACGCTTCGTGGACTTCCGACAAAGCGGCTCTTCGCAACATGTGCTACGGCAACGGCAAACTCTTCGTCGTTAAGCCTTCTGCAGGCGAAATCCTCGTTATTGACGCTCGCACCGCACAACAAGTCGGCACGGTTAACACTACCGGTGTCGAAGGCGGTACTTACGGCGTTATGGACGTTCAATTCGTTAACGGCAAACTTTTGGCAACCAACTTGGCTACAGCTGCTGCTCCTCTGTTGAAAGTCTACGTATGGAACGACGGCTACGATGCTGCTCCTTCGGTGCTCCTCAGCACAACCGATTTGGCAGGATTTACTCGTATGGGCGACACATTCTCAGTCAAAGGCGACTTGACAAGTGGCGAACTCCTTTACGCTGCAGGTAATAACACAGAAGACAACAAAATCGTTAAATATGCGCTCTCTAACGGCGTTGCAAGCACTTCTCCGACAACGATTACCATCACCGATGGTACTCAAGGCATCAAACTCGGTTCGTCGCCGCGCGTTGAGGCTGACCGCACATCCAACAAATATTGGGTCAACGGACAAAACTACTACGCTTCGCTCGTTTCGGCTGAAGGTATGCTCGAATCGACCGTCAACAGCGCCGAACTTAAGAATGTTTACCAAGGTAACTCGTTCGCTACTTTCGAATTCCGCGGCTCTTCCTACGGTGCAGCTTTGACTTACCTCCCGGCTGACCAATCCGCTACAGGTGAGACTATCACTGCCGGTCGTGCTGTCCTCTTCGATGGTACTAACGGTTGGGCAAGCGCAGACAATATCGGTGAATATCCCGCTGCAGGTCTTGGCACTACTCGTAACACAAGTTTCAGCAGTAACATCGCTGTAAACGTCGATGGCGAAGATTGCGTCGAAATGTGGGTGCTCGTCAACAACCAAGGTGTTGCTTACTATCGCTACGGAAACATTTCCGGTCCGACAGTTTCGGCTTCGACTTCTTCGTTGAATTTCGACACCGAGGCATACACGCCTGTTAC
>JBJEDO010000032.1:0-5889 GCA_051872155.1 Candidatus Limisoma sp.
TACAACGAATAAACCACCCGCGCATCTTCATCGACGCGCGGGTGGTTTGGCTTTTTTTACTCTTACCTCTTACCTCTTACCTTTCAATCGTCGCCTCTCCGCTATTTGCCAAGTTCTATCACTTCGAGGTCTTTGATGGTGCCGGCGTCGAGGGTGAGTTTGACGAGCGTTCTGACGGCTTGCCAACCGTATACGCCGGCTGCTCCGGGGTTGATGTGCAGTGTGTTGTGGCTGTGGTCGTACATCACTTTGAGGATGTGGCTGTGTCCGGCTACGAAAATGTCGGGACGGTTGTTCTCGATTTTGAATCGCATGCCGGGGGCGTATTTGCCGGGGTAGCCGCCGATGTGTGTCATCATCACTTTTACGCTTTCCGTGGTCCACGTCTTGAGTGTGCCGCAGGTGCGGCGAGTCGTGGAGTCGTCGATATTGCCTGCAACGGCTATCAGCGGTGCAATTTCGCTTAGTCTGTCGATTATTTCGTTAGAGCCGATGTCGCCGGCATGCCATATCTCGTCGCAGTCGGCGAAATGCTTGGCGTAGCGTTCGTCCCAGTAGCCGTGGGTGTCGGAGAGTATTCCTATTCGTTTCATGTCGCAAAGTTACTAAAAATTTTATGATGTCGACAAAAAACGAGCGCCGACTCGTTTGTAAAGTCGGCGCTCGAGGCTCGTATAAACTGTTTTTTAGCCTGCATTATTCATGCTGTTCCGTCACGAAAGGGCTAAATGGCAATGCATTAGCGTGAGACCGGCGATGACGATGCAAAATGTAGTAAATCCTACCTTTAAAGAGGAAGAGCGAGCATTGCGCTAAGGTGTTGTCAGTTAGCCCTTGCAGTAGGAATAGTGTGAATAATGCAGGTTAGTCAAGACCTTTGTCGCGGAGGAGTGCCGCTGCGTCGGGACGGTGTCCGGCGAAGCCTTCGTAGAGGGTCATCGGGTCTTCGTCGTTACCCGATTCGAGGACGTGTTTGAGGCGTGCGGCTGTTGCAGGGTCGAACACGTTGCCGGTTTTTTGGAACACTTCGAAACCGTCGCAGTCGAGCACTTGTGCCCAAATGTAGGTGTAGTAGCCTGCTGCATAGCCGTCGCTGCTGAAGATGTGGTTGAAGTAGGTCGAGCGGTAGCGGAACGGGATTTGTTCGGGCATGCCGAGACTTTCAGCCACTGAGCGCTCGAATTCGGCGGCGTTAACGCCTTCGAGGTCGGTGAGTTGATGCCATTTCAGGTCGAGTAGGGCGGCGCCTACGAGTTCTGTGTTGGCGAATCCTTGGTTGAATTTGCTTGAGTCGATGAGTTTTTTGACGAGCGCATCGGGGATAACTTCGCCTGTGCGGTAGTGGCGTGCATATTCTTTGAGCAGTTCGGGCTCAAACATCCAGTGCTCGTGGAGTTGCGATGGGAATTCGACGAAGTCGCGGTCGACGTTTGTTCCCGCGTTGCCTTTATATTGCGAGCGTGTGAGCATGCCGTGTAAGCCGTGCCCGAATTCGTGGAACATGGTTTCTACTTCGTCGATTGTCAGCAGCGAGGGTGAGTCGGCGGTCGGCTTGGTAAAGTTGCCTACGTTGTAGACAATCGGGCGAACGTCTTTTGTTCCGTTTGCCTCTTGGAATACAAACATCCACGCGCCTTGACGTTTGCCGCGGCGTGCGTAGTAGTCGGTCATAAATGTTGCAAGGTGTTTCGATTCGGAGTCGAGCACTTCGTATACTTTTACATCGGGATGGTAGACGGGTGCGTTGTCTACTTCTTTGAAGGTTATTCCGTAGAGACGTTCTGCCATTTTGAAGATGCCTTGGCGAACGCTTTCGATGGGGAAGTAGGCGCGTACCTCGTTTTCGTCGAAGTTGAAGCGTTCTTGCTTAACTTTGTCGGCATAGTAATAGTAGTCCCAGCCGGCAATCTTGAAGTCGCCGCCGTGACGGTCGACGTAGGCTTGCATGTCGGCAATTTCTTCGTACGACTTTGCTACAGCGGGTTTCCACACCTTCATGAGCAGTTCTTCGGCAGCGGCAGGCGTTTTTGCCATCACGTTGTCGGTGGCATATTCCGCGTAGTTGTTAAAGCCGAAAAGTTTGGCTTTCTTGGTGCGGAGGGTGAGGATTTGGTTGATGAGTGCTTTGTTGTCGTTCTCGTCGCCGGTGTTAGCCAGGTTGATGTATGCGGTGAAGAGGCGTTCGCGAAGTTGACGGTTGTCGCAGTATGTCAGGAAGGGCAGGCGGCTCGGTGATTGGAGTGTGAATACCCATTTGCCGGGCATTCCTGCTGCTGCGGCTTCTTCGGCAGCTACGTCGATGCTCGATTGAGGCAGTCCGGCGAGGTCGGCTTTGTTGTCGACGACGAGTTTCCAGTTGTTGACGCCTTTAACGATGTTGTCGCCAAACTTCTGGTTGAGTTTCGACAATTCTTCGTTGATTTTCTTAAGCTCGGCTTTCTTTTCGTCGGAGAGCAGTGCACCGTTGCGCACGAAGTCTTTGTAGTATTTCTCGAGCAAGCGCTTTTGCGGCGTTGTGAGGTTTAGCGATTCACGATTGTCGTAGACGGTTTTGATGCGAGCAAAGAGCTTGTCGTTCATCATAATTTCGTCGCTGTGGCTCGAAAGCATGGGGAATACCTCGGCACCGATTTCTTGCAGATGAGGCGTCGACAACGCTTCGTAGATGCTGTTGAATGCCAGGCTGACGTTTTCGAGAAGTTGTCCGGTATTGTCGAACGCTACGATGGTGTTTTCGAACGTCGCTTTCTCGGGATTGTCGATAATTGCCTGGATTTCTGCATTGTGTTGCTCCATGCCGGCTTTGAGCGCAGGCATGTAGTCGTCTTCGGTGATTCGCTCGAATGGCGGAATGTTGAAACGAGTGTTGTAGTCACTCAAGAATGGATTTGTTGCATTCATATTCGCTGCAATTGCCAGCATGCCTGCCGTTAGCAAGGACGTGGCGGTTAGTTTTGTTTTTTTCATACTCTATATGTTTATTTGTTGTGATTGCTGAATACTGCGGTGACGCTGTGGTGGTCGGAGGCTTTCGACGCGCCGACGCGGCACGCTGTGGCTTTGACCGCTCGGTCGTCGTAGAAAATGTTGTCGATTCTGAAGTAGAAGCGATTGCGGTTGTATGTGTGAGCGTAGCCGAGACCGGCATCGGTGTAGGCGTCGCTGTAGTTTCCTTTAGCCGTAAGGTAGGAGTAGGTGTAGGGCGGGTCGTTGAAGTCGCCGCAGATGAATAGCGGCGTGTGTGGCGACGCCGTGCGCAGGCTGTCGGCAATGCTCTTGATAAGGCGCGCTTGCTCGGCGCGTTGTCGGTCGGCTTTGAGCGGCTTGTTGAGCAGATGAGAGCGTACGCCTTTAAGCGTCTGCTTGTTAGTTCCGGTTTGCGTCAGGTCCATATAGAGTTGCTTGTCGTCGTTGGTGAGCCCAATCGACTCCATATGGGTGTTGATTATGTAGATGTCGCCGCCCAAGCCGGATGTCTTGTATGCCTCGACGTAGAAGTAGTCGCCGATACTTTTTTCGGTGATAATGCCGGTGGGACGCTTCGAGAAGTACCCCACGGTGTAGCGATGGTTGCTGAAGTGCACGTAGGGATAACGTGCGCATAGGCGTGCGATGCGGTCGGGGTCGGCGTGCCGATTGCGAAGTGCGTCGACGGTCGTGCCTTCTTGAATGCATACAAAGTCGGCATTCTTCTCGAGTATCTCGTCGATGATTGCGCTCTTCGTCTCTTCTTCGCCGGCAAAACCTAACGTGTTGTAGGTCGTCAGCGTATAGCTGCCTTTCTCGCTTTGTGCCTGCTCAAGGTCGTTGAAGTGGACGGGCACGAATGTGCGTATCTGCGGGATGGTTGCAAGCCACGAGCAGACGGTGATGAGCATCAGCCGGCGGTGCCGGACCACCCAAAAAAGCAATGTGGGAACGGTGGCAATTAAAAAGAGCGGATACGCCATCGGCATCAGGGCAAGATAGCTCGCCGAATTGGGGTCGACATAGCCGATATACGACGCAGTAAGGTAGAGCGCCACCACAAAAATGTTGATGGCGAGCAGAATCTTAGGTATCAAGCCGAACTCCGGCTTGCTGCTCTTCTTACGCTTACCTTTCTTATCGTTTCTCATTTCAACTTCTTGCTAAGTTCAATCAAACGCATTTTGTCGCGGTCGCTGAGCGACGCAAATCCCGACTTCTTGACGCGTATCAACAGCTCGTCGAGCTGACGTTCCGCCTCTGCGCGGTCGCCGGTCGGATGGGCTGCCGGACGCTTAATGGATTTGGTGTGACGCCGACGCTTGCCTGCCAATGCGCATGCCGCGCCGCTGACAATACCCCCGACGTGAGCAGCCAAGCTGCCAAGGTTGGTAGGATTGGTGGTCAGCAGCATCAATCCGACGATTATCAGCGCTATCCATTTGATTTTGACCGTCCCGATCAGCCAAAGGTTTAATCGGTAGTCGGGCATACGCACTGCCGTTGCGGCAATGATGCCGAACACCGATGCCGACGCGCCGACAAGTCCGGCGGTAGCTATAGGTGCAAATGTGCACGTCGCCAAATATGCCACAGCGCCGCCAATGCCGCATATCGCATACAGCCAAACAAACCGACGCCCGGTAGTGAAGTCGCTAAGGATTATGCCGAACCAATACAGCCAAAGCATATTAAACAGCAGATGCACGACGTTGTAGTGTGTCAGCATATACGTCAGCAACGTCCACGGACGATGGCACAATTCGCCAATCGTGGGCGGAAGCTCGAGCAGATACAGCAAATCAAACCGAATGTCGGCAAAGCTCGTCAGCAAGGCGTTGACGCCGAGCATCACGCACACAGCCACGTTGACAACTATCAGCCACGTTACTGCCGATAGCCGCGGAAACTTGCCTTTTATCCTAATTGTAGTTGCCACGGATAATGCCTTTTTTGCGCCAAATCAAAATTATCAACAAGCCGACAAGCATACCTCCCAAATGCGCAAAATGGGCAATGTTGCTCATTACGCCACTTACACCGAACACCAACTCAAGCACGCCGTAGCCGATAACGGCATACTTCGCTTTGATGTCAAAAATGAAGAAAATGCTGAGTATCTCGTTGGGATACATCATGCCGAACGCCAGCAAAATACCGAATACGGCACCCGAAGCGCCGACTATCGGCGTGTTAATCAGCAGATTCATCTCTGCCATGTGGGGTTCAACGTAGTTCTTCGCCTGACTGAGCACGCTGTAGCCCTCGCGATAGACGGTCTCTACAACATCCCCCGGCAGGGCGCTCGCTATCGAGGCTATCTCGAAACGCATTATCAGCAATTGTATCATAGCAGCACCGATACCCGTCGACATATAATAAAACAAAAATCGCTTTCCGCCGAGTGTCTGCTCCAAAACCTGCCCGAACATAAACAACGAAAACATATTACAGAATATGTGCGCTATGCCGTGTGTGTCGTGCATAAACATATACGTCACAATCTGTGTCGGTAGGTAGTCGGGCGAGGCAAAATAGTGCAATCCTAAATACCGACTGAAGTCAAAGTCACTTATGTGATACGCTGCAGTCGAAATTATCCAAATTATAAAATTTGCCAATATCAAGTGTCTCGTTACCGGCTCTATAAAATTCAAAAATTTATTACTCATTGTTCTTTTCGTTCTTAAATTTTGAGTTCTTGTTTAGTCTGTGTTACAATAATATTCTCGCAAAAATAATTCAAAAATTACACATTATAAAATAAAACAACACAAAAACCCGCAGCTTGCACCCGTTTTTGCTCGGTTTTGTAAATGTAGAAGGAAATCAACAAATTTTTTCAAAAAAAAATCTTTGCCACTATCCTGTTGTATTTCAATAGGTTGCAGAAAAGGCTGAAAATTTAACACAAAAAAGTTG
>JBJEDO010000033.1:0-26031 GCA_051872155.1 Candidatus Limisoma sp.
TTTGCTCTCGATTTGCATTATCTTTGCATAAGATAAGCTGCATCTCGGCAAAACACTCAAGCAAGCTTGGTGATTTTGCTCTCGATTTGCATTATCTTTGTACACCAAATCAACACAAGTAAATGCTTAGAGGAAAACGATTATACGGATTCATGCTGCAAGGGTTTTTGCCGATGTTTTTGATGACATTCTGCATTTGCCTTTTCTTGGTCATGATGCAATTCTTGTGGCGCTACATCGACGAACTCGTCGGTAAGGGTTTGGAGATATCCGTAATCGGCGAATTGTTCTTCTATGCGGCGTTGACAATGGTGCCGATGGCATTGCCGTTGGCTATTCTGTTGGCGTCGTTAATGCTTTTCGGCAATCTCGGCGAGCATTTCGAGCTGACCGCGCTCAAGTCGTCGGGCATTTCGCTTCTGAAGGTGATGAGCCCGCTGATTGTGCTCATTTCGATGGTTTCGGTGGGCGCATTTTTCTTTCAAAACAACGTGCTGCCGCCCGCACAAGTCAAGATGTGGACTCTGCTGTTTTCGATGCGCCAGAAGTCGCCCGAGTTGGAAATCCCCGAAGGCGTGTTCTACGACCAAATCCAAGGATATAACGTATTCGTCAAGGAGAAGAATCGCGAAACCGGCGTGCTTCACGATATGATGATCTACGATATGTCGAGCGGTTTCAGCAACTCGCGTATCATTCTTGCCGACTCCGGTAAGATGAAATTCACCCACGACAAAAAGCATCTTTCGTTGAAACTCTGGACCGGCGAACAGTTCGAGAACCTACGCGACCAGCAGCTCGCTCGCGGCGGTGTGCCTTATCGGCGCGAATCGTTTACCTACAAAGAAATCATGATTCCCTTCGATGCCAACTTCAACCGAATGGACGAGAGCAACATGCGAAGCCAGTATATCGGTAAAAACATCGAAGAGCTACAGCATACAATCGACTCGGTCAACGTGCGGCTCGACAGCATCGGTAGTACCTACAGCACAATGCTGCTTGACCAACGATATGCCGGAATCAGCACCTATTCGACTGTCTACAAAGACGGCAAAAGCAAACTCAGCAAGATGCCGCTTCCGCAGGTCTCGGCAAGTTGCAACATCGATTCGCTCTTCGCCGGAAAGACCATACGCGACCGCCAGCGCTACGTGTCGTACGCCATAGAGCGCGCACGTCAGACGCAGACCGACCTTGAGTTTAAGAGCTATACGACCTCCGACGACAAGCGCACCATCATACGCCATCAAATCGAGTTGCAAAAGAAGTTTACGCTTTCGTTTGCCTGCTTGATTTTCTTCTTCATCGGCGCACCGCTTGGGGCAATCATCCGAAAAGGCGGCTTGGGTATGCCCATCGTCGTTTCCGTATTCTTGTTCATTTTCTACTACATCATCGATACTGCCGGATTCAAACTTGCTCGCGACGGTCGCTTGGAAGTTTGGCAAGGCATTTGGGCTTCGTCGGCAGTGCTGTTGCCGCTCGGCATCTTCTTGACCTACAAGGCTGTCAACGACTCCGACGTGTTCAAGATGGAAGTCTACGTCGACAAGTTCAAGAAGTTTATCGGACGCAGCGCCGTACGCCACGTCGAGAAGAAAGAGGTGATAATGGACGAGGTGGATTCGCTCGTAGTTGTCGAAAAGACCGATGCTCTGTGCAAACTCGTTCGCGAGTTTATGGCACGCTATCGCCGACGCCAAAGCTATGCCGACTACTGGTTGCACGGCTACGACCGTGAGGCGCTGACGATGATTACCGAGGCGCTGGAAGACCTTGTCGAATATACGTCGAACTCCGACCGACAACTTGTCATAAACAAGCTGATGGACTTCCCCGTGCTCAAGTCGTTGCTGCTCTACTATCCCGTGCGTAATCGCTACGTTGCCTACGCCATTATGGCAGTGCTGCCCGTCGGCGCGTTAGGCTATTATATAGGTACGCGCGAGCAGCGATTCCTCATTGACGATTTAAAAACAGTGCTCAAGGTGAGCGACGAACTAATCAAACTACATAATGAAAAAAGTGATTGATATGGACATAAAGTTAGATAGTATAGAAGAGGCTATTGCCGATTTTCGTGAAGGAAAATTTGTGATTGTGGTCGACGACGAAGACCGCGAAAACGAAGGCGACTTGATTATCGCCGCCGAAAAAATAACCCCCGAAAAGGTTAACTTTATGCTCAAGCATGCGCGCGGCGTGCTTTGTGCGCCGATAACCTTGGAGCGTTGCCGTCAATTGCAACTCGACGTGCAAGTGGTCGACAACACGTCGATGCTCGGCACTCCGTTTACCATAACGGTCGACAAACTCGAAGGCTGCACAACCGGCGTGTCGGCTCACGACCGTGCTGCTACGATTCGCGCGCTTGCCGACCCGAATGCGCGTCCCGAAGACTTCGGACGTCCCGGGCACATCAATCCCCTCTATGCGCAAGACAAAGGTGTGCTCCGTCGCACCGGACACACCGAAGCGACTGTCGACATGGCTCGCCTTGCCGGACTCTATCCTGCCGGTGCGCTTATGGAAATTATGAACGACGACGGAACGATGGCGCGTCTGCCCGAGTTGCGTCGCCTCGCCGATGAGTTCGGTCTTAAACTTATATCAATCAACGACTTGGTGGCTTATCGCCTGCTGCAAGAGTCGATTGTCGAAAAAGGCGACGAAGTGGATATGCCCACCGAACACGGTCACTTCCGACTCATCCCGTTCCGCCAAAAGTCGAACGGTTTGGAGCACGTTGCCCTCGTCAAAGGCACGTGGCGCGAAGACGAGCCAATCCTCGTGCGCGTCCACTCTTCGTGCGCTACCGGCGACATCTTCGGCTCGTATCGCTGCGACTGCGGTCCGCAATTGCATAAGGCTATGGAGCTTATCGAGCAAGAGGGTAAGGGCGTTATCGTCTACCTCAACCAAGAAGGTCGAGGCATCGGTTTGATGAACAAAATGCGGGCTTACAAACTTCAGGAAAGCGGTATGGACACCGTCGAAGCAAATCTTTGCCTCGGTTTCAAAGCCGACGAGCGCGACTATGGCGTCGGTGCCAACATTCTTCACGATTTGGGCGTGACGAAAATGCGTCTGATGACCAATAATCCGTTGAAACGTGTCGGTTTGACGGGCTATGGACTGACCGTGGTCGAGAATGTACCAATCGAGATTGAGCCGAACGACTACAACCGATTCTACCTGCATACGAAAAAAGACCGCATGGGTCACGACTTGCACAAAGTGGAATAATTGGCGAATTTCTTGCATAAATGATGAATAATGTCTAATTTAGACCGCGTAAAACATTTATGCTATGGATATCACCACAATCATCAACGACTTTCTCCACGAATTCGGGAGCATCGACATTGCCGAAAGTGAGTTTTATCGACGCATGGACGACGACCCCCAAATGAAACAGGATTTTAAAGAATGGTGCGACGAAAACGGCTATCGTGAGCGCACGGCGTTTATGGAATACTGCAACGAATCGCTGAGCCGCCACGACGAAATTTTCGACAGCCTTTCCGATTACGACGAATGAACAACGAAAACAGATACCGACTCCCTGCCGAATGGGAGCCACAAGACGCTATCGCTTTGGCGTGGCCTCATGCCGATACCGATTGGGCGTATATGCTCGACGAAGTTAAAGCTTGTTTCCTCAACATAGCGCGCGCCGTTACCGACTTTGGCGAACGTCTCATCATCGTAACGCCCGAGCCTGACGCCGTGGCGCGCGAAATCGCCGAGTTGGATTGCTCGAAGATTGCTATCATCGAGTGCCCGACCAACGACACGTGGGCGCGCGACACCTTTGCCATCACAACCTACAACGGCGACGGTCGCGCTGCGATTAACGATTTCAAGTTTAACGGTTGGGGGCTGAAATTCGCCGCCGACCGCGACAATCTCATTACGCGACAACTCACAATCCATACCGATTTGTTTGTCAACGCCGACTACCGAAATCATCTCAATTTCGTGCTCGAAGGCGGCTCTATCGAGAGCGACGGACGAGGCACGCTGCTGACCACGTCGACCTGCTTGCTTTCGCCAAACCGTAACGGTGAGTGGTCGCAAGCGGAAATCGATGTCCGACTGAAAGCCCTTTTCGGCGCTCGCTACGTCGTTTGGCTCGACTACGGCGCTCTCGAGGGCGACGACACTGATAGCCATATCGACACGCTCGTTCGCCTTTGTCCGAACAATACGATTGTATATGTCGGCACCGACGACGCGGAAGATGCTCACTATGCGGAACTTAAGGCGATGGAGCGCGAACTCGAAGCGGCAGTCAACGCCGACGGCGAAGCCTTCCGACTTGTGCGTTTGCCGCTGCCGAGAGCGATTATCGACGAAGACGGCTTGCGCCTTCCCGCTACTTATGCCAACTTCCTGATTGGTAACGGTTTTGTCTTAATGCCGACTTACGGTCAGCCGGACCTCGACAGCGAGGCAGCCGCGACGCTTCAAAAAGTTTTTCCCGACAGGGTGGTTGCCTGCGTCGACTGCAACGCGCTCATCCGTCAGCATGGCTCGCTGCACTGCGTAACCATGCAATTTCCCATCAACACTCTTAACATCGATTCGTTATGACCCGCAAAATATCCGTAGGAATCATCCAACAAGCCAACGCAGCCGACATTGCCTACAATCGCAAGCGCTTGGCGGCAAAAATTA
The DNA here is from genome assembly GCA_051872155.1 of Candidatus Limisoma sp. Classification (GTDB taxonomy): domain Bacteria; phylum Bacteroidota; class Bacteroidia; order Bacteroidales; family Muribaculaceae; genus Limisoma. The sequence goes on from JBJEDO010000033.1 coordinate 4,684, forward strand.
TCGACCTTGCCCAGCGCGGCGCACAATTGGTCGTTCTGCAAGAACTTCACGATTCGTTGTATTTCTGTCAGACCGAATCGACCGACAATTTCGACATTGCCGAGCCGATTCCCGGCGCGGCAACCGAATTCTACAGCCGTGTGGCGAGTCAAGCCGGTGTGGTTTTGGTGACGTCGCTGTTTGAGCGTCGTGCTGCGGGGCTTTATCATAACACTGCCGTGGTGTTTGAGCGCGACGGCAGCATCGCCGGACGCTATCGCAAGATGCACATCCCCGACGACCCGGCTTACTACGAGAAATTCTACTTCACTCCCGGCGACGTCGGTTTCGAACCGATTACGACGTCGGTAGGGCGTTTGGGCGTTCTCGTCTGCTGGGACCAATGGTATCCCGAGGCAGCGCGCATCATGGCACTCAAAGGCGCCGAGATGCTGATTTATCCTACGGCAATCGGGTGGGAGAGCAGCGACACCGACGACGAAAAAGCTCGCCAGCGCGAGGCGTGGACGACCGTGCAGCGCGGACATGCCGTGGCGAATGGCATTCCGGTGGTTACGGTCAATCGCACCGGGCTCGAACTCGACCCGTCGGGCATGACTAACGGCATAAGTTTCTGGGGAAGTAGTTTTGTGGCAGGTCCGCAAGGCGAACTGCTCTATCAAGCGCCAACCGACGAAGAGGTGGTGACGATTGTCGACGTCGACATGCTTCGCAGCGAACAGGTGCGCCGTTGGTGGCCGTTCTTGCGCGACCGTCGCATCGAAGAATTCGGCGCGCTGACAAAACGCTTTATCGATTAGACTTGGCAATGGCATCAAGCGCGGCAAGCATTTGCTTGAGCTCTTCGTCGACTTGCTTGAGCCGTTCGATGATCTCGCGACGTCGGCTCACCCCCTTGCGATTTTGCACGACTTGCTCTTCGGCGGCTCTGAGAGTTAGCCCGCGTTCCTTCACAAGATAGTATATCATACGGATACGCTCGATGTCGTCGAGCGTATAGTAGCGCATATTGGTGTTCGTGCGTTTCGGCTTTAATAGCGAAAACTTTGTCTCCCAAAAGCGCAGAGTCGATGCCGGGATGTTGAGAATCTCGGCAACGTCGCCTATCTTGTAAAACTTCCTTTCCGTACTTTTCATAAAAAACGCTTGTCTAAGCCTCTCATTTTTGCAAAAATAGTAAAAAAGCCGTAATTTTGCACTCTAAAAGAGAAAAATTGCGAGCCTCGGCTCTCATTCAACAAAAAAAACTATTCTACAATGTTTTCAGCAAACGAAGTAAGAGAATCATTTAAAGAATTTTTCAAGAGTAAAGGACATCAAATCGTGCCCTCCGCACCGATGGTCATCAAGGGTGACCCCACGTTGATGTTTACCAACGCCGGCATGAACCAGTTTAAGGACATCATCCTGGGTAATGCGCAAGCGAAATACAATCGAGTTGCCGATTCGCAGAAGTGTTTGCGCGTCAGCGGCAAGCATAACGACCTCGAAGAAGTGGGCCACGACACCTACCATCATACTATGTTCGAAATGCTTGGCAACTGGTCGTTTGGCGACTATTTCAAGGAAGGCGCAATCGACTTCGCTTGGGAGTATCTCGTCGACGTGTTGAAAATCGACCCGACGAATCTGTATGCCACCGTGTTCGAAGGCTCTGACGCCGAAAACCTCGAGCGCGACAACGAAGCCGCTAAGATTTGGGAAAAACATTTGCCCAAAGACCATATCATCAACGGTAACAAGCACGACAACTTCTGGGAAATGGGCGAAACGGGTCCCTGCGGACCCTGCTCGGAAATCCACATAGACCTTCGCAGCGACGAAGAAAAAGCCAAAATTTCCGGTCGCGACCTCGTCAACAAAGACAATCCTCAGGTGATTGAGATTTGGAACATCGTGTTTATGCAGTTCAATCGCCTTGCCGACGGTCATCTCGAGCCGCTGCCCATGAAGGTTATCGATACGGGTATGGGCTTCGAGCGCCTCTGCTGCATTTTGCAAGGTAAGAAGTCGAACTACGATACCGACGTGTTCCAACCGTTGTTGAAGAAAATCGGACAACTCTCGGGCAAAGCCTACGGCGACGACCCCAAAACCGACGTGGCTATGCGCGTTATTGCCGACCACGTGCGCACTATCTCGTTCTCGATTGCCGAATCGCAACTGCCGTCGAACGCGAAGGCAGGCTATGTCATTCGCCGCATTCTGCGCCGTGCCGTTCGCTACGCTTACACCTTCCTCGGTCAGAAGCAAGCGTTCATCTATCGCATCGTCGATACGCTCGTCGATTCGATGGGCGCCGCTTATCCCGAATTGAAGGACCAAGCAGAACTTATCAAGAAGGTTATCAAAGAAGAGGAAGACGCATTCTTGCGTACGCTCGAAACCGGTATCAAGTTGCTCGAAAAGGTTATCGACGATGCTCGCAAAGCCGGCAAGCAATCGATTTCGGGTGCTGAAGCGTTTACGCTCTACGACACTTACGGATTCCCGCTCGACCTCACCGAGTTGATTCTCAAAGAGAACAGCTTGGGCGTCGACATCGAAGAATTCAACGCCGAAATGGCTAAGCAGAAAGAGCGTGCGCGCAATGCCGCTGCCGTTGAGGCTTCCGACTGGGTAACGCTCGCTGAAGGCGAATCGGAGTTCGTCGGCTACGACCTTACCGAGGTGGAAACTCGCATCCTTCGCTATCGTAAGGTAAAACAGAAAAATGCTGAGTTCTACCAGGTTGTGCTTTCGAAAACGCCGTTCTACGGCGAAATGGGCGGTCAGGTAGGCGACTCGGGTTGGCTCGTCGTCGGCGACGAAACAATCGAAGTGACCGATACAAAGCGCGAAAACAACTTGCCCGTGCACATCACGCGTCGCATTCCGACAAATCCCGAAGCACCGGTGGTTGCTCGCATCAACGCAGACAATCGCATGGCTATCTCTTGCAACCATACCGCAACTCACTTGCTCCACGAGGCTTTGCGCGAAGTGCTCGGCACTCACGTTGAGCAAAAGGGCTCGTTCGTTTCGGCTAAGTTCTTGCGCTTCGACTTCTCGCACTTCCAGAAGATGACTCCCGAAGAAATTCGCAAGGTGGAGCGTCTTGCCAACAAGAAAGTGCGCCGCGCAATTGCTCTCGAAGAGCATCGCCATATGCCAATCGCCGAAGCAAAAGCCCTCGGCGCTATGGCTCTGTTCGGCGAAAAATACGGCGACGACGTTCGCGTTGTCAAATACGATTCGTCAATCGAACTCTGTGGCGGTACGCACGTGGCTAATACCGGTAATATCGGTATGATTCGCATCGTTTCGGAAAGCAGCATCGCTGCCGGAATTCGTCGTATCGAAGCAATTACCGGCGAAACCGTCGAAAATGCCATCTACGATTTCCAAGATACTCTTACCGAAATGAGCGGCTTGCTCAATACGACGAACGTTATTCAAGCCGTGCGCAAGACAATCAACGAAAATGCCGAGCTGCGCAAAGAGGCTGAAAACATGATAAAAGAGCGCATCAAGACGGTTACGGCACAAGTGCTCGAAGGCGCCGAGACGATTAACGACATCAAGGTGTGCAGCCTTCTTGGTCCGCGTATTGCCGACGCTGTCAAGGGCGTGGCTTTCGCAGTGCGTGAGGCAAGTCCGGCAAGCACAATCTTTGTCGGCGCAACGCTTAACGCAGGCAAGCCGATGCTTACGGTGATGGTTACCGACGACCTTACCAAACGTGGCTTCAACGCTTCGCAAATCGTTCGCGAGGCTGCGAAACTCATCCAAGGTGGTGGCGGCGGTCAACCGGCATTCGCTCAAGCAGGCGGCAAAAATCCCGACAACATCAAAGCCGCATACGATAAGATTATCGAAACAATCAACTCGCTCGCTTAGAGTGTAGTTTTGTGAATAAAAAAAGAGGGCATATCAATTTGATACGTCCTCTTTTTTTGTAGAAAGCAGCCATCTGCCGCCCCTGGGCAGATGTCGGTGATGTCTATTTCTTGAAGAATTTCGAACGAATTGTTTCGTTTGCAGTTTTGACGGTGATGAGGTAGCAGCCTTTGTTGAGGTCGGCTACGTCGACTTCGTCGGTGTTGTCCACTTTGCGAACGAGGCTTCCGTTGAGGCTGTAGATGCTGATGCTTTCAACATCGTCGGCTGTAGTTACGCGAACGTAGTCGGTTGCCGGGTTCGGGTAGATTGCAAGTTTGTCGGTCGTAATGTCGTTTACACCCGAGAATTCGTTGAGGTAAACGATGTCGCCTTTGACGATGAGTTTTATTGTCGAATCGTAAGCAAACTTAATCCAACCGGTTTCCGACGAATTTACCAAGCGGTTCGAAAGCGGGTGAACGTAGTATGTTCCGTCGGAGAGCGATGTCAAGTCGGGCATCATATTTTGGAACGCTGTTGCACTGTAGTACACAGATGTCGACAAATTTACTTTGTAGTAGGGAGAGCCGAGTAGCAGATTGTCGCCGCTATATACACCTACACCTATATAGCCTGTCCAATCCGAAGACCACGGGTTTTGTAAGTAGGTGAACGTGATGTCCGGACGTTCATCTTTTGCAAAGTAGGGCACGTCAATAGAAATGCCGTGGAGGTTGTCGCCCGTGTTGTAGAACGTGAGCGCATTGTCTGCAACCGAGTATTTTGAACCGAAAGTGAACTTGCAAGCTGCAGAGTTTTGTGTTACGGCTATTGTTGTTCCATCGTCGAGGGTAAATCCGGTTACTGCCAATTCGTATTCAACGCCGGTCTGGAATGAACTTGACGAGAACTTTATAGATGTTTCTACGTTGCAGTCGGCTGAGTCGTAGACGATTACGTTTTCAACTGTATTAGTTGCAACTGTCGTTCCTGCTTTCTTGATTGCAATGTTGAGCGTTCCGCTTGCAGGAAGCGAGCCGTAGTTGCTCAACGGAATGACGAATTTCGTTGCATAGTCGAGCATCATATTGGCTTCCGTTTCAATCTCAGAATCGATATAGAGCACGGGTGCAGGATTTGCAATCGATACAGAAGTGCCGTTGATTGTGATTTGGACGAAGTCAAGTGAGCCTTCGCAAGGATACCAGTATTGATCGCCGTCTTTCTTTGAGATTGGAATTGCATAATAAGTGCCGTTTGCCAATCCCGAGAGCGACATACCTGTAAAGCTCAAAGTTGAGTAGCCATATCCGGGGTCTAAATCGAGGCTCTTGACAGATGAGTTTGCTGCAATTTGATTGCTGCTGTTAATGAGAGCAACGCAAATGCTACCGGTGTATTTCGTGCCGTTTTGGTTGAAGCAGTTAGTTACTGTGAATGTCGGCGACGAACTTGTTGATGAAATCGACGACTTGAGAGCAATCGACTCGTAAGTCATCGGGAGTTCAGTGGTTGTAGCAGCCTCGGAAGTGCGATTCGGCTCGATGATGATAATCGATTGTCCGTAGTTGAATCCGCCTGTGCCGCCACCTGTACCGAGTGCGCTCGGGTTCATATAGTTGACGTTGAAGTAGCCGTCGCTGATGCCGCTCCAACCCCAGTTGACGTGGAGATAACCGCTGACAGCGTAGCCGTCGACAACGAATGCGTGACCACCGCCGGTGCCTTGTCCGGTGAACAGAAGCGGTTTGCCTTCATTGAGGTTATCGATGATGGTTTGTTGGAATCCTGCAGTGGAGCAACCACCGCGCATGATGATTTGGCTGTTATAATTAAAGTAAGTGGTTGCTGCTGTGAGAATACCGCCGTTATTAGCGCCGCTCGATTCGCCGTAGTCCATGTCCATAGCCACGCCGCAGTCGTACATCAATTGCGCAACGGCAGAGGCTTGCGCAGTGGTCCAGTTGCTGTTGGTGTACTCGTCGCGCATATTTGCCCAATCATAGGTGTGGCTTGCAAAGTTGCTCGACAGCGTACCTCCGGTGGTACTTGTCGAGTAGGAGTGGCTACCCAAGCCTTTTGCGGGCCATTCGTAGTAGTTCATAATTTGAGCCAATGCGGTAGCTGCACAACCTGTTGCGCAGTGCGAACCGCTCGATAGCGTCGGTGCCAGGTTGTTGTAGGGTGTGCCTTGGTCCCATTTGGTTGTTATCATAGGTGATACCGATCCGGTAGAGGTGAGGCGAGTCTCTATTTTTTCCGGCTCTGCTTGACCGCTGCGTACGGCTTTGACGTATTCGGCATATTGGTCGAGCCATGCCTTCATGTTGGTCGGCATGTTGTCTTCGTCGATAGTTCCGCTATCGCTGTAGCCGATGAGTTCGGTCAACGCGTCGTCGCCCGAAATGATTACAAATCCGCCCTTGTCGGAATTGAACATGTAGTATTCGGCATTTTTCGCTTGTCGCTTTGATGCGGACTTGAGCGTTTTGAATGGAGTCTGACCGATTTCGATGTCGACATACTTGCTTGCGAGGGATAATGCTTCAGCCTCGCTGATTTGCTTCGCCCAAGCACTAATGCTTAACAGCAGAGCGCCGGCTAATAGAATTAGTTTCTTCATAAGTTAAGTGTAGATAATTTATATTTATTTGTTGTTTATCTATTTTTGTTAGGACTGCAAAATTAATACAAATATCCATATGTGACCAACAAAAATTAAGAAAAATATCTACTTTTGCGGAAATTTTTAAGCGATTTTTAGAATAAAGTGTCGTAATAACGGAAATTTGGCGCATAAAACGCCTATTTTATATTAAATATATACAAAACCGAATCAAAATTGGCTCGAAATTTTTCTATCACAATAAAATTTCGTACCTTTGCGTAATAAAGTTTTAACTATGAGTAAAGGAAAGGTATTATTTATCAGCCAAGAAATTACCCCTTATTTGCCGTCGTCGGAGTTGGCGGATATGGGTCACGATTTGCCTCAAGGCATGCAAGAACGCGGCTACGAAGTACGCACGTTTATGCCGAAGTACGGCTGTATTAACGAAAGACGCAACCAGCTCCATGAGGTGATAAGGCTGTCGGGTATGAACCTGATTATCGATGATACCGACCATCCTCTCATTATTAAAGTGGCTACCTTGCAACCGATTCGTATGCAGGTCTACTTTATCTACAACGAAGACTATTTCCAACGTACGTCTGATAAAGGTCTCGAAACTGTCACTATGGCGGAAAACAACGACGAGCGCAGCATCTTCTTCGTTCGCAGCACTATCGAAACCGTTAAGAAACTTCGTTGGGAAGCCAACGTGGTGCATTGCCAGGGTTGGATAAGCGCTTTGGCTCCGCTCTACCTCAAGCGCGTCTTTGCCGAAGACCCGTCGTTCCGCAACTCCAAAATCGTTTACTCTCTGATAGGCTCGCGCTTCGACGGCTACTTGGACCCGCGCTTCGAAGAAAAGCTCCGCATGGAAGGCTTCTCCGACGACGACCTCGCGCCGATTGCAGGCAAGCCGGTCGACTTCGATGCGCTCTGTGAATTGGCGATGGCGCATACCGACGGCGTGATTATCCATTCGCCGAACGTTTCGCCCGCCTTGCTTGAGTATATTAAGGAAAAGAATATCCCGTGTCTCACCTTGCAAGAGGGTGACGACGTGGTCGAAAAAACCGCAGAGTTCTACAACTCTCTATAAAAACTAATCAGCATCTGTTTTTTTCTGTATGAAAACTTGGAAGTTCTTGCTATGTTCAGCCGTGGCGGTTGCAACGATAGCATGCGACGAAAATGAAATAGGAAGTTCGATAATCGACGATTCAACGCACATCGTCGTCGACTCGACATTCACGGTGACCGGACAATCGGAAGCCGACGGCAAACTGCTGTCGCGCACGGTGTCGCAGTTGCTCGGCGTTATCGACAGTCCGGAATATGGTACGCTCGGCTCTGATTTCGTCAGCGAGTTTATGCCGGTTTCTTCGATTGATACGGTCGGCGTTACGGTCAACGACATCGACTCGTTGCGCCTCGAATTGCTCGTGCAGATGGGCAATTGGGTAGGCGATACGATTACGCCGATGCGCGTCAACGTCTATCGCTTGAACAAAAACCTGCCGTATCCCATCCACAGCGATTTCGACCCGACAGGCTACTACTCGAAGTCTGATTTGCTCGGCTCGGCGTCGTACACTGTGTCGATGCTTAACCAAAAGGATTCGCTCTATTACGAAGACTCTTCGAGCGGCGTGAAATACTACTATCGCGAAATCGACGTGAAACTTCCGCTCGAACTCGGTCGCGAGTTTTTCGAAAAGTATAAGACCAATCCCGAACTCTATCAGAATCCGGAAGCGTTTGCCGAGTACTTCCCCGGCATCTATGCTACCACATCGTTCGGCAGAGGTCGCGTGATTCAAATCGGCGGTACGGTCCTCAATATGTTCTACCGCAAGCACGAAACACTCGAGTCGGGTAGCGATACAACCTACTATCGCAACGGCAGCTATTTTGGCACCACTCCGGAAATCATCACCAACAACAATATCCGCCTCCGCAGCGCCGAGTCGCTCGTCGCTCGTGTGGAATCCGGCGAAGCAATCCTACAGTCGCCGGGCGGCTACAACGTGCGCTTGAAGTTCCCCGTCAAGGAGATTATGAAGCGACTTGGAGCCCTTAAGGCAGAGTCGTCGGTGGTGCTCAACAGCGTCGATGTGTCGTTCCCGGCGTCGAAAATCGAAAATGCCAACGGCATCGACATTCCGAAGTATGTGCTCTTTATCCGCGCAAGTCAAAAAGATGAATTCTTCAGCAAAATCAAACTTCCCGACAGCGTCGACTCGTATTACGCGTCCTACAATTCGACGACCGGCACCTATTCGTTCTCGATGCGCGCGCTCTTTAAGAAATTCCTCGACGAGGGCACTGAGCCGACCGACGATGACGAAGATTGGATGCTGATTCCCGTCGATGCCGGATTTGAATCGTCGTCGTCATCCTCGAGCTACTACTATTCTTACTACTATGGCTCGTCGACGTCGCAGACTCTGATTTCGATGACTCCGCAGATTTCTTTGCCTTCGATGTGCAAAATCGGCCTCGAAGATGCAAAAATTATACTTACTTGCAGTAAAAAAGATTTTAATTAGTCGTTATTTCAAAAATTATTTGTATCTTTGTGCCGCTTTTCGAAGCGCAGATACATGTTAGCCTGAATAGCTCAGTCGGTAGAGCATTTCATTCGTAACGAAAAGGTCGCGGGTTCGAGTCCCGCTTCAGGCTCCAAAGGTTGCATCATTTCGGTGCAACTTTTTTGTTTTATATGTCATTCGATTTTGCCAAATAGGGTAGTTGGCGATTTTTAGCAAATTTTATGGTTAAGATTTTAAAAAATCTCGTGGATTTACAATGTTTTTTATTATTTTTGTAAATGCGTTTAAACCGATAATACTTAAGTAAATCTAATAGGAAAAAGTTATACCGAAAGAATGATGGAATCGAACGAGAATAAAGAGAAAAAACCGCCTGTGAGTTTGCGTGTGCTGTTCGGCTTGATGATGGTATTCGTCTATGTGGGTATGGGGGTTATGATTCTTCTGAACTTTTTCGGATGGACCTCCGAATTTGCCTGCCGCTCAGTCGGGTCGTTGCTTATTCTTTACGGTATTTACAGATGTTACAGACATATTAAAGGTAAAGACTATAACAAAAACAGACAACAATGAAACGCATATTTACAGCATCGATAGTGCTCACAGCCATCCTCGCGCTGGCGTCGTGCAGCCGCCATAAGCCGACCGATTCGCACACCAGCGGATTGGCGAAAATCGTCTGCGACGAGAGCTTTGCCAACATCGTCGAGCAGGAAATCGACGTGTTTGAATATACCTATCCTCAAGCATCGATTATGTCGTACTACGTCGACGAAACGTCGGCAATCGACTCGCTCAAGTCGGGCGCAACGAGCCTGATTGTGGTGTCGCACGAGTTGCCCGACGACCTGACGAAGCACCTTAACAATCACGACCGCCGCGTCCACAGCCAGAAAATAGCCGTCGACGCCATTGCCGTGATTGCCAACAACGAAAATCCTATCGAAGAACTTTCGCTTGCCGAACTTCGCGACATCCTTCTCGGAAAAGTTACCGACTGGAACGAAATTTCGCCTAACAAGTCGGGCAAAATCACAATCGTGTTCGACCATCAAGGCTCGGGAACGGTGAAATATATGAAAGACTCGTTGACCGCCGGTGCCGATTTCGCCGAAAATGTCCTTGCCGCCAAGACTAATAAAGAAGTGTTTGAGGCTGTCAAAAAGCGCAAAAACGCGCTCGGCATCATCGGTGTAACCTGGCTGAATTCCGACCTCGACGGAACAAGTTCCGACGAGATGACAATCGAACAAAAGGTAGACCGACTCCAACGCAACGACACAACCGAGTTGGCTGCCGAAGACCGAAACAAGATAGTGAAAGACATCAAAGTGCTGGGCATTCGTCGCAACGACAATCCGGTGGCATACAAGCCGTTCCAGTATTACATCTACACGGGCGACTATCCGCTCTATCGTAGCATTTATGCCATCTCGACCGCACCCGGCGGAAGCCTGCCTCACGGATTTTTTACCTTCCTCACCGGCGTGATAAGCCAAAAAATCATTCTCGGTACGGGCATTCTGCCTGCTAACATTCCGCTGAGAAACGTCGAACTAACGCAATAATAATAAACAAACTATAAAATTTAATCACAATGAAATCGAAATTCATTTTAGCACTTACCCTCGCGGGGAGCACAAGCTTAGCCTGCTTTGCCGACGGCTACATGGACGGCGTAGAATACTATCAAGTAGGACAAGACAAAAATGCCAAAATCGTGCTCGACAAAACGCTCAACGAGCCGACTACAAAAAAGGCTGAGGCTTACTATTACCTCGGTTGCATCGAAATCAACCGCGGCAAGATGGCTGACGCTAACGCCTATTTCGACAAAGGTATCGATGCAGATCCGACGTTCGCTTTAAACTATGTCGGTAAAGGTTCTGCGGCTTTGCGCAATGGCGACAAAGTTGCGGCTAAAGACTTCTTCAAACAAGCTGAAGGAATCAACAAAAAAGACGCAAAAATCAAAGTTGAAATCGCTCGCGCTTACTACGATGCCAACAAGGTGACTTACAAAGAAGAGTATAATGATTATCTTGAAAAAGCAAAGAAGGCTAACAAGAAAGAGGCAACCATCTACATCTTCGAAGGCGATATGTTTGCCGATGAAAAGAACTACGGTGAATCGGCAGGCTACTACGATATGTCGCTCCTGTTCAACGACGAAAGCCCGATTGCTTACGTGAAATATGCCAACACATACTTCAAAATCAATCCAAGCGAAGCTATCGCAAAACTTAAACAAATCGTTGAAAAGAAGCCGAACTCGTTGCTCGCTCAACGCGAATTGGCTGAGAAATTCTACGAAAACGACCAATGGACTCTCGCTACCGAAGAGTATAAGCACGTGATTGACAACCCCAACCACTTCACGAGCGACGACGAGCGCTACGTTGTGCTTCTCTACTTCGCTAAGAAATACGATGAGTCGCTCGCACGCGCACAAGCTCAACTCGACAAAGACCCGAGCTCGTTCTTGATGAAGCGTATGCGTTTCATCAACGCCGCTCAACTCGAGAAGTGGGAAGATGCTGAACGCTATGCAGAGCCGTTCTTCGCTGCGGGTTCGGAAGACAACTTGTTCTCGTCGAACGATTACACTACCTACGGCGACGTTCTTAAGAAACTCGGCAAGACCGACGCTGCCCTCCAAGCTTATGAACAAGCTGTGATTGTTAATCCCAAAAAGACCGAGCCGCTCAAAGACCTCAGCTCTGCTTACTCTGTTGCTGCCGGCGACGAGCAGGACCCCGCGAAACAAGCTGAACTTTACAAAAAGGCTGCTAAATATTTCCAACAATATATCGACAAAGCCGACTTCTCGACCAACGATATGTTCGTGCTCGCAGGTCGTTACAACAACGTAATGGCTTCCGCTCAAAATGCTGACGACAAAGAGGCTGCCTACAAGTCGGCTCTCGACGCTATCAACTATGTGTTGGACAAAGTGCCCGACGACTATCGCATCCCGCAACGTAAGGCTCGTATCTATTTGGTCTACGAAGGCAGCGACAAGAAAGCCGGTCTTGCTAAAGATTCGTACGAACTTATGATTACAACGCTTGAAGCACAAGGCGACAAGGTAGAAGCAAGCCGTCGCGCCGACGCTCTCAAAGAGGCTTACAACTACATCGCTTCTTACTATATCGCTAACGGCGACAGCTCTACTGCAAAGACTTACTACCAAAAGATGCTCGAGGTTGACCCGACCAACGACGCTCTCCGTCAGTACATCAGCACTATGAAATAGTAAGATTTGACTTATAGAAAAAATAGGCTGTCTAACACATGCGGTTAGACAGCCTATTCTATTCTTCTACTGTTCAGTCTACCATTCCACGAAGTATTCCGGGCGGAATTCGAAGTGCATCGTGTCGTAGTGATACCAGTTGCCGCCCCAGATGAATCCGTGGCGAGCAAAAATCTCTGCAAGTTGATGCGGAAAGGCGTTTCGGTAGCCGATTTTCGCTGTTTCGCCGCGTCCGGGATTGTCCCAACGCCAGTAGTTCGAGCGACTTGTGCATACGTCGATGGCAATGCCGAAACTGTGTGCGCTGAGGCGTTTTGCTCCGCGAACGGTGCGCCAATAGAATGTTCCGGCGCTCGGCTTGGCGTATTTTATCACGTCGGGATGTTGTGCAATTTCGCGAGCCACAGCGCGCAGACTGTCGGCGGCGCCGTTGGTCGACGAAAACTTCAGCTTCTGCCCGAACCAGTCGACGGTCGTAAGTTGCTTGCTGACCTCTGCCGAGGAGCTGCCGTACATTTTCTTAAACAACTGTTCGCAGCGCGTTCTGCCGGCGTCGCTCAGATAGGCGGGTGGCTCGCCGTTGTAGTCGATGTAGCGTTCCATCATGTCTTCCGCATCGGCGTTGTCGAGACGTTGTTCAAACGATTTTGCCTTTCCGTCGTCGAAAGGCATAGTCGTGCCGTCGGCAAACTTTAGCAGACCGTTTTCGTAGCCCTTGATGCAATTCGGATAGGCTTTTGCCAACGCTTTGGCTTTCAGTGTAGTAGTGTCGTCCGGCTCGGTTTTTTGCGACGCGGTAGGCGTTTCGGTCGACAAGCTGTCGGCGGGCACGGCGTTGTTGGCATCCACGCGACCCGAGCATGCCGTCAGAATTAGTCCGGCGGCAACGTAGGCGGCAAATCCTTTTCGACGCATTATTCGAGGCTCTTGAGGAATTGTATGTTTTCTCGCTCAACCTCCGAGAGATGGCTTGTCACGTCGTCGAAACGAGGCATATACCATGAGAATTGGTTGAAATAATCTCGCAAATCCTGCGACTTGAAACGATAGCCATGGCGAGCGAAGATTGCATTGCGAAGCACGCGAGCGTCATCGGTACTATAACCGTGAATTGCAATGTCGGAGATGTCTATGCGAGAATCCGACAGCCAGATGAAGTCTTCCTCAGCCGCTTGGTCAGGCTGAAATTCGTCGGCTTCGATGTGTTGCTCTTCCCCATCGTCGGTTGTAGAGTAGGATGATTCAATCGGCGCCGTTTCGATTATTTCAGCTTGCTTTTCATCATCGCGCGTTAGCAAAATCGCGGCAACACAGATGGCAATGCCGACGATTAGCGCAGCGGCGATTATCACGATGTGTGTAGTGTTCAGTTTGCCGCCGCTTGTCGCTGTCGGGCGCTGCGTTGGAGTTAGTTGTGGAGTCGGAGTTGGTTGCTGTTGTGGCGCAGGCGGAGCCGGAGCCGCCGGCGGAGTCGGAGTCGGTTGCTGAGGTTGGTTGTCGTTAGAACGAACGTAGCCGCAGTGGGGACACCGCGGCGCTCGGTCGGAGATTTGACCTCCGCACTTGGGGCAGATTATCATTGCCATAGGGATAGGATTTAATTATCTTTATTGGTTATTCGTTGTCGTAAATTCTGTTCAGGCGGTCGATGATTCGCGATTTCGCGCTGTCGGTCGGGTGAATGTTCTTACTTTCGGCGAGTTGTTCAACGAGTTTCTTTTCTTCCGCCGAAAGATGTTCCGGCGTATAGATAAGCACGTTGATAAGTTCGTCGCCGTTGCCGCCGCCGTTGAGCGAAGGCAGACCTTTGCCGCGCAGACGCAAAATTTTGCCCGACTGTGTTCCGGCTTCAATGTTGATACGCGCTTTGCCGTCGATGGTAGGCACTTCGACGCGTCCGCCGAGTATAGCCGTAGCAAAGTCGATCATCAAGTTGTAGCAAACGTCGTTGCCACGGCGCATGAGTATGGGGTCGCGCTCTTCGATGATGTGGATGAGCAAATCGCCGGTAGCGCCGCTGCGACGTCCGGCATTACCTTTGCCGCGCAGATTGAGCGCCATACCGTTTTCGACGCCTGCCGGGATGTTGACTTCGATGATGTCTTCCTTGTGGACGACGCCTTCGCCCGAGCAGTGTGGACATTTGTCGGTGATAATGCGACCTTCGCCTTGGCAATCAGGGCATACCGATTGCGATTGCATTTGCCCTAAGAATGTGCGCTTGATGGTGGTAACAACACCGCTACCGTGGCAGGTCTCGCATGTCTTGTATGCCGTGCCGGATTTTGCTCCAGTGCCTTTACACTCTTCGCAAGCCACGTAGTGGCTGATTTTGAATTTTTTGGTAACTCCGTGAGCAATGTCTTTCAGACCGACCTTGACGCGAATCTGCAAGTCGCTGCCTCGCGTTTGCCGCGCCGCGCCTCTGCCGAATCCGCCGCCAAATCCGCCACCGAAGCCACCTCCAAAGGCATCGCCGAAGATGTCGCCGAAGTGCGAGAAAATGTCGTCCATCGACATTCCGCCGCCGAAGCCTCCGCCAAAGCCGCCACCGCCGAATCCTTGCGGACCCATGTTGTGACCGTATTGGTCGTAGCGAGCGCGTTTGTCAGGGTCGCTGAGCACGTCGTATGCTTCCGCTGCTTCTTTGAATTTCTCTTCAGCTTCTTTGTCGCCCGGATTGCGGTCCGGGTGATATTGTATGGCTTTTTTGCGGTATGCCTTTTTTATTTCGTCGGCTGTGGCGTTTTTTGCTACGCCCAGCACTTCATAATAATCTCTCTTTTCCATTCTTCAATTCCTCTTCTTTCTATTGACCGACAACGACTTTGCTGTGGCGAAGCACTTTGTCGTTAATCATATATCCTTTTTGAACGGTGTCGATAACTTTGCCTTTTTGCGATTCGTCGGGAGCGGGGAAGGTTGTTACGGCTTCGTGATATTCGGTGTTGAAGTCGGCTCCGGTCGATTCGATGGGCTTAACGCCGTTCGATTCGAGATATTTCATAAACTTGTTGTAAATCAGCATAATGCCTTCGCGAAGTGCGTTGATGTCGTCGGTCGTTTCGCCGGCTTGGATGGCGCGCTCAAAGTCGTCGACAACGGGAAGGATGCCTTCCATTGCCTTTTCGCCGGCGTTTTTGATGAGCTCGGCGCGTTCGCGGATTGTGCGCTTGCGGAAGTTGTCGAATTCGGCAAGCAAGAACAGGTATTCGTTTTTCGCTTTTTCAAGTTCTGCTTTTGCCTGCTCAAGCGGGTCTACGGGTTGTTGCTCTTCGGCGGCACCTTCGGTAGCCTCTGCTTGTTCTGCCGTCTGTTCGCCTTCGACAGCGGCTTGCTGACAGTCTACTTCCGGTTGCTCTACTTCCTTGTTTTCGTTTTGTTTAGTCATGATTTATGTTGTTTTTTTTTTCTTATACATTAGTTATTATAGGCAAGTTTGATACAAAAAACTTGCCAAACCGGTCGTTGCGCGTGCTTATTTGCTTGGAAAATCAGAGAAGGTAGCCATTCAGAGCCTTGGCGCACGACTCTGCCAAAGTGTCACTATCGAAGATGCCAAAAATGGCAGACCCGGAGCCTGACATGGCAGAATAAACAGCTCCGGCGCGGTAGAATTCCTGCTTAACGTCGGCAAGTTGGGGGAATTTTGCGAATACGGAGTCCTCGAAATCGTTGACCACGGCGTCGCGCCATTCCGCAACGGGGCGTTGTAGCAATTCGTTGAGCGGCACGCTCGGCTCTTTGGGTGTCACTCCGGCATAGGCTTGGGCGGTCGACACGTAGACGTCGGGCTTGACAACCACGATTCGGTAGTTGCCGAGGTCGATGTCGTATGGCTCGAGGATGTCGCCGATGCCCGAAGCGAGCATGGGGCGGTTGTAGACGAAAAACGGGCAGTCGGCGCCGATGCTTACCAACCGTTTCGCCAAGTCGCTTTCCGTCAAGCCGAGGGCGAACATCTCGTTGAGCATCACAGCCAGCCGAGCGGCATCCGACGAGCCGCCGCCGAGTCCGGCGCCGTCGGGGATGTGCTTGTAGAGGTTGATTTCGACGGTCGGTAGAGCGAATTCGTCGGCGAGTAGCCGATATGCTTTCATCACAAGGTTTTTCTCCGGCGGACAGTCGATGGCGCGACCGAATGTGCGAAGGCTCAGCGTCGGACTTTCGACAACTTCTACCGAATCGCAAAGCGGGATGGGGAAGAATAGGGTTGAGATGTTGTGGTAGCCGTCGGCGCGTCGGCTGACGATGTTGAGTCCGATATTTATTTTTGCGTTAGGGAAAGTTATCATATTGAAGTTATTTTGACGTCCAGAAATCGAGGTATTTGCGAGCGACTGCGACTGCGTCGTGATGGCGTTCGACGTAGGTCCGGCTTTGTTCGGAGAGCGAGCTGATGCGTTGCGGGTCGACGACGAGTTGCTCGAGTTTGCGATATACGTCGTCGGCGTCGGGCAGCACGTTGACGATCGGGCGCAGGCTTTCTTCGCCGAGAATTTGGTAGTTCTCCTCTTCGCCGCCGCCGACAACGACGAGCCCCTTCGCCATTGCCAGCAGTGCGTTCATTGCCGGCGTGTAGGAGTAGAGTTGGTCGAGGATGACGTGGCTCGAATTCATCATGTGCTGATATTGATCGAATGGTACGGAAACGGCTTTGACAATCTCGCAGCGGTCGGGATAGCGGCTGTGCAACTTCTCGAGTGCGGCGAGCATAATGTCAGTGCCTTTATATTTGCTACGTTGGCGCGAAATGCCGATGAAAAAGCGCACCGGACCGTCGACCGGCGGAGCAACGCGCTCGATGGCGTCGACGTCGATGGGGAAGGGTATGAATTGCAGTTTCTCGTCGTAGAGACGCTTGTAGCAAGCATAGTATTCGTAGAGTCCGGCGATTATGCCGTTGCAATTGTCAGCGATGTAGCGATTGGCAGTCTCTTTGTCGGTACCGACCCAGTCGTTGACTTCGCGCATGGCGATTTCGTCGGTGCGGAGTGTGTCGCCGAAGTTGAAGTCGGAGTAGCGCAGCGGGCGTTGTTGCCGACATTCGTCAACCCAAAAAAAGTCCATGCCGAAAGCGCCGAGGAAGGTCTTTCGGTTATGCCGTTTGAGATACTTGTAAGCGAGGAGGTTTTTCCGGGGATTGACCTCGAAAAACATAGGGTTGATGAGTTGCACGACGTCGTAGCCGCGCATCCGAGCCAGGGCGAAAGCCAGCCGACGGTAGAAGTCGATTGTGCCGAGACGCGAATCCATTTTGCGGTCGAGGTCGATGTCGCGCGGATAGTTTTTCCAGAAGTCGCCGTTAGAAGCAACGCAGACGTCGTGCCCAAGCCGCCGCAGCGCTTGTGCGAGTGTCCAATGTACGTTGCTGTATTCCCCGAGAAGAAGTATTTTCATAAGGCTCTGAATATTAGTCGGAGTAATCGCATACGTCGGCGTCCGGCGGTGGCGAAGCGTGCGAGCGTGTATTTGCTGTTGTAGCGAGCCTTCGGCGCAGGCAGAATGCCGTCGACGAAGAGTCGGTCGAGCCAGCGGTCGAAAAACTCTTCGTCGGGAGCGAGTCTCAGCAGGTTGTAGGCAAACGCCACGCAGTCTTGGTCGATGCATCGGCTCAGCGCACGTCGCGGCTTGCCGTCGAGACCGCGGCGTACGTCGCGCAGACTTGCGATGACGGTGAGGAAGTCGGCGAAGGTCTTTTCGATGTGGTCGGCTGAGCGTTTGCCGGTTGTCGAGTCGGTGTGACGGTAGTAGGCATATGCCTCGATGTCGGTGACCGTCAGCCTATCGAACCGCAAAAACATCAGCGGCATATATTCTTCGTCTTCGATAAAAATGTCCTGGCGGAAGCGTAATCCCTGTAGCCTGCTGCGGCGAATCAAGCAATTCCAAACCACGCCCAATGCACTGTTGTCGGTCAGGTAATCCACACCGGAAGTGCGGCTGACGATGCGTCCCGGGCTGACGTCGACTGTCGGCTTGGCGTCGGTGACGTTGCGATGGCGAAACATTACTGCGTCGGGGCGCTCGTTGGCGGCTATGTCGATGATTTGTCGATAGTTGTCGGCAATCAGAAAATCGTCGGAGTCGACAAACTGCACCCATTCTTTTTCGGCATTGTCCAACCCGCGATTGCGAGCGGCGCCTTGCCGTGCGTTGTCTTGTCGGAAGTAGCGTATGCGCGGCTCGTCGTAGCTGCCGACTATCGCTTTTACGTCGGTCTCGGTCGAGCCGTCGTCGACAATCAGCGTTTCATAGTCGACCGCGTCGGCAGCTTTTGCAATGCTGTCGATGCAGCGTCGAAGCAGCGCTTCCGGCGTGTTGTAGACGGGTATTATGAAACTTATCGACAATTCGTGCATCGGCTATTTCAAGGTTTTTGCGAGCAGTCGGCAGTACGATTTGCCGAACAGCGCGTAGAGTATTGTTTTGACTTTTATTTTTGCAGAGCAGTTGCTACGAAGCATTTTCGGTAGCGACACTTTGTGCGGAGGCAGAAGGTAGTTGCCGCCCAATCGCGACAGCATCGCTTGCCAATTGCAGATGGTGATAAAAAGCTCGTCGGTACGGCAGTCGTCGAACGTCGGGCGCGTTTTGAGCAACTCAAGTAGCGCAATTTCGGCGGTAACGAAGTCGGTGAGATTGCCGACTGTGTACGTTGTCGAAATCGAGCCGTTGCGTCGGCAGTAGTAGTACATTCCGGTCGGCGCAAAGCATATCCGTCGAGCGCGCGCGATGAGTCGCGGCACTGTGAAGACGTCTTCGTAGCATTTGCCTTCGGGAAACCGTATGTCGTTCCACAATGTGCGGCGAAATGCTTTGTTGGCGGAGTAGCAATGGAAATAGCCGCGGCTTTCTATCCAGCTGTCGAGCGCATTTTCGGCGCTGTAACTGTTGCGGTAGACGGTGCTGCCGGGAGAGCCGTAGCCGATGTTGATGGGATATTCGACGATGTCGACGTCGTCGCCGGCTGCTGCGGCGATGGCGGCGAGTGTGTCGGGCGCTATGAAGTCGTCGGAATCGACAAAGGTGATAAATTCTCCGCGAGCGAGATCGATGCCAGTATTGCGTGCGGCGCTCAGTCCGCCGTTCGTCTTGCGATGGACCACCGTCACGCGACTGTCGGAGGCATAGCGGTCGCACACCGATTCGCTGCCGTCGGTCGAACAATCGTCGACCAGTATGACTTCATAATCGGTGTACGTTTGGCTCAACAACGAGTCGACGCACGTTGCTATCCATTGAACTACCTGATAGACAGGCACAACGATGCTTATCTTCATAATTACTTTCACAAAGTTACCTTTTTTTGAGCAAATTTCGCTACTTTTGTAGAAAATTTTTTCGCTATGGCAGAATTCTCGAACGACAGAGGCGCAAAGCCTTTCCAAAAGAAAACCCCGGCAGTCGATTTCGCCGAGGGTAGTAAGTTGCAACCTCAAGACCGCGAAGTGGAAGAGGCTGTGCTTGGCGCGTTGATGCTCGAACGCGACGCTTTCGGCGTGGTGTGCGACATCCTCAAGCCCGAGTCGTTCTATGACCCGCAGCACCAAAAAATCTACGAAGCAATCCAAGCGCTGGGTCTTAAGCAGGAGCCTATCGATATGCTTACCGTGGTGCAACAATTGCGCCTCGAGGGCCGTCTCGACGAGGTCGGCGGCGCGCTGCATATCTCCGAACTTACCTCAAAGGTGGTGTCGGCTGCGCATATCGAAACGCACGCACGCATTGTCGCTCAGAAGTTTCTCGCTCGGCAACTCATCGAGTTTTGCTCGAAGATTGCCGGAAAAGCGTTCGACGAGTCGTACGACGTCGACGACCTGCTTCAAGAGGCTGAGGGAGAACTCTTCGGCATTTCGCAGAACAACCTGAAGAAGGATTTCGTGCAAATCGACCCGGTCATCACGGAAGCCATCGAGCAGATTGCCGCTGCCGGTCAGAAAGAGAGCGGATTGAGCGGTTTGGCTACCGGATTCCATAAACTCGACAAACTCACTTCCGGTTGGCAAAACTCCGACCTTATCATCATTGCCGCGCGTCCGGCGATGGGTAAAACGGCTTTCGTGCTTTCGATGGCGAAAAATATGGCGGTCGACTATAATACGCCGGTTGCGCTGTTCTCGCTCGAAATGTCGAATGTCCAACTCGTTAAGCGTCTCATCTGTAACGTCTGCGAACTCGAAGGCGACAAAATTAAGTCGGGAAAACTAACCCAAGCCGAGTGGGACCAACTCCAATATCGCGTGCGCCGACTCTTCAGCGCACCCCTCTTTGTCGACGATACGGCGGCTCTTTCTATCTTCGAGCTGCGTACAAAGGCGCGTCGACTTGTGCGCGAGCACGGCGTGAAAATCATCATCATCGACTACCTCCAACTTATGAATGCCAACGGCATGAAGTTCGGTAGCCGTGAGCAAGAGGTTAGTACTATCTCGCGTTCGCTCAAGCAGTTAGCCAAGGAACTCAATATCCCGATTATCGCCTTGTCGCAGTTGAGTCGTAAGGTTGAAGACCGCAAAGACTCCAACAGCAAGCGACCGCAGTTGAGCGACCTTCGTGAGTCGGGTGCCATTGAGCAAGACGCCGACATCGTCTGCTTCATCCACCGCCCGGAATACTATATGCACAGTTCCGAAGACAACGAAAAATCGGTCAAAGGCAAAGCGGAATTCATCGTGGCAAAGCATCGTAACGGTGCCGTCGACGATGTGGAAATGCGCTTTGTGGCTCGCTTTGCTCGATTCCAAAACTGGGAAGACAGCAACATTCCCGACCGAATGGAGACCATCGAGTCGCGCTTTGGCGACGACAATTCGGCGAAACCCCTCGGCGGCGCAGGCAATGCCGGTGGCTCTGTCGCGAATGGTTCAGCCGGTTCAAATGTTCCCAACGTCCCCGGCGTACCCTATATGTCCGACGCCGACTTCTCAACCCCCGGTGAGCCGTTGCCGTTCTAAGAGGTAAGAGGTAAGAGGTAAGAGGTAAGAGGTAAGAGGGGCGCGCAATCTGCTTCCCACTCATCCACTCATCCACTCATCCACTCATCCGCTCATCCACTCATTCGCTCA